>CAYVIG010000244.1:0-3958 GCA_964451445.1 uncultured Dehalococcoidia bacterium
CCGGCCACCGGCCCATGATTCCTGCTATCAGTGCTCTTCGCGCGGTTATCCCCCAGCAAGAAATACTCGTCCGGTCCGTTGAACCACTCCTTCTCCTCCTCGTCCGTCACTCCGCCAACATAGTCCTCTGCCAATAACTGCCCGTCTATGTAAACCCGGCCACCGGCAATCTTGATGTCCTCACCCGGCAAGCCGATCACGCGTTTGATGGATGTGCCACCGGCAGCGGTAGGACGCTCAAACACAGCCACATCTCCCCGTCGCAGCTTATTCCAGCTGAACCGAGTTCGCACCACCAGAGCGGACTCTCCATGCCTGAGAAACGGCCGCATACTGTCCCCCTCAACCCGAAACCAGGCCGAGAAGGGTATGTTTACCAAACCGTGGAAGAAGGAACCAAGCACCGGAGTTGAAACCTCTGTTTTCAAACGTTAGACACGCTGAGGCGGTTAAATAACTCCGCGATCGGAGAGGTCAGCCAAGGTGTGTTCTTGCAATCCCAATAGGTCTCGGTAAATCAAGTCATTGTCATGGCCCACCGACACCGAGCCACGCCATATCTTGCCAGGTGTCTTGGAAAACTTGGGCACCACCCCGACGCCCTTCACCCTTCTGCCCAACTGTTGGTCATCCCACTCCACATGGACATTACGGGCCTGGTAGTGAGGGTTCTCCGCCATCTCCTGAGCGTTCATTATCCCGCTGCAACCCACCTGGGCGTCGTTAAAGGTTTGAACCACCTCATCAACGGTCCGCTCCTCCACCCAGCCCCGTAGGATAGCGTCAAACTCTATGCCCTGGGGTGATTCCACCTCCCGTCGCGCCGAAATCCACTTCTCATCCTCCGGGTCCAGGCCCAGGACCCGGCAGACTCGGGAGTAAACGATTGGGCCTATGGCAGCAACAACCACCCAGCCATCTTTGGCCTGAAACGTGTCCCAGGGTTGGGCGTTTCCCGCCTTGTTGCCCGCTCTCTCCCGCACCATGCCCAATTCGTGGTAGGCCACCATGGTGCCGGAGAGAATCCGGTGCACGGCCTCGTATTGGGCCAGGTCTATCACTTGCCCTTCTCCAGTGCGTTGGACATGGATATACGCAGCCAGCGACGACCAAAGACAGAACAAAGCGGTGATGTAGTCGGCTGTCCATGGGACTGCCCGGGACGGAGGAGCTGGGTCAGGGCTGCCCATCAGGTTCATCATGCCGCCGAAGGCCTGCGCCGTAAAATCGTAGGAAGCGCGCTTTACGTACTCAGGGTCGCCGGCTTGTCCAAAGCCAGACACATGACAGATAACGATGCTCGGGTTGGCCTTGAGTATCGTCGCGTCGTCCAGGCCCCACTTGTCATAGGTTTGGGCCTTGGAACTCTCCATCCAGATGTCGGTCCGCTTGATCAGATCAAGGAATATCTCTTGGCCTTCAGAGGTGCTGAAATCCAGGGTTGTGTAGAAGGTATTCCGCCGGTCTTGAATCCAGGAGCTGGCGATCTCTTCTCCGGTTGGGCTATCGATAGGGAACTCGGCATGCCGCCAATCCTCACCCCCTCCTGGCCGTTCGATGTGGATGACCTCGGCACCCATCTCAGCCGCCATGGCGGCAGCCACCGGTTCGGCCACGATGGAACCCGTGGATAGGACTCGTACGCACTGCAAAGGGCCGAATTGGTCCTGGAGTAATGAGCGGCCATGCGATTCCATTGGATACCTCCCAACTGATTGGACGGAGATTGGATGGGAATAGCGCGGACTTAATATACCAGCACGTCGGGTTGTAGAGGAGTCTTTTCAGACGCGGCTCCATCCGGCCATTCGCCTATAGACTAAACCCAACCTCTAACCTAGAATTAGTCGAATTCAAATTCAGACCATTAATAGAAACGCGCTTTTAGCGCTGCGCGCAGCGCCGCCTGGAGGGGCAATTATGGAAAATGGGATCATACGCGTTGGGCTCATTGGGGCCGGCGCAAACACCCGCCTCAGACACATACCCGGCCTTCGAGAACAAGAAGGCGTTGAGATAGTAGCCGTGGCCAACCGCAGCCGCGAATCCGGCGAGGCCATCGCAAGCGAGTACGAGATACCCACCGTCTACGACAACTGGCTGGAACTGATGGAGGCTGACGACATCGACGCTGTCTGCGTTGGCACCTGGCCCTACATGCACAACACCTTAGTCCTGTCTGCCCTGGAGAACGACAAACACGTCCTCACCGAGGCCCGCATGGCCATGGACGCTCAGGAAGCCCACGAGATGCTGGATGCTTCCCGACAATTCCCCCACCTGGTCACCCAGATCGTGCCAGCGCCCCAGACACTGCAGGTGGACCAGACCGTCCAGGACTTGATTGCCAGCGGCGAGCTCGGTCAACTTCTAGCTCTACGACTCAGGGTCTGTGACTACCACGGTCGGGCTGACCGCTCAGACACTTTCATGAACACAGAGGGACACCTCCATTGGCGACAGAACCGGCTGCTCAGCGGCTATAACATCATGGGCATGGGCATCTGGTACGAGGCGTTGATGCGCTACGTCGGCCCAGCCACCAAAGTCATGGCCATGACCCATGTCTTCACCAACCAACGCAAGGACGATGACGGAATCATGCACGGCGTTACGATCCCCGACCACGTCAATGTGCTGTGTGAGTTCGCATCCGGAGTCCAGGCCGACCTCAGTTGGAGCACAGTCACCGGCATGCAGACCGGCTCCGAACTATGGATCTTTGGCAGCGAAGGCACCATCAAACTTGAAGGCCCGCCTTTCGAAAAAATCTTGCTTGGAAAACCCGGAGATACAGAATTCAAAGAACATACCATCGCCGACGCCAAGCGGGGTAAATGGCAAGTGGAACAAGACTTCATCGATTCCATACGTGGTAACCGGGCAGTAACCCATACCCCGTTTGACGTGGGAGTACAATACATGGAATTCACCGAAGCAGTTACCCGCAGCGCCCAATCGGGGCAGGCGATCTACCTGCCCCTCTAGGCGATTCTTCTAACTCACTAATCACTCATCAGGGAGAGCAATCATGGCTTCAGAAGGAATCAGGATCGGCCTCATCGGCGCTGGTAAAAACACCAGAGACCGGCACATCCCCGGTTTCCAAAAGGTAGATGGACTGGAGCTCGCGGCAGTTGCCAACCGCAGCCGCGCCTCGAGTCAGGCAGTGGCTGACCAGTTCAACATTTCCGGCGTCTACGATAACTGGCAAGACCTGCTGGAAGACCCAAGCATCGATGCCATCTGCATCGGTACCTGGCCCTACATGCACCGCACCCTGGTGCTGGCCTCCCTGGAAGCCGGAAAGCACGTGCTCTGCGAAGCCCGTATGGCCACTACTGCCGCAGAGGCCCAGGAGATGCTGGACGCCTCCCGGGAGCGGCCAGACCTGGTCACCCAGATCGTCCCATCACCCCTGACCTTCAAGATCGACCGCCTACTCCAGGCCAAGATTGCCGAGGGCTACATCGGCGACATCATTGGCGTGAACGTACAGTCCCTTGGCAACAACTTCATGGACCAGGGCGGCGAGATGCACTGGCGCCATGACCGCGACCTAAGCGGCTATAACATCCTTAACATGGGCATCTGGTACGAGGCCATGATCCGGTGGGTCGGCCGCGCCACCAAGGTATCAGCCATGACATCGATCAACGTGAACCGCCGCAAGGATGAGAACGGAGCTCTGGTCGACATCAGCATTCCCGATCACGTGAATATACTCGCTGAACTGGCCAACGGCGCCCAGGCCAACATGCAGTTCAGCGCCGTCACCGGTCTGTCATCCGGAAACGGTGTCTGGATCTACGGCAGCGAGGGAACCCTCCACGTGGACGGCGCACAGAACGTCTACGGCGGCAAACGCGGCGACGAAAAACTGGCGGGGATCCCCAACCCTGAAGAAGGAAGAGCCGTCTGGCGGGTAGAAGAAGAATTCTGTAACGCCATCCGCGGC
>CAYVIG010000245.1:0-3950 GCA_964451445.1 uncultured Dehalococcoidia bacterium
CGGACGATGTACAGCTTCGCGGGATGCTTTACGCGGCAATGCTGCGGAGCCCCCACGCCCACGCAAAGATCAACAGTATCGACACCAGTGCGGCGGCGGCAGCCCCCGGCGTGGTGGCGGTTTATACCGGCGTTGATATTGAAGGAGTACTGAACGGAATACCTTGTGCTTGGGTTCCACCGGGCGCCGACTTAGTGGCCGTGGCCCACCCAGCCATCGCTAAAGATGTGGTCCGGTATCAAGGAGATGCCGTGGCTGTGGTTGTTGCAGAAGACCGCTACCAGGCGGAAGACGCGTTGGAACTGATCAACGTGGATTATGACGCACTGCCATCGGTGACCAACCCTGAGGCCGCGATACAGCCGGGCGCGCCCCAAATTCATGAGGATGCCCCCAACAATCAAGCGTTCCACTGGGTGGCTGAAGGCGGCGACACCGATGCCGCTTTCGCCGCCGCCGATGTAATCGTAAAAGACATCATCATCCAGCAGCGGTTGATTCCCAATGCCATGGAGCCCCGCTCCGCAGTGGCCAACTGGACGAAAACCACTGGGGAATTGACCCTATGGAGCACCAGCCAAAACCCCCATATCTGCCGATTCCTGGCTTCCCTGGTAACTGGGATAGGCGAACACAAGATACGGGTTATCGCCACTGAAGTCGGTGGTGGGTTCGGCAGCAAGATTCCCATGTACGCAGATGAGATGATTGCATCTTTCTGCTCCATGCAGTTGGGCCGTCCGGTCAAATGGACTGCAACACGTTCCGAGGGTTTCCAGGCCACCATCCACGGTCGTGACCACGTTGAGTACGTGGAGATGGCGGCAACCAGAGAGGGCAAGATTACGGGGGTCCGAACCAAGATATACGCCGGTATGGGCGCTTATCTGTCCACCGCTGGCCCCGGTGTCCCGACAATCTTGCACGGGCTTATCTACTCGGGCCCGTATGACATCGGAGCCACTAAGGCCGACATCTACGGTGTGTTCAGTAACACCACTCCAACAGACGCCTACCGCGGCGCTGGCCGGCCGGAAGCCACCTTCTTGGTGGAACGGCTGGTTGATCTGCTGGCAGTGGAACTGGGCACCGACCCGGTTGAGCTGAGACGGAAGAATCTGATTCCCAAATTTGAAGACGGGCACGACGTCGCCAGCGGCATTACCTACGACAGCGGCGACTACGAGCCCTTGATGAACAAAGTTTTGGGCCATGCTGATTACCAGGCCCTCCGACAGGAGCAGTCCCGGATGCGCGAGCACGGGCATTACATGGGCATCGGTGTTACCTGCTACGCGGAGATCTGCGGTCTTGGCCCCTCACAGGTGGCAGGGGCAGTCGGATTCGGTGGCGGACTTTGGGAGAGCGCGATTGTGCGCTTCCATCCCACCGGAAAAGTTCATGTTTACTCAGGCATCTCCCCCCATGGCCAAGGAGAGGAAACTACCTTTGCTCAGATAGTCTCCGACGAACTGGGCGTCGATGTGGATGATGTGACCATCACCCACGGTGACACCAGCAACACACCCATGGGCTGGGGCACCTACGGCAGTCGGACCACTTCGGTGGGCGCTGCGGCCATGGTGCTGGCCGCCCGTAAGATCAAAGAGAAAGCCCGTCTCCTCGCAGCGCACCTGCTTGAAGCCGCCGAGGCAGACGTTGAATACGCAGACGGCCAATTCTCTGTGAAAGGCTCGCCCGACCAGACCAAGTCTATCCAGGAGATGGCAACCATGGCCAACGTGGCCTGGAACATGCCGGAAGGAATGGAACCAGGACTGGAAGCTTCAGCGTTCTATGACCCGCCCAACTTCGTCTATCCGTTTGGAACCCACCTGGCCGTGGTGGATGTGGACAAGGATAACGGCCATATCGTCGTCAGGCGGTATATCGCCGGTGACGACTGCGGCCCCCAGATCAACCCGATGATCGTTGAAGGCCAAGTCCACGGTGGCGTGGTCCAGGGCATAGGACAAACCCTGTGGGAAGGGGTGATCTACGACGATAACGGCCAGCTGATAACCGGGTCCATGACAGACTATGCTCTGCCTCGGGCTCATCTGCTGCCGGATATTGAAGTGCTCAGCACCGTAACCCCATCGCCTCACAACCCGTTGGGCGTGAAAGGTATCGGTGAAACAGGAGCCATCGCCTCTACCGTCACCGTCTACAACGCGGTGATCGACGCTCTGCGACCTTTGGGCGTCACCAGTATAGACATGCCACTAACCCCGGAAAAAGTCTGGCAGGCCATTCGCCAGGGACAGGGGAGCTAAAAATGTTTGCAACAGAATTTGAATATCAAAAAGCCACATCAGTCTCAGAGGCCATCCAGCTTCTGGGTAATAATCCGGGCGCAAAACTCATCGCCGGCGGCCACAGCTTGTTGCCAATGATGAAATTGCGCCTGACCAGTATCCCGATGCTCATAGATATAGGTGGCATCGAGGAATTACGTGGGATTTCCGTTGAAAACGGGACCCTGCGTATTGGCGCTCTCACCACCCACGCCGAGATCGCCGAATCCCACGACGTGAAAGACAACGCGGGAATCCTCTGGGAGACGGCCTATGGCATCGGTGATCCACAGGTGAGAAACCGAGGGACGATTGGCGGCAACATCTCCCATGCTGACCCCGCTTCAGACTTGCCCACAGTGCTGAAAGTGATGGACGCCAAGTTCACCATCCAGGGCACGGGTGGACTCATGCGAGGCGGTTCCAGGACGGTGTCCGCTGACGATTTCTTCATCGGCCCGTTCGAGACTGTGTTGGGAGAGAACGAGATACTCACCACCATCGATATGCCGGTATTGGCGGCAAACCAACACGCCGAATACGCCAAGATGGCCCACCCAGCCACGTCCTTTGCCGTGGTGGGAGCTGGAGTGGTGGTGACGGTGGAAAACGATGTTTGCACCGCTGCCAGAGTCGCTGTGGGCGGGTTCACACCTATCCCCACCAGGGGGCCGACAGTGGAGCAAGCTTTGGTCGGTAAAGAGTTGAACGAGGAGAACATCGCTGCGGCAACGGCTCTGATCCACGGTGACCTGGGTTCGGACGTCTTTGGAGATGTATTCGCATCGGCCGAGTACCGCCAGGCCATGGCGGCAATCGAACTGAAGCACGCTATCTTCCACGCTACCGGATTAGCTCACCACAACTAAGCCAACCACAAGCTAGTGATAAAAGGGCATCCCGAACAATCGGGATGCCCTTCTTCTTTCCTAGTGCGAAACGGTGAGCCATTTTTGTTTTTGGAAATCGCACCTGATAACATATTTGACGGCCATTTCTATCGGTAAATCCACGATCGAGGCTCAACTTAATCCATGAAAATACTGGTAATCAACGACGATGGAATCAACGCCCCAGGCATCTGGGCGGCAGCCCGTGCCCTGCGGCAGGTTGGCGAAGTCGTAGTAGTTGCGCCAGACCGGCAACAGAGTGGTGTGGGTGCCTGCTTGACGCTCCACGCACCGGTCAAGGCCGGTGAATGGACCGTCGATCAAGAGTTTCAAGGTGCGGAAAACGGACTACATCCGGTGAGTGCTTTCTCTGTGGAGGGAACCCCGGGCGATAGCTGCATACTGGCCCTGGAGAGCCTGGTGCAGAACGTGGACTTGGTCGTTTCTGGAGTGAACGCCGGTTCCAATGTCGGCTATGACGTCATGGTCTCCGGGACCGTGGGCGGTGCGATGCAGAGTTACGTGCGCGGCATCAACACCATCGCCATCTCCGTGGCGGCAGTGACCAACACCAAGTACGACATCGCCGAGAAGATACTGAAACCCCTGGCAGAGAAGTTCGTGGATTACTCCGGAGACACGCTGTTCTTGAACGTGAATGTCCCGAAGATCGAGATGAACCAGGTGGCCGGCGTTCGGGTGACTCGCCTGGGAGGCCGTTCTTGGGGCGAGAATGTGCGAGCTGAGAACGTGGGGCCGGAGA
>CAYVIG010000246.1:0-3950 GCA_964451445.1 uncultured Dehalococcoidia bacterium
GATAATCTCCGGCGGGCAGTTTGCGAGGGCAGCCTCGAGTCGACCTATGGACAGTATCCCCACATGAAAACAGAGGTCCTAACCCTGCTCTACAGCCCAGACCAACTGTCAGACCTGGAAGCGACGCTGAACGCCGCCGATGCCGACATCATCCTCTACGCCACCCCGATCAACCTGGGCCAGTCGATCACGATGAGCAAACCCATGGTGGGCGCGGAATATCCGATTCAAGAACGGGGTGAAGAACTGCAAACGATTCTGACCGATTTTGATTACGAACGGATTACCGGCGGATAATCAAAACCCACTAGCAGACCCACTCTTTTATTTTCCCAAGAGTATTTCCGGTATTAAGGCAGAGGAACCAGTATGCGAGTAACTATGATCCACGCGCTTGCCGAGTCCATCCCGCCGGTGCGGTTGGCCTTTGGCGAGGTCTTCCCTGAGGCTGAGGTGGTTAACGTCTTAGATGAAAGCCTACTCTTTGATTTTGATGGGGAGCTCACCCCTCACCTTCGTCGCCGCATGGGCAATGTCATCGGTTATTGTCAGGATAACAAATCCGACGCCATCGGGTTGGCCTGCTCGGTATACGCCCCAGTGGTCGATTCCGTCAAAGACTTGATTGATATTCCCCTGGTGTCTTCCTACGGTCCGGTGATGGCGGAGGCCGTGTCTGCTGGCACGTGTATCGGGCTGATTGCCTCTGTACCGGCGACCATGACTGACTCGGAGTTCTACCTAATGTTGGCGGCAGAAGAAGCAGGCGTAACGATCAAGCCGGTGATCTGCCTGGCCGAGGACTTGATACCCGTTATGCGCGCCGAGGGCCAAGCCGGTTTGGAACGCCGACTGGAACAAGAAGTCTTGGGTATGGTAAAGGATGTAGACGTGGTGGTCCTGACCCAGTTCTCCTTTGCCGCCGCGTTGGCCCATCTAGAGAAGGTTTCACCGGTGCCGGTTCTCTCCGCTCCCCACAGCAGCGCCCGCGCCCTAAAACAGCTACTGGGTTGAGACTCCTTAGGTTATCGCTCTTCCCGTCATTCCGAGCGAAAGCCGCTATCCAAATTGCCTGCAAATGCCAACGTTTCCTAACTACCCCAACTGTCATTCCTGCCTCCGCAGGAATGACAGTTGGGGTAGGTGCTGAAGCTTTTTCCTCCCCTTGCGAGTTGTAACTGGGGAAACTATCATGGCCGCACCCGTAAACACACTTGTAATGTGATTCCCCGAGGTGACGCGTATGGCTCCCAGTCAGGAACTAGACACCGTACTTGAGATGATCAGGGTTAGGTCCGCTGAGGTCAGGAAGACCGTCGACGATGACCGTCTTTCCTACGAGCGGATAATGTCCACCTTACCCCTTGATGACGACATCGAAACCAAGCGGGTGGGCGCCAATGGGGTAGCTGCCGAATGGATATGGGCACCGGAGTCGGAGGAAGGCCGGGTGATCTTATATCTCCACGGCGGCGGGTACGTGTTTGGCTCGGTCAGAACCCACAGGGTGTTCCTGGCCCACTTGGCCAGGGCGGCCAAGGCCCGAGTGCTGGCACTAGACTACCGACTGGCACCAGAGATGCCCTTCCCAGCGCCAGTGGAAGACACTGTATCGGCGTACCGATGGTTGCTGTCCCAGGGCATCTCCCCGAAGGACATCGCCATCGGAGGTGACTCGGCGGGCGGCGGCCTGGTCGTTGCTGCCTTAGTCGCTCTGAGGTCAGTTGGAGAACCCATACCCTCTGCAGGGGTCTGCATTTCACCCTGGACAGATATGGAATCAACGGGCAAATCCATGACCACCAACGCCGAGTTCGACCCCTCGGTATCCAAGGAGCGGCTGCTCAAGATCGCGGCTACCTATCTGGACGGCAAGAACCCCAAAGCTCCTCTTGCCTCTCCCATTCACGCCGACCTCACGGGACTTCCACCTCTGCTGCTCCAAGTGGGCGGTATAGAAGTCCTGCTGGATGACTCCACCATGCTGAAAGAACGGGCCCAAGAAGCGGGAGTGTCGGTGGAGATGGAAGTGTGGGATGATATGCCCCACGTTTGGCATCACTACGCTCCGATCCTACCAGAAGCACGAAAAGCCATCGGCAAGATCGGAGAATTTGTTCTAGAACAAACCGGTTAACGGGATTACTCAGCTAGATTGACGACTATTTGGAGAGAGAATGATTTACGACTATCGAGTTTACACACTTGCGCCAGGGGCCACCGCCGATTATCGGGCCGGAGTGAAGGAACTTAGCCTGCCCATCCGACAGCGCTATGGCATCAGGTTGGCCGGCTGGTATTGGAGCGAGATAGGCTCCTTGAACCAGGTGGTTCACATCTGGGGCTACGAAGACACCAAGCACATGGAAGAAGCGAAACACGCCTTCCACACCGATCCCGACTGGACGGGCAAATACCTGCCAAGGACCAGAGGCCTGGTGGAATCCCAAAAAACCTCCCAGATGAGCGCTTCAAGCTTTGCGCCAATCTACCCGGTCAATGGAGATGTACCCGACGAAGGAACGCCCGAGTTCGTCAAGAAGAACAACATGGTGTTTGACTACCGGACCTACACCTTCAAGCCCGGCGGCATCCCCGCCTACATGGCCGCCGCTGAGGAAGTAGCGCTTCCCATCAGGGCGCGTCAGGGAATCAAGCTCGCAGGCTGGTATTACAGTGATGTGGGGGACCTGAACCAGGTGACTCATATCTGGGCTTACCGCGACCTTAAGCATCTCAAAGAGGGCAAAGAAGCCGTCAACGTCGACCCGGAATGGACCGGAACCTACGTCCCCCGTGTCCGTGGTTTGCTGGTGGCCCAGAATACCCACCTGATGAACACGTCAGAGTTTGGGCCAGTACCAGATTAGCCGTCAGTTTTCAGCTATCAGCGGCCAGAAAAAGACCCTGCGCATAATATGTGCAGGGTCTTTTTAGTTGTACTCAAAACCGGAGGTAAATAGCAGACTGCTAAGCCTTTAGTTATGACAACCTCGGGCTTGGATGTCCCAGACGACCTCCACCTTGTCTCCACGCAGTCCAATGAAACGGTCCCAGCGACTGACCATTGCATCCTGTTGGGCGGGAATCAGAAGTACCTGATCGCCGACTTTCAGGTTGGCTCCGGACTCAACCTTGAACACTGAGTGGTCACTGTCCAGAGCTTCCACCGTCACTCCCGGTCGGTCAAACACCGTGGGTAGACCAGAGAGAGTGCTGACAGCACGGACACCGGCATCCCCGATGGCCACGCCAGGTCTGGGGGTGCTGATGATTGTGGTCAGTATCTTGGCGGCGTAATGGAACTCGGTCATGTAACTGTAGTGGGTCTCCATCATCAGGTAACTACCGCCCTGGATCTCCGTCACACCGGGAATCTCCGACGCAACGTCGTAGCTCCAGGTCTCCCCGGTGGAGACGATGTCAATGGGAATCCCCTCGCCTTCGATGGCTTCCTTCAAATCGATTACCCCCTTGATGGTCCGGGCTGCTTCCACCGCACGATCCTCTCGGTCTGGCATGTCTGGAATCGTCTGATGACTCATCACGCCGCGGAACCGCAGTCCAGGTAGGGAAGCGATCTCCTTGGCGAGGGCCACACCGTCACCGGTCTCGCGGACGCCACAACGTCGCAGCCCGGTCTCAAGTTCGATGACCACGTTTATCTCGACGCCTCTGGCCTGGGCGGCTGTTGAGAGGTCTCGGGCGTTGGAGGCCTGATCACAGGCAACCAGCATCTCGGCCTGGTCGGCCAGAGCCGCAAGCCGCTCGATCTTCATGGGTTCGATAATCTCAGAGGTTATGAACACACTGGGGATGCCGCCGTGGACCATCACCTCGGCCTCTGAAACCTTGGCTGCGCACACCCCGCCGACGGTTCCGCCACGGCGTATCTGTCGATGGGCGATGGCCGGAGTCTTATGGTTCTTGGAGTGCCCTCTCAGCTTGGC
>CAYVIG010000247.1:0-3911 GCA_964451445.1 uncultured Dehalococcoidia bacterium
GGATGAAATGCCAGCGCCCTATCTGGATGGACTGGAATCCCCCGCCGACGGCACCAACATCATCCGTGGCCTGATCCGGCGTGGCCACTCTGACGAAGACATCAAGAAGATCGTCGGCGGCAACGCCCTGGACTTCTTCAGGCGGGTCATCTCCTAGATGGCAGAACCGTTTGAAACCACCGTCATTGGCAGTATGCCAAAGCCGCCCTGGCTCTACCGCCAGACAGCGATGAACGCCAAGGACTCGGACCACCACGGTGGCGGGGCCGATTGGCTGCTTTCCGGACACGAACTCCACGAAGCCCAGAATGATGCGGTCAGACTAGCCATCTACGACCAGGAGACTGCCGGAGTCCGCATCATTAGCGATGGTGAACAACGCCGGAAGTCGTACCTGACCCATATCACCTCCCAATTGGGCGGCATCGACTACGAGACACTGGCCGAAAAGTGGATCAGGGACGGTCGCCGTCTGGCCCAAGTGGGACGCTGTATTGGCCCGGTTGAATGGCCCGGGCCAATCGTCGTGGATGACCTGACGTTCCTGCTGACCCAGACTACCTCACCGGTAAAAGTGACTCTGCCCGGCCCCATGACCGTGGTGGACTCGATCTACGACGACCACTACGGCGACGAACGGGCGTTTGCCATGGCCGTGGCCGAAGCGATCAACAAAGAAGCCAAGGCCCTGGACACCCGTGGCCCAGCAGTGATTCAGTTTGATGAGCCAGTATTCAGTCGGTACCCGGAGAAGGTGGCCGAATGGGGCATAGAGGCCCTGAACCGTTGCGCTGATGGCCTCATCGCTCAGACTGCGGTCCACGTCTGCTACAGCTACGCCATGCCCGGGGTTGAGCGTCCAATCAAACCCAGTTATCCCCAAATACTGGCTGAGCTTGAGAAATCCAAGATCGACCAGCTTGCGTTGGAGTTCCAAGCGTCCCAGTTGGACCCCGCACTACTGGAACTGTGCCCGTCCAAGACGGTGCTGTTCGGCTGTATCGACAACGCCAATCTGGAGATAGAAAGCGCGCCGGATATCGCTAAGCGTCTCCTGTTAGCCGCAGAACACCACGACCCTACGAAGATACAAGCAGCGCCCGATTGCGGTTTGGTGCCACTGACTCAGCGCATCGCCCGGGCCAAGCTGTCGGCACTCTTCCGAGGTTCTCAGATCGCCCGTGACCAATTGCTCGGGCCTGAAGGAGGTCCCCATGGATTCCACGACCACGAACACGGCCATGGGCACGAGCACGGGCATGGACACTAACTACCAGCACATAGATCTTGAACGCCGAGACCACGTAGCATTCATCACCCTGCAACGGCCTGACCGCTTGAACGCCATCAATCGGCAGATGGCGCAGGAACTGCACGACGTGCTGGACCAACTTGCCGGAGAATTTCCGGAGACCAGGGCCGTAATCATCACCGGCGCGGGTACGGGGTTCTGCTCTGGGGCGGATGTTGGCGACATGCCAGCCAGGATGGCTGATGGCGGGGATAGGGATCCCAACAACCCAGATCCAGGCCCATCGATCACCATGAGGCTGGCTCCCCATCTCAGAGAGATTCCTCAGCCGGTGATTGCCGCCGTGAACGGAGTTGCCGCCGGAGCCGGGCTGGGCATTGCCCTAGCTTCAGACATCAGGATCGCTTCGGAAAGCGCCCGTTTCACGTCGGTATTTGTAAAGCGGTCCCTGGTACCGGATGCCGGTGTCTCCGAGATTCTGATCGCCTTGGCCGGGCCAGGCATCGCCGCCGAGATGTCATATACCGGCAGGGTCTACGACGCTCCCTGGGCGCTATCCAAAGGACTGGTCAACGGCATCGTCCCAGCAGACGGGTTGTTGGCCCATGCGGAAACCATGGCCAATGAGATAGCGGCCAATCCTCCGCTGGCCGTGAAGGCCATCAAGGGATTATTCAACGTACATCACACCAGCCTGAACAAAGTCATATTGGCAGAACACCGGGCGAACGACCCGCTACGTGGAACCGCTGACCAGACAGAAGCCGTCCAAGCTTTTTTGGAGAAACGTGCTCCCAAATTCACAGGTACTTAGCACCCAGCATCCAATCAACCGGCGCACACGTATTCTTCATCAACACCGGCTCACTCTGAGATGGTACTTATGCTATCCTGGCAGAACGCCCTATCGACCCAATCACACCCTAGATTTATGTATCTGAGTGAGGAAATAGATTGAACTGTCCACGTTGCAACGTCGCCCTGACCGAGAAGAAATACAAGGATATCGATGTTGACCACTGCCCTCAATGCAAGGGACTTTGGCTGGAATTCCATGAGCTTGACCAACTGGAAGACCACGCCATGGACAATGACGATGCCAAGGGCATGATCGAGTACGCCCGTCGCGAGAGTGACATCTCCTGTCCGCATTGCAACGCGACCATGGAGACTTTCAATTACCGGGCCCACGACCTACCCATTGACCACTGCAAGAACGAACACGGCTACTGGTTGGACGAGGGTGAAGAAAAGAAAGTCCTCGACGTTATGAAACAACGCGTCCGAGACCTGAAGCGTTCCAGTTCCGCAGAGGAATCCTGGTCCAAGTTCATGGAACGCGGCGGCACCCGTTCGTTCCTAACCAAGGTCAAGGACCTGTTCACCGGCTAACCTGCTTCTAGTTCCAACGCGTTCGCGTATCTAAGAGTTCTCCACATCCGTCATTCTGAGGCGTCGGCCGAATAATCTACTTGTTTCTGAAACACCCGAATCCAGTGGAAATGAGACTCTTCGCTTCACTCGGGGTGACAGCGAGTTTGCCTGACCAACCGGGACTACCGGCCCTCCAACTCCCTCATGAACAGTTCCAGCGATACGTCTGCTTTAGTGTAGTCGTAAGTGGCGTAACGACGTTGGCGTAGTTGCACAACGTCGCCGTTGAAGAAACGCTCGTACAACGTCTGTCGGGAACCGAACTGGGTGCCAATCAAGTCCCAAGCTAACCGGAACAGCCGCACCTTCTTTCGGGCATCGATGTTCGCCCCCTGGAAGTACTTATCTATATCTCCAGCTAAAGGTCCTGCAAAGTCTTCTTCTGTGGGCGTCAGCATCAGTCCTCCGGCAGCCAGTTGCTCGACTATCGCCACCACCCGAGCGTAAGCGTCGGGATACCAATTCCTCATCACGATCCATGGCTCAGCAGCCGGCCAGATACCCTCTCCCTCATAAGGTCCAGCATCCGCTTCTGCAGCCCGCATGTAGGCCCGGACAGTCTCCAGCGTGTCAATGATCTCTGAATTCTTCTCTTGCACGTGGGAGTAACCGCCGATACCTATAGAGTCGGTGATACCGTGGGTGATACCCAGGATGAACTCCAACTTGGCGATGCTTTTGACTGCCACCTGTTGCATGTACTGCCGCCACAGTGTCACTTTCTGGACCGTCATGTTGGCCAGTTCCACATCGTCGTAGATGAACACCCGTTCCCAAGGGATCAACACGTCATCGAAGACGGCCAGGGCGTCCATCTCGTCGTACTGGCCTGACAGGGGATAATCGGCCATGGGACGACCTATATCGTGGCTGGGTCGGCAGATGAACCGCAGTCCCTCGGTGGCAACAGGGATGGCAAATCCGATGCAATACTTGCGGTCTTCCTCTGAGTCGGAGCGTAATGGGCGATACACCGGACAGAATATCTCGTCAGCAAACGGCGCCAGCGTAGCCAGGAGCTTCGCCCCCCGGACGATCACGCCCTCATTGGTGTGGTCAACCACGCCCACTGCAGTATATGAATCAGGCAATTCTGCAATCGACAGAGACCGGTTTACCTGTGGGTGTCCAAAGGCGTGCGTCAAGCAGAGGTCCCGCTCCCTGACGTACTCGTAGTAGTTGCGGAGGTTGTCGCCGTGCCGTTTGTCGTTCTGGCCATACAGGT
>CAYVIG010000248.1:0-3908 GCA_964451445.1 uncultured Dehalococcoidia bacterium
CGGCGACACAGCAGCCTGGGATCATTTGATGGACATCAACGCCAAGAGCGTATTCCTAGGCATGAAACACGCTATACCAGAGATGGAGAAGGTCGGTGGCGGGGCCATCGTGAACATCTCGTCCATCTCGGGCATGGTCGGCCAGTCCTACGTACATCCTGGCTACAACGCCTCCAAAGGCGCTGTGCGGTTGGTGACCAAAGCAGCGGCAGTCCAGCACGCCAACAAGGGAATCAGGGTCAACTCCGTCCATCCTGGCAGCATGCCGGCCATGTTGACCTCTGGGGCCCGAGGCGACGGAGGCAGTCAGGAAGCCAGAATGGCCGCCATCCCCATGGGTCGCGAAGGACAACCCATCGAGGTCGCCAACGCTGTGCTGTTTATGGCCTCCGACGAAGCATCCTACATAACCGGAACTGAGTTAATGGTGGACGGCGGGTTTACAGCCCGTTAAATCCTCATAGTCCCCCTTTATCAAAGGTGCGATAAAAAAAGCCCCTTTTCTTTAATAAAGGGAGGTTGTGGAGATTTCACTCCCGAACAACCCACTTCCCAGCCTCCACCGCCGTTAGGAAATCGGACACGGTCCAGTTGTATAGGTCTGGCTCCTCCAGGTTGATGGTGTGTCCGGCCTGGGGGAACACCGCCAGGCCCGCGCCGGGGATGTTTTGCTTCATGAATATGGCCGGTTCCACGCAGGGCGTGTCCTCATCCCCAATCATTACCAGGGTAGGAATCCGGATCTGCTGCAGTTCTTTTTCCAGCTGATAGATTGTCTTTCGCTTCATCTGGACGCCCCGGAAGGTCAATGATGATCCTTGGGCTGAGTGAGCTGCCAATCCGGCGTGGAACTTAGCCCAACCCATCGGGTCTTTCCGGAGGAACTGCAGCCGCTCAGCACCCCGAGCGTATCCGTCGGCAAATTTTTCCATGCCCTCAGTGGTCATTGATTCGCTAAGTGATTGCCAAGACGCCACCAGTCGTTCCCTATCTCCAGAGTCCGACCCTGCTCCGGCCGAGGCTATTACCAGCGAACGGCACATCTCAGGATGGGCGATGGCAAAACCGACCGTTAACGTTCCACCCATGGAAAGCCCACCAATATGGGCCTGTTCGATGCCCAGATGCCGTAGCAGCCGAGCCAGGTCCTCCACTTGCAGGTCCTGAGAGTAAGCCTCCGGATCATCCGGCACTTCAGACGGTGGATAGCCCCGATGGCAGTAGGTGATTACCTGGTAACGCCGCGAAAAATAGTTGACCTGCGGTTCCCAGCTAGTGATATCTCCGGCAAATTCATGTGCCATGACCAGGGGATAGCCTTCGCCGGTCACCTGGTAGTAAATCTCAACGCCGTCTGACGAAAACGTGGGCATGGTGGTACTCCGATCTCTTTTGGCCTGTGCCTGTAGCCAAGCTCGATTGCCATCCGATGATAAGCTGCCTGGTGAGGGCCGTCAATTTGGGGGTTGCCTGTCTCTGGTAAACAGGCTAGGCTTCGGCCATTCCGAAAAGATTGGAGGCAGCAATGCTGAATAAAGTACACCATGTGACCTACGTTGTGGAGAGTATCTCCGACATGGCTGCTTATATGGAAAAGAGCTTTGACATCCAGCCCATCTCTACGGACGAATTTCCGGACGCGGGTTTCAAATCCATTCTCTTCCGCATCGGAGAAACCCTGGTAGACTTCTTCGAGCCTCTGAGTGATGACACCACCATGGCACGCCAGCTGAAGGCAACCGGCCCCGGCGTTATGCACGTAGCCTGGGGAGTGGACGGCATCGACGGAGCGTTCAAGAGCCTACAAAGCAGTGGCAACACCATGCGAGGCGACGCTCCCGCCACCAGCCCATTCGGCTACAAGACCGCCAACATCGAGACCGAGAGTTCTCTAGGGATCCACTTCCAATTAGCCGAGGGAGAGCCTTCTTAAATCCCCAAACCCTCTTTATAAAAGGGGATTTGGATCCGTGACATATCCTGAGATTTCAAGAAGATATATAGACAAACAAAAGATTCCCTTTTTCGTAAAGGGGGCCAGGGGGGCTCTTGGAATACAACGCACTCGGCCGCACTGGACTGAACGTCTCCCGTGTCGGGTTCGGCGGTGGCGGCATCGGGCAGGTCTGGGGCGAAACGACCCGTGACGAGGCTATCAGGTCGGTTCACAGTGCCCTGAATTTGGGGATTAATTACTTTGACGTAGCGCCTGCCTACGGCAATGGAAAGGCGGAAGAAGCCCTTGGGCTGGCCCTTGAAGGCCGCACCGAAGATGTGATTATCGGCACCAAGGTCAGGTTAGCTGCGGAAGACATGCCGGACGTTACCGGCGCAGTACAACGTTCCATGGAGACCAGCCTACGCCTGCTGAAACGGGATTCGGTGGACATTCTTCATGTCCACAACCGGTTCACGGCTCATCGGGGTGACACACCCAACTCGCTGGCAGCAGATGACGTCATCGGGCCGGTTTTAGAGGCCTACCAGGCCATGCAAAAGGCGGGCAAGACGAGGTTCATCGGACTTTCGGCCATGGACCACCACGTGCCGACTCTGAACCGGATAATGGACACCGGGAATTGGGATACGGTGCTGGCCTACTACAACCTACTCAATTGGACCTCCCAGTCCCCACCACCACCAGGTGTGAAGTTGTTCGACAATGGCCAGAACATCCTCTTGGCCAAAAAGCACAATATGGGCGTGATTGGGATTCGGTCCCATGCGGCAGGGGCATTATCCGCGGCTGTGGACCGTCCCATACCTGCCGACAACGACCTCCTGCGACATGACGTTACCAGCGCGGCCAGGCTTGATTTCCTACTGAACGGCCCGATCGAAACGCTCTCCCAGGCGGCCACCATCTTCTGCCTGATGAACCGTGATATCCACACCACGGTACCGGGCGTGAAGAACCAGGCCGAAACTGAAGAGATGGCTCGGTGCATCGATATGGACCCGATCAATCCTGCCCACATCACACGCCTGAGAGAGTTGTACTACAAAGGGTTTAGGAACTAGCATCTAGACTTTGGGCCAAACTCGCTTGGAGAAATCTTCCATATTGCCCAGCATCTGGTCCATATCCCCGGTCTGACGCAGGAAGTCCCAGATCATGGTGGTCACTCCCATGTCCTGATAGCGGCGTATGTCTCCGGCAATTTGGTCGGCATCCCCCACAAATGGCAACCTGTCTGACCCAGCAGCGTCCTCGGTCAACTCGAACTGGTGCGTCCGATAGATGGTCTCAATCTCAGATGGATCACGATCAAAGCGCTGTGCATATTGGGCCAGCCGATCCAGTCCACCCTGCAGTTCTTCGGGCGTGCCCATGGGGAAGGTCGGATTGGAACCGAGCGGGTACCAGCCATCGGCCAGTTCTGCGGCGCGACGCACCGCCGGACGACTCTCTCCGCCGACCCAAATCGGCGGATGAGGTTTCTGCACCGGCTTGGGCAGAAAACTTATGTCGTCAAAGCTGATGTACTTGCCCTCAAAGTGAGGGTTGTCCTCAGTCCAAAGAACTTTGAAAGCTCGGATATATTCGTCGGTCACCGCACCCCGTTCGTCGAAGGGAGGCAGGCCCAACGCCTCAAACTCCTCTCGCATCCAGCCGACACCCACACCAACCACCAAACGGCCTCCGGACAGTACATCCAGCGTCGCCAACGATTTGGCAGCCACCAACGGGTTGCGATGGGGGACGATTAGCACGCTAGTCACCAGCCGAATCTTTGAGGTCTGACCGGCGATGTATGAGAGAAGCGTTATCTGCTCCATGGACTCCCCGGTGGCCGAGCCCGGAAACTCCCCGCCTTCGGTATACGGATAGGGCGAAGAGATATGCCTGGGGACAAGTATGTGGTCTCCTGTCAGCAGGGCGTCAAAGCCAAACTCCTCGCTCTTCT
>CAYVIG010000249.1:0-3907 GCA_964451445.1 uncultured Dehalococcoidia bacterium
ATAGTACCCACAGGAGTGTTGCAGAAGGCTTTCAAATAGAGAGTACAAAAGATATTTTGCGCGGGTGCGTTTCGGAGTCAGCTGCACTCCCAGAACCAGATTCTTCAGGGTCATCAAAGAACTCTAATAAACAAGAATCTCGGCCATGATAGTGTCGCTATAACCAATGATATCTGTTCCCATTTAAGGCCGGAGTATATTGAAGACGCCGCCTAAAAGATCGTAAGTAAATTATTTGGCGAATAAGAGGCTCAGTTGAATAATAGCGCTTAGACTATCAAGCAGAAGGTTTAGGTTTATTTATGGAGATACTCATAGGAATCCTATTTAGTCTCGCGATACCAATTTTAATAATCGTGGGAATCGTTTATTTAATACTGAAAATCAAATCCGGAATAACTATTGCAGTCTCATTTAGATTTATGCTTAGAGCTTATTTCTATATCGCCATTTTAGTCAGCATCGGGCTGGCTGGACTGGGAGGGCTTTCGACACTAATAAACGTTGCTCTTGGAGAAGTTGTTGACCGAGAATTCAGCTACGGAAATGTATATGAAGATCATAGAGCAATGCAAGAGCGCTCGATGAATACCGATAATGGTGATGAATACGACGAGGACGTCGCGGTGGATGGGTATGGGAACGTCTACGTGACGTCCTCGGATGGGGGCATGGGTAAGGTCGTGAAGTTAACCCCCGAGGGCAAAGAAGATGAGTCCTTCGCGCCTGATGTCAGCTTCGCCAACAGCGAGGACGTCGCGGTGGACGGGTACGGTTACGTGTACGTGTTGGACAGAGGCAAGGTCGTGAAGTTAACTCCCGAGGGCAAAGAAGATGAGTCCTTCGCGCCCGACTTTAGCGTCGCCAACAGCGACACAGAACGATCGTTACCTGAAAAAGTCGAGCTTGAGATGAAGGGTAGTCTTATAAGTGGGATCAGCTTAACGCTGATTGGCGCTTTTCTTCTGGTAGTGCATTTCTTCGGGAGAATATTGGTAGAAACCAAAGATGAACGAACAGATGTTTTGAGAAGGCTATATCTAATTATTGGCCTTGGTATATTTGCTATAGTGACAGTGATATCGTTGGCTTCTGCAGTTCCTGAAACCCTTCGATATGCTCTCTTGGATGTCAGGCCAGGTGATGAATCTCCGGGCGAAGCACTAGCAATATCTATAGTTGCCCTACCAGTATGGGTCTGTTATTTAGTGGCCACATTACGAAACGTCAGACGAATATCCGATTCTTCCGAAACTATTAATTAAGCTATTTAATTAAATCTTAAAATTACGGACGTACACATAGAATTTTTTACAGAACTTGGCGCGGTCTATGGTTAAGTGTTTTGAAATAGACTAGCAGCAAAAAATTTTGGCTAAACCAGGCCAGAAGAAAGCCCAGATTTTCCGAATCTGGGCTTTCTTCTGGCCTAAAATAGTCCTGTCTAAAGTAAACTTTGCGGTATCTGCGGATTAGGAGTTTTGTTGATGATCCTTATCAACCTTGACGTGATAGGCATGATACAGGGTCGAAATAGGGCAGAGGATGCTCTACAGGATACCCGACCATAGAAAGAAGTTCATCGATGATAATTGGTGGCTTGATATTGAACTTGTGTATATGTATGGCACGACCATCATATTCTTAAGCAGTCAAATCGGTTTACTGAGGTCTCCTGCGATACGGCCAACGCAATTGCCACCACGTTTCCGCTGTCCAACACCCAGGAACCGAGAGGGCGTAACCAAGAGGTACGCACGTTCATGTCGATTTCAATGACTTCCCATTGCTGATTCCGTCGATTCGACATGGATGTATATTTATTCTTCCTTGAAACTCTGTGCTAACAGGGTAGAGACCGGTTTATTCGGCCGACCATAGAAGTCTGTCTTGAGTCTTAATAGTAATTAATCCAAGCGCGAAACGATCTGATAATCTCATATAGGTGAAAATTTGACTGCCATTTGGTTGGCATTACTTTCAGCAGCGATATTCGGATTCGTCACCGTATCAGATAAGCGTCTGATATCTGTAAATATGCCGGATCTTTCCAGCTTTTATTTGATCATAGCCATAAGCCTGTTTGGTCATACTGGGATTGCGATAGGAGTGTTTGGGATACCGGATCAGCTACCCTTAAGGCATTTGCTATTGGCTAGCATTGCTGGCTTATTCTGGGGGGGCGCACTTTGGACAATGTTTATAGGCTACAGATTCGAGGAAGCGTCTCGTGCGTCTGCTGTTATCCACACATTCCCGGTTTTTGTGGCCCTATTGGCTATACCGCTTTTGGGCGAAAGACTCTCTATTTCCCAATGGACCGCAATCCTAATCGTTGTATCTGGAGCGTTTTCGATATCATTTAGGAGTTCAGGAAGAAATCTGTTCACGCTTAACAAAGCTTTCCCAATACTGGTTTCAGCAAGCATATTTACAGCGTTAGCTCATATCAGTGGCAAATATGCGCTAGAAGAGATGGAAGTGGGGTTCGTATATGCCGTGAGAAATTTCTTCATGGCTTCTTTCCTAATAATGTTTTGCCGCCCTAAAGACGTGGTGACACTTGTACGAGCTCTTAAAAATCCCCAAACACTTACCATCGTCCTGATTGGTGAGGTGATTTTAGCCCCGGTTGGCATCTTTCTTAATGTTGTGGCATCTAACCTTGGTGCTATTTCCATTGTTTCTACGGTTACCGCCTCAAGGCCCTTTTTTGTATTCCTCTACGGCAGTTTATTAAGTGTTCCACCATTCCGGTTATTAGACGAGTCCATAGACATACGAACCCTTGCTACCAAGGCGGTTTCCATAGCGTTAATAATGGGCGGAATAGCTCTTTTGTCTTTCGGATAGTTAAAGCAATTCATATCTCCTTTACAAAGCAACCGTTGCCACACCGCCGGGAAGCGCCGACACGAAACCGTCTCCGCCCTCGTCGGTAAACCGTTTGTCCGAAGAAGATTTTTTCACTCCATCATCGAAGCCACAGGATTCAGAGAATGAACACCGCAAGAACAAAGGCCCCTGAGTGTCTAACTGGATATCCCGTGAGTGAGGCCAGCTAGTTCGTTTTGTTAGAAGAAACATTCAAGATTGCTGCAGTTATTTTCGCCTCTTTTCTGGGGTTCACTGTTTCTGGCGTAGTTGGCATGGGTGGAGGTTTAATCGCTCTTCCAGTGCTTATCTGGTTCTTCGGCGTGAAAGAAGCTATACCGTTGCTTTCGATCTCTCAATTCATTGGATCTGCATCACGTGCATATGTCCATAGAGACACTATCGATTGGAAAGTGGTGGGCTATTTTGCTGCGGGGTCGGTTCCGGTCGCGTTTATAGCAAGTTTTATATTTGTTTTTATCAACTCAACGGTTGTCGTCCGGATATTAGGTGGGATGCTTATCTTGGTCGTGATTTATAGTCGCCTTCCGGTTTGGCGGAATTTCCATTTACCGGTTTGGGGTTTTGTACCGATAGGCTCTGTTACAGGATTTATCTCCGGTTTGTTTGGAATTCCTGGCCCATTTGCCACGGTTTTTTATCTTTCATATGGCCTGGGCGCAAGCGCATATATAGGAACTTCATCCATTGGATACGGATTGATCCAAATACCAAAAATATTGGTATTTGGAATAGACGGCCTTTTTACCACCCAATCCGCATCAATAGGCTTAGGTCTCGGGATGATAAGTGTATTAGGAGCTTATCTAGGAAAAATAATTTTGGGCCGAATGCCCGACAAAGTATTCACAAACTTAATTACTTTAATATTATTAATCTCCGGGGGCTTACTGATATTTGGGCCTTGATGCGAAATCCTTAAATAAAACGCCTCAGGACTGTTTTCAGGATGCTTGCTCGTGCCTAAAATCGTGGTGACCCGCCTCGGGGTCGAACCGAGAACCTACTGATT
>CAYVIG010000250.1:0-3905 GCA_964451445.1 uncultured Dehalococcoidia bacterium
TACCTCAGGGTATCTCCCATAAATATCCCGACCGGCGTTGGTAATTTATCTGCCGCAAAAAACGTTACGCTGTAAGCCCCATAGCGCCGTTTTATTTCTTAAGGATGATCTGGTAGCCATTATTCTTTTAATTCACCCAGTAATTTTCGTAGATATTGCAAATGAAAAGGCTTCGTCGACGGGCTGGATTGCCTCTGAACAAAATCTTTAGTTGAAAGTCTATTCGCCAAAAAGAGGCAACGCCAGATTTCTAATCTTCAAAGCCCGGAAGGACAACATCGGCAATTGTTACCTGGGTGGGAGCGATGTTTCAGCGGTTGATGGAATGTCGTTGATTCCAGGGGAGACTATCCAGATAGAACTAAGGGGCGACATTTCCACAGACCAGTTTTGGATCGACGCCGCGAACAATGGTGATCAGATAGATTTCATGGGGAATCGATGACGAAATAGAACCGGTAGGACCAAAAAAGAAGCCATAACAAATCATGTTATGTCGACTTGCAGGGACAATCCCTAGTTGGTACCCACCGAGCCCACCACTGTCAGCGGCCCGTCAATCGATATCAGCAGCTCTTCGATCTCCCGAAGCAGGTGGTCCAGGTTCCAACCTTTGGCGGCTGACACGAGAATTCCCGATGACACTTCGTGCATCGGCTGGCCGCTCGGAACTATGGAATCAACGTCGTCAGCCCTTTCGGAATCCTGGACTTCCATCAGATCCATCTTATTCATCACCAGCAGTCGGGGTCGGTCCTCCAATCCCAATTCCTTGAGGGTCTTTTGCACCACCAAAGTCTGTTCCTGGGCCTTGGGGTGGGTGACATCAATCACGTGGAGGAGGATATCAGACTCGTTCAACTCCTCCAGGGTGGCCCGGAAGGCCGCAACCACGCTGGGAGATAGCTTCTGGATGAACCCCACAGTATCGCTTAACAGCAGGGAGGCTCCGGACGGCAGCCTGATGCGTCTGGTGACCGGATCCAGCGTGGAAAACAGCTGGTTGGCAGCGGTTACTTTGCTGTCGCTCAAGGCGTTGAAAAGGGTGCTTTTGCCGGCGTTGGTGTAGCCCACCAGAGTCGCAATTGGGATGGTGGATTTTTTGCGGTGTTCCATGTGGATATTACGCCGTTTGCGCACGCCATCAAGCTCAGACTTGATCTTCTGCAGGCGGTTCCGGACCAGACGTCGGTCGGTCTCAATCTGAGTTTCACCTGGGCCTCTAGTGCCGATCCCGCCGCCCAGACGTTCAAGGTGAGACCACTGGCCGGCCAACCTGGGGAGCAGGTATTCGTGCTGGGCCAGTTCCACCTGTAGTTTGCCCTCATGGGTGGAAGCGTGCTGCCCAAAAACGTCCAGAATCAAGGCTGTCCGGTCGATCACCTTGCAATTGAGGGCGTTTTCCAGGTTGCGTTGCTGGGAGGGGGTGAGTTCGTCATCAAATATGACCACGTCGGCTTCAAGTTCCGCCATTATGTCGCGGATCTCGTCCACCTTACCTGAACCTACGTAGGTGGAGCCGAGCCGGTTGGCCCGCTGAGTGACGTTACCGACCACCTGAGCCCCGGCGGTGTTGGCCAGGTACTCTAGCTCAGCCAGGGTGTCATCCAGCGACCAAAGGTGTTCTCGGCGGTTCATCTCTACGGCAACCAGAACCGCCTTTTCCGGCTCTGGTTCCACCGCGATCGAAGAACGCTTGTCTTTCTTTGAAGAGCGTTTTGAGATATGGGCCTCGCTTGCCTGCTTATCCTACTTCCCGCTGGGCGGGGGAATCTTCCAGGTTTCCATACGCCGGCAGCCTTTTTCAACCTGTTCATCGGGGGTGGTCAAGGACAATCGGATGTAGCCTTCCCCGTATTTCCCGTAGCTGGAACCTGGGGTGACCACCACGTCCAGTTCTTCCAGCAGCAGTTGGGCCATCTCGGCGGAAGAATAACCGTCGGGAACCCTGGCCCAGATGTAAAGGCTAGCACGGGGAATTTCGACGTTCATGCCCATAGCCTGGACGGCTTTTATAACTCTGTCCCGACGCCAGGTGTAGGCGGTCAGGTTGTCGGCGACGCAGTCCTGGGGACCGGTCAGAGCCTCCATGGCCATCTCCTGGACGGCCTGGGGCACGCCTGAATCCAGGTTGGCTTTGATCTGGAACAGGGCCTTGATCATGTCGGCATTGCCGACGGCCATACCGATGCGCCAGCCGGTCATGTTGTAGGTCTTGGACAGGGAATGGAACTCCACTCCAATGTCCTTGGAACCGGCCACTTGGAGGTAACTCATGGGCTGGTAGCCGTCGTATCCGACCTCACTGTAGGCAGCATCATGGAGCAGGGCGATGTCATGCTCCTTGCAGAACGCGATGGCCGATACGAAGTCTTCTTCGCTGGCAATGGCGCTGGTTGGGTTGTTTGGGTAATTCAACCACATCACCTTGGCAGCTTCGGCCACATCGGAGGGAATAGCATCCAGTTCGGGCAACCAGCCATTCTTCTCGTACAGAGGCATGATATGGGCCTCGGCGCCGGCGAACATGGTACCCACTCCGTACACCGGGTAGGCCGGATCCGGAATCAGGGCGATATCTCCCGGATCCAGGAAGGAGAAAGCAGCGTGGCCGATGCCCTCTTTGGCGCCAATCAGTGGCAGGACTTCGGTATCCGGGTCTAGTTTCACGCCAAAGCGGGTGTCGTACCACTGGGCGAATGCCCGGCGCATCTCCGGCAGTCCGTCGGTCTCCGGATAACGGTGGTTGGGCGCATACTGGGACGCGGTCAAAAGCCGGTCGATGATTGGCTGCGGGGTTGGGATGTCGGGGTCGCCGATGCCAAAGGTAACAACATCGGCTCCCGCAGCACGCTTCTCCGCGATGATCCGAGAGATTTCAACAAAAGGATATGGGGCCAGTTTCCCCAAACGGTCGGAAAATTTCACCATTTCGACTTCAGTTCTCCCTGTTTATTCAATGCGTCAGAGAATGGAGACTCAGCCAACTCGCCGAACCTAGTTCCATTCCCCGGAAAATACTTCTTCTGCGGGGCCTTCCAGGTACACCTCTCCCTGGCCGTCCCAGTCCACTTTAAGGGTGCCGCCAGGCAAGGTTATGCTAACAGTGTTGTCACTGTGCCCACCGAGGATTGAAGCCACGGCGATCCCACAGGCTCCAGTGCCGCAGGCAAGGGTCTCTCCGGAGCCTCGCTCCCAGACCCGGGCCGTTAGGTGGGTCGGGTTATCCACGTTCACAATCTCAAAGTTGACCCGCCTGGGGAATATGGGATGGGTTTCCACCTTGGGCCCAACTGTGAGCAATGGAAATTCGGCCACTGAAGTGTCTATAAACGTGACCGCGTGGGGGTTGCCCATTGACACGAAACTAAGCGGCAGATCATAACCGTCCATTTCAAATGGGTATTCCAGAACAGGACCAGACCCGTATTCCCCGGCTGAATCCAGCTTCACGGGTACTTCATCAGGGGTGAGGATAGGGGGCCCCATGGAAACCCTAGCCCCAGTGACTGTGCCATATTCGCTGATTGGGATTATGTTGCGAATGCCAGCCAGGGTCTCAACGCTCACTGAGCCGTTGGAGCCGGAAACGATACTGCGGTCGACGACGTATTTTACGAAGCAACGGATGCCGTTACCGCACATCTCGGCCTCGGAGCCGTCCGCGTTGAACATACTCATCCGCAAGTCGGCCACATCTGAGCCCTTTATCAAGATGAGACCGTCACTGCCGACACCAAAATGGCGGTCGCTCATGCGACGAGCAAGTTCGGGCCAGTCTTGTTCCTGCGACCGGGCGTCGACGTAAACATAGTCGTTGCCAGCGCCGTGCATTTTAGTGAATTTCATGTCTGGGCTCCTAGTGGGACGGGAGGCTCATTGTACCACAGGGCTGGTCTCAGACA
>CAYVIG010000251.1:0-3874 GCA_964451445.1 uncultured Dehalococcoidia bacterium
GTATCTGAAGAATTAGCAGACCCGGTCCATGGACTTTATAAAAGTTCCATCACAGTTGGCGTCCGTGATGAAGGCATAGATTACCTAAATAGCGTCAAACGAAGGACTCCAGGCGCTGAGGTTACCGGTGAATCCTACGAGGGCGATGCCACGGCCCACATCATCGAAGAGGCGGAGAAATCTCCCAACTCGCTGATTGCCACGTCGACCCATGGTCGATCAGGCATTACCCGATGGTTGATGGGCAGCGTGACAGACAAGGTGCTGCATCACACCAAGAACCCGATGTTGATCGTGCGTGCTCGTGGAAAAGACGAGGAGGCAGGTAACACCGATCTGGAGACGATCATCGTCCCAGTAGACGGTTCCGGTCTTGGTGAAGAAGTCATCCCCCACGTTGCTGCTCTGGCGAGCGCTCTAGACCTGAAGGTCACCCTGCTGCGTGCCACTGGCACCGCAGAGGAATTCGCCCTGTTAGCGGCTACAACAAGGTAGAGGGTACTGCGGGGTTACACTGCCAAAGCTTCGAGTCCATGGCCAAGGAGGTCGGCAACCAGGCCATCGAATACATGAAAGGTTTGGAAGACACACTGCACAAGCGAGGGGTTGCGTCTGTCGACCACCGGATTATCCGAGGCCCGGCAGACGAAGTCATCGTGGACCTGGCCCTGGAGACTTCAGACAACATGGTGGCCATGACAACCCATGGTCGATCAGGACCGGCCGGGTGGACGCTGGGGAGCGTCACTGACCAGGTGGTGCGATACTCAGGCGACCCGGTTCTAGTGGTCAGAAACGGCTGACTAAGACTAGCTTAATGCGTAGCAGAGGGTTAGGTGATTATGCCCTCTACCACCAGGCGGGACATCTCTTGGTCGTTCAGACCCAGCACTCCTGAATATATCTCTGAATTATGCTCACCATAGCCGGGAATCGGGCCAGCGGTGGTGGGCGTTTTGGAGTACTTGATGATAGTGGGTCCGGGCACCAGTATCTTCTTACCCTCCGGCAGTTCCTCTTCCATCATGACTTCCCGTTCCCAGAGGTGCTCATCCGCCAAGACTTCGGGGATGCTCAGGGCTGGACCAACCGGGATATCTGCTCCAACCAGCGCGGTCTCAACCTCTTTGGTGGTCCTTTCTTCACACCACAGATGCAGCAACTCCATACGTATCTCTGCTTTGTCGGTGGCGAACATAGGTGCTGCGAACTCTGGGTCGTCGGACAGTTCGTCGTAGCCCATTATCTTCAGCATCCGCTCCCACATTCCGGCGCGGGCTGCGCCAGTGGACACGTAACCGTCCTTACATCTGATGAACGAACCGGCACGGGTGAAATCATTGGTGCCGGTCTCGTGGCACATGGCCAGTGCCACTTCCTCCAAGGTGATTCCGCCGTCCAGCATGGCTACTTCCAACCACTGGCCCTCTCCTGTGCGGTCCCTGTAACGGAGCGCGCCCAGGATGCCGATGGTGGCATGGAGGGCGGCTGTGCGGTCCATGATCGGTCCTTCCGCCATGACAGGCTGGTCGAAGCCGCGGCCAGTCTGGTGCCCGATGCCGCTCATGGCCTGGATGATGGGGTCAAAGCATTGGCGGTTTCGATACGGTCCATATTGGCCGAATCCTGAGACAGAAGCCAGGATGATACCGGGGTTTACCTCACACATCTTCTCGTAGCTGAATCCCATCTTCTCCATGGTACCGGGTCGGAAGTTCTCCAGCACCACATCTGAGACTTCCAGCAATTTGAAGAACAGAGCCTTGCCCTCGGGATGGCGGGTGTTCAGTGTGACACTCTTCTTGCCCCGGTTGTAGGCGGCAAACTGGACGCTCATATCCCCGACGAATGGCCCGGAGTTTCTGAGATCGCTGGACTTGCTCCATTCCAGCTTGATGACCTCGGCGCCCATGTCTCTAAGGATCATGCCGCCCCTGGGGGCGGCCTGCCAGCGGGCAAGTTCCAGGACACGGACGCCATCAAGTACTCCAGCGGGTTTAGTCGGGGGCATGGAACAACTCCTGAACGACCGGGTTCTTCTGAGACCGTCAGAGTATACCTCATGTGCTGAGTTGTAATTACCTGTTAACCGCCATAATGCAACCCCACGGTTCGTCCTGATGCAGCGGCAAATCGAGGGTTTCAACCAGGCGATCAAACATGACCTTGAGCCAACTGCCAATGGCAAGTACGATCTGATAGTCATTCAGATCATCGAGGCAATGATTGAATCAGCTTCCACAAGAACAACCGTGAAGCCTCAACCTCCGGATTCACGCTCTTCTTGGTTCCTATAAGCGCTGTTAGCTTGGTTTAGAGGGCCTCTAACACCGTGGTGATGCCCATACCAGCGCCGATGCACTGGGTGGCCAGGCCGTAC
Source organism: uncultured Dehalococcoidia bacterium (assembly GCA_964451445.1). Classification (GTDB taxonomy): domain Bacteria; phylum Chloroflexota; class Dehalococcoidia; order Lucifugimonadales; family UBA3495; genus UBA9611. The sequence continues at coordinate 2,381 of CAYVIG010000251.1, forward strand.
TTGGAGTTGGAGCGTCGCAGCTCATGAGCTAGAGACAGCACCAAGCGTCCGCCGGTGGCACCGAGAGGGTGTCCGATGGCCAACGCGCCACCGTTAACGTTGAGCTTTTCCATGGGGATTCCCAATTCACGAGCACTAGGGATGATCTGGGCGGCGAAGGCCTCATTGAACTCCACCCGATCGATCTGATCCATGGTCAGCCCGGCATACTTCATGGCTTTGTTGGTGGCTGGAACGGGGCCAAGACCCATCAACTGGGGCTTCACGCCGGCGACGCCAAACCCGATTATGCGGGCCAAGGGCTCCAGACCCAGAGCCAAAGCTTTCTCTTCACTCATCACCAATATGGCACTGACGCCATCATTGGTGGGAGAGGAATTTCCGGGGGTGATAACGATCTCGTTGCCACCATAGCTCACCACACCTGGTATGGCATTGAGATTCATCAGCGCTTCAAAGTTCGTCCCGGGCCTGATGCACTCGTCCTGGTCAAAGGTGATGGTGGGGCCAATCTCATCGGGCAACCATGCTCCCTGGTCGTCGAACACCGGTTGTTCTACTTCCAGAGCCACGATCTCGTCATTGAACTTTCCTGCCTCATAAGCGGATGCAGCCTTCTGGTGGCTGGGGACCGCGTATTCGTCCAAGTCGGTGCGGGAGAGTCCGTAGACCTCTGCCACCTTTTGGGCGGTCTGCAGCATGGAAACATTGGGCGGTGAGTCCAAAATGAAGTCTGGGAACGGTACTGAGAAGTGGTCACTGTGATCCGGCGCCATATTCCTTTGGGACTTGGTGAACGTGATGGGCGTGGGCTCCGTGATGCGGGTGAACGGGCCTTCATCACCGGGGATGGTCCGAGCCATCCGCTCGGCTCCCAGGGCGATACCGCAGTCGATCGTGCCGATCATGATGGCTTGGGCGATACGGTGGAGGGTCTCCATACTGGAACCGCATTGCCGGTTGGAGTTGAAAGTCGAGGTTTCCGGAGGAAGCCCTGCCATCCGCGCCACGCGGCCCATATCCACAAACTCGGCGTTGCCGAGGACGTTACCCAGACCGACATCCTCAACCATGTGGTCGGTCACCTTTGGGTTACGGTCGAGCAATTCTCTGATGACCTTGCCGCCAAGCTCGTCCAGCCTGGTAGCGACCAATTTTCCTCTTACCGCCCGACCAAATGGGGAGCGGACGCCGTCGACGATTACTGCGTTGCGGATTTCCATTGTCTACCTCACGTTCGAGTTCGATATGCCTCTTGTTTTCGAGGGGATTCAATCGGTTATCAGGGTATCACAGTGCAGGTTGGCGTGGCCCATCAGTATCAGTACAATGCCCAGATTGATGGCCAAGAAAGACGAACGGGATTGGAGAAGAGATATGACAACGTTGGATGAACGCTGGCAGAAGGGTATTGAGACTAGAACCAAGTTTGGGGGAGGTACGCTGAGCGGCGGCTCTACCCCGTTGGCCTGGGATATGGCCCCGGATCTGGAA
>CAYVIG010000252.1:0-3844 GCA_964451445.1 uncultured Dehalococcoidia bacterium
GTTGGTCTCCTCATTTGTAGGCGGCTCTTCAGCGTTTTCGGACATGGTTTTTTGGTTCTATCGGGTCTTAAGCGGGAACGGCGACCCGGCATTTAGCCGGCATCCTAAGACTGCTTGGCCACACAAAGGCCTGATGCAAGCAGGTATCCGTACTAAATAATAAGCATCGTCGACATCAAAGAATATGTGTTAAGTCACTGATGGCCAGTGACTTAAATCACACACGATGAGACTTCTGCCAAATCAGTAGGTTAATTACCCCAGATGTTCATCGGGGCCAGGACCATCATCCCGGTTCATCAGCAGGACAACATTCGTATTTGTTGATTAAAGCAATCTTGTTCTAGTTCCCATTCTACGGCTTTACCAATTATTTATCGGTCTAGACTCATAGTTTGCTGTATAACTCCAGGTATAACGCCTTGTACTTGCAATACTGCTCCATCTGCAGTTATCACTTCGACTACAATTTTTGAGTTTCTCTCTACCATGTGCAGAGGCTCAGCGACGGCAGTTATAAAAATTTCCACATGTTCATTTTGCTCTAATATCATATCCGTTTCGCCGTCTTCCCATTTGTAACACCACCTAGACCCACCATCGCACGTTGGATTTCCATTAGGGTCAATATCAGCGGGTACTTCTATTTCCTTGTCTAAAGTTAATTCGTGATATGTAGGGGGATCGTTAGAATTCCCACTTCCGGTATCGAACCAAGTGATCATGGTTTTTGTTGGGTCAAATTCCACTGACTTATTTCCAGCCGGCGCTAACCTGAAACGAAACAGTTGTGGATGAGCTCTACACGATCCATCGTCCTGCGGGAATCCCGCTGCATCAGTACCACGACAGCCAGTCCAATCTACCATGTAAGATCGCTCACTACATCGAAACTGACCTGGACCCGAGTTTGGCCGACAAGCACCTCCGGAGACAAATGCCCCTATTCTCTGAAGCGTCGAATCGGCGGAATTAGCAGCAGATATCGAGGCTTTTTTTGCTTCCTCGGAGGTAAACAAACCTGTAGTCAACACAGTAAAAGCAAATACCGATGCAACAACAACAAAAGCTATCAGGACGATCGCGGTCTCAAGTCCAGTGATACCACGTTGGTCTGTTAAGTATCTTGCCGAGATATATCTAACAATTCCCATAAAAACGCATCACCCCGAGTAAATCGGGAACATACTTATGCCACCTTCCATCACTGAATACCGCTCAATTATAACGTGCGCAACTTTATATCGGCACGGTAGCGGAACTCAAAATGTTACTTAATCAAGTTTTACATAGATATGCTTCCACTCAACCACAGAACTAAAATAGACTCCGTGTAAGCCGTCATATAGACTGTTACGGACAACGTTTTCATACTCCAGTGAGACTGTTAGCCTAACACTGACACTAGGATCATCAATAAGAACCAAAAGGTTAGGTGAGCGAAGCTATAGAACGATGCGATGGTCAGAAATTAGGTAAGGCTAAATAGACTGAGGTCTTATATCAAACCAATCGAATGAACGCCTCAGTATCAAGGAACATTTAGATGCAACGTCCCTCTTTCTGCCAACATTGTGGCAAACGGTTCCCAGCATTACACCAATACAATAACTGCGATGAATGTGGTCAACCTATCCCCCAGTTCCAGGCAGCTGCTCCAATGGGAATGGGAGCCTCAGTTCAATCTCTTGATTCATCAAATGCAGGGGGTACGAGCACTGCAACAATCCTAATTATCGGACTCATTTCAATAATCGCAATCTCATTAATCGCATTCGGGGCTATAAAATTTTTCTCCGGTGATTCGTCAGAAACAACCAACACTAGCTTGCCTACAGCCCAATTCATTGGAATGGATATAAATGGCACCCCGGGAAAGGTAAATTACCTTATTTTAAGGATTTCAAATCCATCATCAAGAGAAGCTTTCACCGTCTCAGGCCAAGATCTAACAATTTTTTATCAAGACGAATCCGGGAATTTCGAGGAAGTTTCATACCCTGCTGTAGACACAGGTGTTGGCCTTATTGCTGATGCCCGCGACACTGAATCTATAGATGCTTGCTCTGAACTAGCCGATCAACCAAATAACATAGCTATTTGGTGCTTTGTAAATGACGGTTTCAGTCCTTCGATATCGCCAGGGATGTCTGGTGATATTTACGTTTTCCTTGGTGGGCTTAGAACTCCACTTAGGGAGGATATCGAGTTTTCGATCGAACTTATAGCCTCTAACCTGGAGAGCGTCATCACTGCTAAAGGCACTACTCCTAGAGTTTTCCAACTGCCCGTAACTGCCGGTGAACCTACTCCGACCCCTGCTCCCACTGCTCAGCTGGTTGTAACTTCGCCTGAGATTCCAATATCACCGACTGCCCCTCCGTTACAACCACCGCCAGCCATATTACCGCCAGCACCACCAGTTGTATTACCGCCAGCACCACCAGTTGTATTACCGACTGCGACCGTGCCGACGCCTACTGCGGCCGCGCCGACACCAACAGCAACAGCGCCACTACCTACCCCAACTGCCCAACCTGTGGCGCTTTTACCATTACCTCCAGTTAATACCATGCCAAGGCCTCATGGGATTGTGGGCGTGGCAAGGATAAATGGTACACCTGCCCCAACAGGAACTAAAATAACTGCTTGGGTAGATGGATATGACGCGCCCGTTGCAACAACTGATGTCGGACACGACGGCAATTTTACTTTGGTGATTATGCAACACGGAGTCGGAGCACAAGCAGTATTATATTCGGGACAAACGTCTTTGAATTTTAAGATCCAAGACCAAAAGACTCCCCAAACCACCAAGTGGTTTGAGGGAAACGTAGATATATTTAATTTGGACACTGATTAAGAACTGAATGTGATGTCTCAAAATCAATCAAGGTCTATACAGAATCATGGGAAGATTTTGATTGATTCAGCCTAAAACCCAGATTCAGGAAATAGAAAATCAAACGATATTCGATGCCGTTCGTCGAATCTTATGTCGCATTTCTGACAGAACATGTGATTTGTTGGCGAGATTCATAATATATATCGACCTGGACACTAAGACCTCAATATATAAATCCTAAATTTAATTTATCAGTACCTTCCTATTAGCTTCTGATATAGGACTATGGACAAAGTAATAGTTGCCGGGCTTTTGACGATCGCCGGGGTAATAACGGCCGTAATACTATTTGGCGGCCTAACCAGCTCTGTTCAAGAGGCAGGCGAGAACACAAAGAATACTGTGGCGCAGTCAACGGCACAACAGAAGTCGGGGATAAAAATTCTGCGAGTACTCGTGGGAGGTGGCGGTAACGAGCTGAATATCTGGGCCAAGAACACAGGGTCTAATGAGATACAACCATTAGAAGAATTAGATTTATTCTTGATGGACATAGATGGTAAATGGGGAGATTATTTAACTTACTCGCCCACAGCCAGTATTAGCCAAAATACTTGGAGAGTTGCTAGTCCATCTAATCTCGATTGGAAGCCTGGAGACACCTTTCAACTTGTAGCCTCTTTCCCGATTAATCCTATTACTAGGAAAAGTTACAATCTGTCTATTAGTACTCCCGACCTTTTCACGGATGAATACAGGTTCGACACTCAACCATAACCCATAGATCAAAACCTCTGGACCGGCGATGCAAGTGAAATACTGATTGTAATAACACAGTGATTTCGGAAACTTAATACGCTACCGTCATACTTCGAAGCTAATGTTTCGCCTGCACCTGACCCAGATTAGAACCACTTTACTTGTGTGTTACACGTCACAGAACGTATAGAGCGTTTGTGGTTTAATCCAGTTCTAAGTAATAGGTGTAGTATCTAGGGA
>CAYVIG010000253.1:0-3840 GCA_964451445.1 uncultured Dehalococcoidia bacterium
TGATTTTCTGAAGCCGTATTTACCCAGTCACTCCCATTCTCAAGTTCGAAACCCTTGTGAATCAGCAGAGTTGCGTCTCCACCGTCATCAACAATCAACTGGGGGCCTTGCCCATCCTGATGGCTAAGGGCGAGGAAAGTGCAATCCCAGTATTCTTCCAAGGACATGCCCTTCCATGCGAAAACCGGGACGCCGGTTTCCGCGATGGCGGCGGCGGCATGGTCCTGAGTGGAGAAAATGTTGCAACTAGCCCATCTGACAGATGCTCCTAGGTCGACAAGGGTCTCGATGAGAACCGCGGTCTGGATCGTCATATGTAGAGAACCAGTAATTCGAACGCCACTCAATGGCTTTTCTGAGGAATACTTCTCCCTGATGGACATCAGGCCGGGCATTTCATGCTCAGCGATTTCGATTTCCTTTCTTCCGAAATCGGAGAGGGAAATGTCTGAAACTTTGTAATCTCCTATTGTTGATGAGTTCGGCTCTGGTTGCACGTTTCGTGCTACCACAAGGCGATTATCAAAGTTTGTCATCATTAATGTCTAATAGAGTAACCCTCCCGAGAATAAATTGGTTGCGTATGGAGCACAGCGTGTCTTGTCTCAACGGGAATTGGTGAGAAAATGGTTGGTGGCTCCAAAAAGAGGCTACTTGGTTCGGGGCCAGCGAAACTTCAACGTATTGGATTGGAGACGGGAATTGTCTCCGAGGGCTGGTCGCCAGCAGCATATCCGGATGAACAAATAGTGTTGCAATTAGGATCTGGAATTGGGAGGGGGAAGGTTCCGATTAAAGAAATAGTCCAGCATATTGGGTTTAACAAACCGTCTTTTGTATCTGTTGGCAATAACCCATTGGCTAACTTCAGGTGTGAACTAGTCGAGAATAGTTACTCTAAGATTAGAGGCGAAGAAGGATGGTACGATATTGAGTCAATTTGGGATGAAATTCCTGAATCTTGGAGTTGTCTGATTGTTAACAGAGAGGAGGGCATGGAGAGCAATTACGGAATTCTCAATCATGTCGAAATCCTGAAGAGAAGTGAAAAGATTGTTGTAACTGAGGCTGAAGACAGTCAGCAACACTCTGTTGCACTGAAGATTGCCGAAATTGTGAGGGGAAACATCAGAATCGAAAATGTAAATGTTACGAGGAAAAGTACCATTTCTATAGCGATAATTGAGCCAGCTCCTGCAGTAAGGACCCCTCAACCGCTAGAATATCCGGATGTAACGGGCATTTTGCCATCAGGAATGAGGATACCCCCGCCGAAAGGAGTGGCAAATGATTTCTCCAGAATTACTGATTTGGAAAGAGAGAGGATGGTTGGGTGGTCTCCGGATTTACCAATTAGCATCATCATCCCAGTCTATAACCGAACAGAAATCCTTAGCAAAACTTTGGCAATGATATCGCATCAGACATATCCTCTGGATCTAATTGAGGTGGTAATTGCAGATGATGGGAGTAAGGAGGACATCCTGGCAGTAGCAGATTCGTTTAGGGACCGTCTGAGAATAACATACGTAAACCAAGAAGATCAGGGTTTCAGAGCAGCAGCGGCTAGAAACATGGGCATCCGTGCATCGAGTCATGACCACATTATTCTTCTCGATGCGGATGTAGCGCCAGTTCCGACTTTGGTCGAAGTATATGCAAGGCATTTTGAAGTTTCTTCTCGGAGCCTTTTCTGTGGACACAGGAGGTACATTGACGCAAACATGATTGAAAAATCAGATGTGGAAAAATCGCCTTCGTCTATGCTGGGCCTGCCCGACATAGTAAGTCAGAACGAGGTGTTCAAGAAAGACGGTCACGTTTTAGACTGGAGAATGGGGATGTACCGGCAGAGTGACAATCTTAGATTCGAGAAATACCCATTTAGGGCGGTTTGCAGTGGTAATCTTGGATTTCATATTTCGGTTTTCGAAAGAGCTGGTGGATTCGATGAAGAGTTCAGGGCATGGGGCAAGGAAGACACAGAATGGGGTTTTAGAGTTTGGAATAGAGGAGAATACATCGTTCCGCTTTATGAGGCCTGTGGCCTTCATCAGGAGCCTCAAGGCGGACGAAACGAAACGGATAGGGAACTGGGTTTAGAAGAAGTGATGCCGATCTTTATCGATAGGGTCCCGGTCATGTATAGGAAACCTGAGCATGGAGTTGAGCACTCAGTGCCTTTAGTTTCTATTTACATCCCTGCATACAATGCAGAGGAAAGCATTGTGGAAAGCGTGAATAGCGCTTTAGAACAAAGCATCGAGGATCTTGAGGTCTGTATTGCCATTGACGGTTCGGATGACGGTACACTTAGGAAGTTAGAAGAGAATTTCCTTGGAAACCCAAGAGTTCGGTGGGTCCATCAACAGAACCAAGGCATCGGCGGGGCAAGCAACTCGGCGGTACAACTCTGCAGAGGGGTGTTCATCGGACAACTTGACTCGGACGACATCCTGCTGCCAAATGCCGTCGAGATACTCTTGGAAGAAATCCAGAAGGACACGAGGATAGGAGTGGCATATGGCTCATTCCAGAAGGAAACCCCCGAAGGAGAATTCCTAGAGGATGGTTACGACTGGCCTGAATATTCGAGGGAGAAATTGATGTTCGGGTGCATAGTACATCACTTCAGGCTGTTCAGGTCCCGAGACTGGTGGAGAACCGAAGGCTTTGCAAGAGATCTCACAAATGCAGTTGATTTTGACATGTTCCTAAAAATGTCAGATGTAACAGAGATGAGGCATTTGGATGAATGGACATATGTGTACAGAATTCACGATTCGAGTACTTCAATTAGCCAGAGAGAGACACAAATCAGGAATCACTTCGTTGTTCTAAAAAGGCACTTGGAAAGGATTGGCCTAAGCAGAAAATGGGAACCGCGTGCGCTGAATAAAGAAAACCCTAGAAAGGTAAAATATCACAAAAGAAAATTTGAGCAACCTAAGAACACTGCGCTCCCATTCTCCAAGATGCATGCCGCAATGAGGGAGGCGGCCCCTCCAATTGTTAAGAAATTAGCAGAATTGGAATCAAACCAGAGGCCTTGGACCATTGATGACTTCCCTCGTGAGCGTTTCTTCGATAGGGCATTAGCATATGCTAGGAAGAGAAGAGTCAAGATTAGTGAAGAGGAAATTAGGGATATTCAGCGTATTTACGGGCATAATCTGTGGAAGATGCTAGAGTCGATAGATGGCTTTGGAGGGATTTGACATGTTTACAGAGAAGGGAGTGAAGGCGGTTCTGGTGGCTGGAGGTGAGGGGACCAGGATGAGCCCTTTCACAAAATACACACACAAGACTCTCCTCCCATTGTTTGACCGGCCCGTAATTGACTATGCATTGGCAACCATCAGAAGAGCCGGTGTAAGAGACATCACCATAATTGCGAATAGTCGAATTGGGCAGATTGCTAAGCATGTAGGAGTAGGAATAGAAGGAGAAAGAATCCACTATGTTATCGAGGAGGAACCGAAGGGTGTTGCGAGTGCTCTGGAATTGGCAAGACCACACGTGGAAGGAAGTCGGATACTTCTCTATTTCTCAGATAACATTACTTCTTGCGATTTTATCGAAGACGCAGAGAGGTTTCGTAATTCTGAAAATCCCCCCGGTGCAGTCCTACTTGCTAGATCGGTGGATAGGCCAAGAGACTTCGGAGTCTGCGAAATTGGCGAGGATGGGGATATCGTGGACATAATAGAGAAGCCGGATGATCCCCCCTCAGACCTGGCAATTGGTGGAATTTACATGTTCGATGAGAACTTCTGGAGATATCTAGATGAGGAGGTCGAAAGAAGGGGTTCTGACTTCTCAATCTCCGATATCACAAGG
>CAYVIG010000254.1:0-3826 GCA_964451445.1 uncultured Dehalococcoidia bacterium
TCGACTCAGTGGCATCATCCTTATCGCTATGCTATCCGGTCGCAACTATGCTTAAACTAGAAGACATTACCATTCGTCTCGGCGGGAACCTCATACTTGATCGGGTCACTGCCTCGCTACCTCCCAAGTGCCGCGTTGGCCTAGTTGGTAGAAACGGTGCGGGTAAATCTACTCTAATCAAGGTAATGGCAGGGGAGCTGGAACCTGATAGCGGGCGCTTTCAGGTTCCAAATGGGACACGTATTGGTCACCTATCACAGCACACTGAGGGCTCAGAAAGAACGCCGATTGAAATGGTGCTGGATTCTGATACAGAACGTAAGGCTCTTTTGGACAGAGCAGATAAGGCATCTGACCCTGCTGAGATTGCAGATATCCACGAACGTCTCCGTATCATTAATGCCCATGAAGCACCAGCACGGGCAGCCCGTATTCTGGCCGGTTTGGGGTTTGATGAAGATGCTCAGCACCGGCCATTGAGTTCTTTTTCTGGCGGGTGGCGTATGCGTGTCGCTTTGTCTGCGTTGCTGTTTGTTCAGCCTGATCTGTTGCTCTTGGACGAGCCATCTAACCACCTAGATCTTGAATCAGAGCTCTGGCTTGAATCATTTTTAAAATCCTATCCGGCTTCAATCGTGATCATTAGCCACGAGCGGGAGCTTTTAAATTCTGTCGTCGAGCACATTCTCAATTTAGATGGTGGTAAGTTGACGTTGTATCCAGGCAACTATAATGCTTTCGAACGTCTGCGCCGAGCGCAACAGGCCCAGGTTGAGGGCCTTCGCCTAAAACAGGAGAAAAAACGTAAAGAGCTTCAGGCTTATGTTGATCGCTGGCGGTATAAGACACACACTGCTAAGCAGGCACAAAGCCGGATGAAAGCGTTAGAGCGCATGGAACCGATTGCGGCTGCGAGCGAAGATCCCGCTTTGTCTTTTGATTTTCCTAGTCCAGAAGAGTTAAGGCCGCCACTCATTACGCTAAATGATACCGAAGTTGGCTACGTTGCGGATAAGCCTGTTCTATCGCAACTTGATCTGCGTATTGATCCAGACGATCGTATTGCGTTGGTAGGCCGCAACGGTAATGGCAAGACCACGCTGGCACGGTTGCTGGCGGGATACCTCAAGCCACTTAAGGGTAACATTCAATCTACTGGCAAGATGCGCATTGGTTACTTTGCACAACATCAGGCTGAAGAATTGCTAGTCGATGAAACGCCCTTACAGCACATGACTCGTATGATGTTTGACGCCAAACCTGGAGCCGTCCGCTCACAATTGGGGCGTTTTGGCTTTTCAGGCGATATAGCAAACCGGAAGGTTGGACAGCTTTCAGGAGGGGAACGCGCACGTCTGGCACTAGCGCTGGCTACTCGGGATGCGCCACATATATTGCTGCTCGATGAGCCGACCAATCACTTAGATGTGGATGCCCGCGAGGCTCTCGTTCAGGCATTAGCTAAATTTAGTGGTGCGGTCGTTATTATTAGCCACGACCGCCACCTCCTAGAGTTGACGGCTGAACGGCTTGTCTTGGTTGCAGACGGGCGGGCTTTAGAATTTACAGGTACTCTAGTTGACTACCAAGATCTGGTATTGGCTAGCGCAGCTGATAAGAACGCTATCACCAAGGGGAAGGGGTATAAAAACAAGAAGGAAAAGCGGCGCTTGACCGCCGAGAAACGCAAGCGCAATGCAAACTTGCGCAAGGATATTTCCTTGGCTGAGGCAGCAGTTCAACAGCTTTCTGAACAGGGAATGGCTATCGATCGTGCATTATCTAACCCATCTGAGATGGGGATAGAGTTTAGGAACATGGCTATATCTGACTTAATGAAAAAGAGAGCTGATATTGAACGTGACCTAGCTAAGGCCGAATTAGAGTGGTTGGAAGCGAGCGGGGCGTTAGATGAAGAAAATTCTATCGAGATCTAGATTCTGGGTTTACAGGTCAATGTATAATCTGGCTGTTATATATGTAGTTAAGAAAGGGGGGAGCATGCCGTCGGAGCGATCACTCAAATTCTGCAGTTCTTGCACGGTTCTATGTTTTTCCTTGTTCTTGCTTCTACCTTTTCATTGCTATGCACAGCAACCTCCTGACAGTACTCTCGGATTTGTGGTGCGCGACTGGTTCACTGCCATCTATAACAGCCGATATCTCGACGAATGCCCGGAAGGCTTGGCTATTAGTAATGACGAATTTTGGTGGCGGGGACTTTCTATAGAGGCCCGCGCAAATCTAACGGAAAACGGGTTGCGTCCCAAACTTGATAGATATCCAACAGCAATGCGTCGTGGCCCTAACGGTGAAAACGTATGCCTAAACCCCACTGTTGTAACTGATCCACCGATGCGTGTGGTTGAAGGAAAGTATTCTTATGGCGCCAATCTTGATGACAATATAGATGGCAGAAGCACTCCCAAGACCTGTGCCCATGAGAACTTCGCCCACCCCAATGGCGCATTGGGAATCGACAATCAGATGTATAGGCTAGTCGGTTGTGTGCTCGGCTGGCGCAAGGGTGGCCTAACAGAATTGATCGCAAATGAAAATAGAGGCACAAGCGGCCTTGGTATGATCCTTATAGAGGTCACGGGAGTTGAAGATGCGCTAGAAGATGAAGACATTACAGTGACATTCTACCGGTCTATTGATCAATTTGTTCTTGACGGTAATGGTCGGCCATTGCCGTTTTCCAGCTACAATATAGATATGGATGGCGACAAGCCACGTTATGGAGGTTCCCTTAAGGGTACAATCCGAAATGGTATTCTCACTACTGAACGGGGCGACGTTAGTCTGCCATTCTATGGCAATCGCACCTTTATGCATCCACTTATTAAAGACATGGGTCTACGCTTAGAAATTGCCAGAGATGGCGCAACTGCCCATGGTACTGTTACCGGTTATTATAATGTGGAAGCGTTTCTCCATTATATTGGAGGTATGGTAGGACATACCTCATCCGCTGCAGATTGCCCTGCCATGTATAGGGCTGCCCATGAGTTGGCCGATGGTTATCCCAACCCGGAAACCGGACAATGCACTTTCCTCTCTACAGCCTTTGAAGTTGGAGCCCATGCAGCATTCATTATTCATCCTTAGAACAAAACCCGACAGGTTATGAGATGAATATGGTGTATTTCACTGTTAGTGCTGCGTTCTCTTTGATTTACTTGGCAACTGCTGTAGCACAGGAAGTGTCTGTGCCTCTGGATGTAAAGCTATCTGCCCGCGGGCACGGATGGATCCTAAGTAATTCAGCAGGCATGACTCTTTATACTTATGTCAAAGATCCCATTGGCGGGCCCTCGCTTTGCAACGGGGAGTGCGCTGATGTGTGGAGACCGTTAGAAGTTGAAAGTGACTACGAGGGCGGTGGTGATTGGTCAACCAATGTCCGAGACGACGGCATGTACCAATGGTATTTTCGTGGAAAACCGCTCTACACATATAGCCGCGATACTGATCCAGGCGATATGAATGGAGACGAGTATCAGCGGCAGTGGTATGCCGCGTTGAAGCCAATACAACTACCACCAGGATTCAATACAATCAAAACTAAATACGGCTATTTGCTTGCAGACCACCTGAATATGACACTTTATACAAACAGCACCGATACACCATCCGCTTCTACTTGTAATGCCGACTGCGCCAAAACCTGGCGGCCTGCTGAAGCCTGGTGGCGTGCGCGGACAAACATCCCTGATTGGTCTCTAATAGATCGCCCGGATGGCAACAGGCAATGGGCTTATAAAAGCCAACCACTCTATCGCTATGCGGGTGACTTCCAATCAGGGGAAATTGCAGGTGAAGG
>CAYVIG010000255.1:0-3799 GCA_964451445.1 uncultured Dehalococcoidia bacterium
CGGTTGGAAGACGGCACCATCGCCAACGTAAGTTGCGGACGGATGCTGCCAGACACTCTGAATGACTTCACCGTCTACGGCACAGATGGACGCTTCACCGGAACCGCCACCGTCTGGGAAGCCCGCATGGGTTCTTTGGAAGTGGTCAGCGAGACGGTCAACCAAACCCAGGACTTCGAATACGACTACCTGGCCAACTTCGTCGCCGAGTTATCAGACTTCCACTCTGCCTTAAAAGAAGACCGAGAACCCGCCGCCACCGGCACTGACGGCCTCCGTTCCACTGAAGTAAACTCGGCAGTAATCGAGTCAGCGAAGACAGGCCGAGCGGTCAAGATCGATCGCAGGGCGGTTTAGGTAAACCCAAGCGGACAGTTGACGGTCGGCTGGACCGTTGCTACGATTCCCACGCCTAACATAACGAAATAAATGAGAGCTCATCACTATGACGACAACAGAGAACAACCAGGCACAGGGTGCATTGGTCGGTCTAAAGGTCTTGGATTTTGGCCAGTACATCCCCGGCCCATTGTTGGGCATGCTACTGAGCGACCAGGGAGCCGAGGTGATCAAGGTTGAGCGCCCGGGTGGGGACCCCGCCCGTAGTGAACCCGCCTTCAGCACCTGGAACCGCGGCAAACGCTCCATTGTCATCGACTTGAAAACACCCGAAGGTCAGGCCAATGCAGTAGCCCTGGCCAAGCAGGCCGACATAGTGATAGAGAACTACCGACCGGGCGTGGCAGATCGCCTGGGCATCGGCTACGAAGCCCTTTCCAAGGTAAACCCACAGTTACTGTATTGCTCCATTCCTGGATTTGGTGAAGACAGCCAGTACCGCAACGAACGCGGTTGGGAAGGTATCGTCTCGGCCTCCACCGGCACCTACCAGCCTTACGACGATACCAAGGAGCCATTGTTCCTGCCTCTGCCCACCGCCAGCACCTTCGCGGCCATTGTCTCTGCAGTGTCCGTGGGCATGGCCGTAGTGGCCCGCGACCGCAACGGCAAAGGCCAGCGGATAGAAGTGCCCATGCACAGCGCCATGTTCTCGGCAATCGGTCGGAACTTGGTTCAGTTGTTCGATATCGACCCGCCAAGCCTGGACGAGTTCCCCCGCAACGTCATGGCCCACCAATACGAATGCAAAGACGGCAAGTTCCTGCAATCCCAGGGAGGTTATGCAGTATTTGTCGGCCAATTGATGGCTGCCGCCGGACGCCCTGAATGGGTTGAAGAATTGGAAGCTCTCTACAACGTGGAGACCGACCCCGCAGTTATTGCGATGTGGAAGGGACGCTTTGAAGAGATGTTCCTCGAGCGGGACGCCAAGCAATGGGAGGACGACATCGCCGCCGCCAATGGTGTTGGCACCGTATGCAAGCCAGTGGAAGAATGGCTGTCCCATGAGCATGCCCTCGCCGGGAAAATGGTCGTCGAGATTGACGATGCTGAGCACGGCAGAATGAAGCAGCCTGGGGTTCAGGTGCGGTTACGCGGCACCCCTGGAGCCATCCAGTTCCGAGCGCCAACATTGGGTGAGCACACCAACGAGATCTTGTCCGAGTTAAAAACCGAAACCTCAACACCCGCTACGCCTAAATCCGGAGGCGAAAGCATCCTGCACGCCCTGGAAGGACTCAGAGTCTTGGATCTCTGCATCGTCTTGGCCGGCCCTACCTGCGGACGTACGCTGGGTGAGTTCGGAGCAGACGTCATCAAGATCGACGACCCGTCACGCCCTTACAATATCCACGGAAACACCGACGTCAATCGCGGCAAGCGCAGCATCCAGATCAATCTCAAAACCAAAGAAGGCTTGGAGGTCTTCTACAAGCTGCTTGAAACCGCCGACATCGTGGTGGAAAACAACCGCAAGAGCAGCCTGTCTCGCCTGGGAATCAGCTTTGAACAGATGAAGGCTCGCAAGCCAGACATCATCCATGCATCGCTAAACGCCTTCGGCTATGACGGACCCTGGAGCGAACGCCCCGGTTGGGAACAACTGGCCCAAGCCACTGCTGGCATACAGGTGCGTCGCGGCGGCCGAGACGGAACGCCTAAACTGTTGCCCTATCCCATGAACGACTACGGCACCGGTTTGATGGGCGCTTACGCAGTAGCCCTGGCCGTACACGAACGCAACCGCACCGGCCAAGGACAGACTGTTAACAGTGGACTGGCCCTCACTGCCGGGCTACTGCAATCGCCTTACTTCCTAGATTATGAAGGTTACAAGCGGGATGAACCCGAAGGCTTGGGTGTCCGCGGTTTCGACGCTAAATCCCGGCTCTATGAAGCCGCCGATGGCTGGATGTATTTCCATTGCCCCGACGACTTTGCCTGGGGCAACCTGACCAAACTCGCTGATTTCTCCGAATTGTCCGCCGGGGACGACGCTGCATTGACCCAGTCAATAGCCGACGTGATCTCCAGCAAGTCCATCGCAGAATGGAGCAACCTGATCAATCCCACCGGCGTCAGTGTCATGGCCAACCGGTTAGTCGAAGATTTCCGGGACGATGAAGACATCCGCAAGGCTGGATTGATTGTCAAACGAGACCATCCCGACTTTGGTCAAGCGGAGCACCTGGGCAGCGTGGCCCGTCTCTCAGAGACGCCTATGCGGGTTGGCCGTCCCACCCCGCTACTTGGCGCAGAGACTGAGAGTATCCTCGCCGAAGCCGGCTATACAGGAGAACAGATCGAGGCTATGAAAGCTTCCGGGGCCGTGGTCCAATACCAAGCGTAGCGAGACCGTCATTCGGAAGACATATTCACACTAACGGCGCGAGAAGAGATAGAGATCGCGGTGAGGTAGGCCATCGCCGCTTGTTCCGGCGCTGTGGTGGGCTACGAGCAGCGAAGTTCTGATAAACCTACCGTACTTCGTACCCTTTCGATGGTGGCGGTGGGGGCTGCTCCCTCAATCTAGGGTGGTGGTGCAGATGAACTTCAGCGGAGCCGCCAAAGGAGAATATTGGTTGGTGTTAGAAAAGCCAGAACCATCTGTCTGCATGATAGATCCAGGGCTTAATATAGATATCTTCGTAAGTGCGGATACCATCGCCATCCATAAAGTCTGGTAGGGGTTGTCATCCTTTGCCGAATGCATAGACCAAGGTCTGATCGAAATCGACGGACTGACCGCCCTCGTTGACGCATTTCCTGCTTGGTTCAAGCTGAGCTATTTTTCAGACATCGAGCCGATGGTAACCAACGCCTAAACCGCGTAAAACGCCACTTAACAGTTCGCTCTGAATCTAGGAATATCCGATAAATTTATGGCAGCCACCACAGGAACGTGCTAAACTGGCCCCGCATCTGAACGCGTTAGCGCGTAACCTCAGGTAGAAGAGGTCCCATTGCTCCGCATCTACAACACCCTGGCAAAACGTGTCGAAGAGATTCAACCAGCCACGCCAGGGCTTATCGAAATGTACACCTGCGGCCCCACCGTGTATCGTGACGCCCACATCGGCAACATGCGCACCTATATCATGGCCGATTGGGTCCGCCGATCATTGATCCACAGCGGGCTTGAAGTAACCCATATCAAGAACATCACCGACGTTGGTCATATGCGCCAGGAACTGGCGGAGGCCGGCGGCGATAAGATGATCATGGCGGCCCTCGCTGAAGGCAAGACGATTCAGGAAATCGCCGACGTTTATGCCGGTAGGTTCTTCCGAGACGAGGCCCGTCTGAACATCATGGAGGCGACAGTATTCCCATGGGCCAGCCACCACATAGCAGAGATGCTGGACATCAATACAAAACTGATTGCGAACGGTCATGC
>CAYVIG010000256.1:0-3798 GCA_964451445.1 uncultured Dehalococcoidia bacterium
TGGCGTAGCACTAACGTAAACTTGGCTGCAGAGGGAAGATTGCGTAATTTCATATTCGCCACAACTTTATTCCTGCTTGCCGGGCTGGCATTCTCGACCACCAGTGTAACTCGGGCCGATGAGGGCAATATCAAGGTCGTTGAGGCCAAGGCTGAGAGCCAATTTCCCGATGGGATCAAATTCTCCATAATCGCCAAAAGCGTCGATGAGATCGACGACATTAGGGTCTTCTTCAGTAAAGTGGATCAGCAAGGTCGCAGCGCCTACCGATCAGTTGAATTTGAATCTGGAGACTCTGTGACCGGCGAGTCCATTCTGCCCAGCGGTTCCGCCGGAGAATACTACCCGCCAGGAACAAAGATAGAGTATTCCTTTGAGATCCGTGACAAGGCCGGAGCCGTGGTGCGCACCGAACCCACGGAATTTATCTATGAGGACAACCGGTTTGAATGGGACACGGTAGTAGAAGACCTGATCACCGTCTACTACTACGGGGAATACGTCCGGAATCGAGCCGAGGTTGTATTAGAAGCCGCCAATCAGAGCCTGGAAAAGATGCTTCCGGTGCTTGGCATTGCGCCCACAGAGCCCCTGAGGATTGTTTCTTACAACAACTATCGGCATATGTCTCCTGCGTTGCCTTTCCGTTCCCAGGCCGTCAGTGAGGGATTACAGACTCAGGGAATGGCATTTGGCGACGAGCGCGTACTCTTGGTTCACGGCTTTGATCCAACGGTTACCGGTACCGTGTCCCATGAATTCACCCATCTTCTGGTGAGCGAAGCTGCGGGTCCAGCGATCAGTCTGGTCCCATCTTGGCTTAACGAGGGCCTTGCTGAATACGGAAATATCGACCCCACAGATGACTACGACGCTGCCCTGCGTTACGGCATCTTCACCCGCCGGGTCAAACCACTCTGGTACCTCAACGTCTTTGGTGGCACACCAGAAGACATCATCATCGCCTACGGTCAGGGCCGTTCTGTCGTTCAGTACATGATCGATACCTGGGGAATAGACCGGATGGCCGCCCTATTCCCGGTGCTGCAGCAGACGTTGGACATCGACCACGCTCTTCTGGAAGTCTACGGCCTTGATCAATACGGGCTAGACTCCGCCTGGCGCACGTTTCTAGGATTGGAGACACTGCCCTCGCCGGACGAATTAGAATCGCAGATCGGTGACCCACAGGATGGAACCGTTGCTGGTACCGAACCTCCGGTCGGCGTAGCAACACCGCAAGCCGATGCCGGAGCCACAGGCATTCCAGAAACTACCCCTGAAGCCGAAACCGATCCAGCAGATGCAGCTGGGGACGGCAACGAAGGACCTGAGGGCGATTCCGATTCGCCGGGTTGCAGCGCACCCGCCAGAGATGGGCCGACTGGAGTCGGAATGTTGTTGCTGCTGAGCAGCCCTCTTGGCTTGGTTGTACTGCCCCACCTACGCCGCCGCACACCCTTTCGCTAGGCACAGTTAAAACAAACAGTTCTACAAAACATACTAGAGCTGTATCTGCCGCCGAAATCGCCGTCTGGGAAAGAGTCTAGCGGGCGCGGGGGTTAAAGGCGTCGTTCACGGCATCACCTAAAAGGTTGAAGGTAAAGAGCAGTATCGAGAGTGTGAGCACCGGGAACAGTAGTAGATGGGGGTTGGACCTCAGGACCGAGATGCTACCATTCTCAAAAATCATCAAACCCAAGCTGGGGGTGGGTGGTTGGATACCTATGCCCAAGAAGCTGAGTAGTATTTCTGAGCCGGCCACGGCGGCAAGTCCGGCAGACACGGTGACGATCACCGGTCCCATGACGTTAGGCAGCACGTGTCGAAATAGTATTCGGGGTGTGTTAGCTCCGACGGACCTGGCAGCTTCGATATACTGGTTCTCCCTGACCTGGAGCACCTGACCGCGCACCAACCTGGCCATTCCAAACCAGGAGAATATGGTCAGGGCGAGGGATAACACCAGGTAGTCGACCACTCCGAGACTGACGATCTCAATGCCGACCAAGTCCTCTATGTTCCTCACCCAGTCTGTAACGGGCGCTTTCACAGTGGAAATAATAATCAACACAAGAAATATTTCCGGGAAGGCAGAGGTCACCTCCCCCACCCGCATGATCAGGGTGTCTATGTATTTTCCAAAGTAACCTGCCAGCAATCCCATGGTGATGCCAATGGCCAGGCTGCCGGTGACCAGTGTCACCACGGTTATGATCACAGTGGTTCGTAACCCGTAGATGATCCGAGTCATCTGATCCCGGCCTAGTCGGTCGGTGCCGAATGGGTGGCTAACACTGGGGCCTTGCTTGGCAATGGACAGGTTCTGATCGTTGTAGCTGTATGGTGTTACCAGCGGCGCCAAGATCCCGGAGCCGTACATGATCACGATGATGGTCAGGCAGGCAACCCCGATTTTCTTTTTGAGCAGTCTCCTGAGGGATATGGCCCAATAGCTGCGGCTGACCTGATTCCTTTCATCTAGCGAAGGTTGATCTACTTCATCAAGAAGCATATTCACCCCCCAGCCTGATCCTCGGGTCGAGCAATGGGTACAACAGATCGACAATCAGGTTGGCGGCAACAAACATAGTGGTACCGATGATTATCACCGCGTTGATGATGGGGTAATCCCGGGAGAATATGGATTCGATGAACAGGTTTCCAATTCCCGGTATACCAAAGAACCGCTCGACGATGAACGATGTGAAGGCGATTCCGGCCAGGGAGAAACCAAGCATTGTAATTACCGGGATCAAGGCGTTTCTGAGCACATGTCGGCGCTGCACCACGAACTCAGACAGGCCCTTGGCGCGGGCCGTGCGGATATAATCTTGCCCGATCACCTCAAGGGTACTGGCCCGCGTCAGCCTGGTGATTATGGCAATACCAGGGACGCCCATCACGACGGCGGGTAGGATTATCCGGGTGTCAAAAAAGCCTCCCCAACCGTGGGTTGGCAGGATATCTAATTTCAGGGCAAAGACGAGTAACACCACAGGCGCCGTTAAGAAAACGGGTATGGATTGTCCGAGTAGCGTGAGCGCAACTGTACTCGTATCCCAAGAAGTTCCCTGCCTCAGGGCTGCAAATAGGCCTAGGGGAACGCCGACGCCCACAGAGAGGAACAGTGCAGCCAGGTTCAACTGGGCAGACACCCACATCTTCTTCTTGAGCAGTTCACTGACGGTCCGGCCGCGGTACTTGAAGCTCTCGCCAAAATCGCCTTGGGTGACGTTCCTCAGGTAACGCCCGTATTGCACAAAAATGTTGTCGTTGAAGCCCCGTTGTTCCCTGATGCGCTCGACCACTTTCTCGTCGGCGTACTGTCCCATCAAGACTTCCACCGGGTCTCCGGGTCCAAACCTTCCTAGGGCAAAGGTGATGAAGGAGACAATCAGCAGGATAATCGGAAGCCACAACAGTCTCTTTGTTACATAAGCGCCCAAGCTTGTATCTAGTCCTCTACTTGTCCGTTAGATGGACGTGCCTGAGTTTGGGGATTATCAGCGGAGTCTGTAGGAAATCGTGAACATAGGGTTTCACTAACAGGTAACGTTCCCCGCTGTACCAGAGGGGAATCCAAGGAGCGTCGTCCAATATGGTCTGTTCAACCTGGTTATAGATGCTGAAACGCAGAGTTTCATCGGTCTCGATACGCGCTTTTTCGAGCAGGGAATCCACTTCAGGATTGCTGTAATTAGTGTGGTTATTACTGCTGTCGCTGTAGAACAGAATATCCAGGAAGTTCTCGGGGTCTGGGTAGTCCGCGATCCAGCCGATGTCGAACATCTGGAA
>CAYVIG010000257.1:0-3796 GCA_964451445.1 uncultured Dehalococcoidia bacterium
AATGGCTGACAATACTGAGGTAGCTGTATTCGGCGGGGGGTGCTTCTGGTGCACTGAGGCCGTATTCCTGGAGATCAAAGGCGTGACGTCCGTGGCGTCGGGTTATTCCGGCGGTCACGTGGCGAACCCCAATTATTACCAGGTCTGTGAAGAGACCACTGGCCACGCCGAGGTGGTGCGTTTGGAGTTCGATTCTTCCGTTATTTCGTTCGATGAGATGCTTGAGGTGTTCTTCGCATCTCACGATCCCACTACCCTGAACTATCAGGGCGCCGACCGAGGGGAACGATATCGGTCTGTGGTCCTTCACACCTCGGATGCTCAGAAAGACCAAACGGCGGAATTTATTAAGAAGCTGGACGCCGAGGGCAGCCAGCCCGGGCCTGTGGTGACACAGATCGCCCCATTTGAAGTGTTCTACGAGTCTGAACCTGAGCATCGGCAGTTCTATCAGAATAACCCGGGCAGTATGTATTGCCAGGTGGTCATCAGTCCCAAGCTTGCCAAGATCCGCCAAAAATTTGCCAAGAGTCTGCGTTAGCAAACTGCTGTTTCGTTCATTGATCCCTTGATTCAGTTTATACATCTCTTCGAAGAAGCACGGTACGTCACGCCAAATTTTAGTTTGAAATCCATGCCCTTGGCCGCCATATTATTTGGGTTGATACTGGCGGCCTGTAGTGGTGGAAGTGAACCAACCCTGGCCCCGACCCAAGCGCCCGTTGCCACCTCTACTCCTCAAGCGAGTTTGGTCCCGTCTGAACTACTGGCAGACATCAAAACAGCCATGGACGCACTACAAAGCTACAGGCAGGAAGGCGAATTGGTGCTGAAGACCACAAAAGATGCTGAGGCTAACTTGATATCCATGGAGATATCGGGCACGGGATATGTCGATGGCGATAACGAAGTCTCCATCATCATGGACATAGAGACCAACGGGTTCGCGGGAAAGGTTACTAACGCAACTAAAAAGGTCGGCGGTGTGGCCTACGCCAAAGACCCTCTCTCTGGGGAGTGGTCGGTCGACGAATTAGATGTGGGCAACGAGGACCAAGACTTTGTCCCTTCGGAAATGGTCGCCACCGAGGCCGTCAGAGATGTATTGGACGGTCTGCCGGTATACAAGGTAACGGGAACTGTGCCGAATGAGTCTGAAAATGCTCTGGTGGTACTTTGGGCTGGAGCCGAAGACCTGCTGGTGCGACAGGTAGCCCAGGAAGGAACGGTACTAGCTTCAGACTATGCCGCTTTCCAGATCGAAGGTGTGGAAGACCTGTACCAGAGTTTTGTCAGCCGTTTGAGCAATCTGAACCAGCCGGTTCAGATTACCGCTCCATCATTGGAGGTCGGGAGCGAACCAGCCAAACAGTATTCCGAGCCTCCGGTGATGACTATCGACATCACCGCCACTTATATGGCGACCATGCGTACCAACAAGGGGAATATCCAGATAGAACTATTTCCAGTTACTGCTCCGAAAACAGTCAATAACTTCATATTCTTGGCCACGGAAGGCTTCTACGAGAGTATTATCTTCCACCGGATAATCCCCAACTTCATGATCCAGGGTGGTGACCCTGATGGCATCGGCAGCGGGGGCGCTGGGTATAGCTTTGATGATGAGTTTGACTCGCCACGGGTATTTGACCGCGCTGGTGTGTTGGCCATGGCAAACTCTGGTCCCAATACCAACAGCAGCCAATTCTTCATCACAACCGTGCCAACCCCTCACCTTAATGGACAGCATACGATCTTCGGTCAGGTGGTTGAGGGCCAGGAGATAGTTGAGGCAATCTCTCTGGTGGATACGGATACATCTGACCGTCCGGTACAACCGGTGATCATCCTCGGAATAGATATTACGCAGACTAGATAACCCATCGTGTAGACAACCGAAGTCGAATCGGAGGCAAGATCATGCCGTTTGGGGGCAATGATTGGCATGCATTAACTCAAGAGCCTGCATTGGAGCCGGGGATTCCCATCTGTGATCCCCACCACCATCTGTGGGACCGGCGTCCGGCACGGATCCCGTATCAGAATTACCTGCTGGCCGAGCTGTACGACGACCTGAATAGTGGACATAATGTGGTCTCCACCGTGTTCGTTGAGGCTAACGCTATGTATCGCCCAGATGGACCAGAAGAGATGCGTCCGGTGGGTGAGGTGGAATTTGTTCAAGGACTGGCTGCGGCGGCCGCAACAGGTCTCTACGGACCGGCCAAGGCTGCGGCTTCCATAGTCGGCCACGCCAACCTCCACTTGGGGTACGCGGTAGAGCCGGTGTTAGAAGCGTTACAGGCGGCCAGTCCTCAGCGTTTCCGGGGCATCCGACACGGCCTCACCTATGACGACCACCCGTATATTGGCAGCAACCGCTGGAACCGGAAAGAGCAGTTGGGAGAGGAAGGCTTCAGGGCGGGCGCCAGGGTACTGGCCCGCATGGGCTTCTCTTTTGACGCCTGGATGTATTTTCACCAACTACCGGAACTGGTGGACTTTGCCCAAGCGATTCCTGAGTTGCCAATCATCTTGAACCACATAGGCGGTGTGCTTGGCACTGGCCCTTACGCTAATCTTCAGGAAGACGTTATCCCAGTCTGGAAGAAGAACCTGGCCGAGGTCGCCAAGTGTCCCAACGTCACTGTGAAACTGGGAGGAATCGGACAGCCTCGAACCGGGTACGACTGGTCTGCCCGGGAAAAGCCCATTGGCTCGGAAGAACTGGCCGGGTTGATGGCGCCGTTCATGAACTATGCCATCGAGCAGTTTGGGCCGGACCGGGGTATGATCGAATCGAACTTCCCGCCGGACAAAGTGGGTCATTCCTACAACATCCTCTACAACGCCTTTAAACGCATGACCAAAGACTACTCCTCCAGCGAGCGTGATGCCATGTTCCGTGGTACTGCGGAGCGGGTTTACCGGGTTGAGTACTAGGTCTCAGCAAGCTTGTGTCATTGGTGTGGTCTGGCCTGTGCGTATCCTTTGACGGGCTCAGGACGGGCGGAAAACAGAAAAGAGGGCATCCCTAATTTCGGGATGCCCTCTTTTCCTCAGCCAATTGTGTTGCGCGTTTATAGCGGCAGAGCCACACTCTGACCTGTTTGGGCGCTGCGGGTTACGGCTTCGGTGAACTCCATGTAGTGGAGGCCGACCTCGAAGGGTGTGCGGGTGATCTTTTCCGTGCCTCGGATGGCGTTGCAGAATTCCTCTTCTACCCGCCATATCGCCCGGCCGGCTTCAGGGTTCTCAATCTCGGACAGCTTGTCGTCGCCGCGTTGGCCGCCGTAGACGTTCTGAGCGCCGTCGACATGGATGGTTCCTTCGCTGCCATAGATCCAGACACCGTTGCCGGAAGAGAGGCCGGTTACAGCGCTGAACTGCATGTTTGCCGTGGCCCCGTTGGCCAATTCAGCGAGGATGTTCACGTGGTCGGGGATAGTGATATCCACCGCCTCACCGCTCTCATCTTTGCGGCTGTTCACGGTGACCTTGGTCATGGCGGTTACCTTTGTGGCGCGGCCCACCCAGCGGATCATGGCCTCATACCAGATACCCATGTTCAGGATGTTGTAACCGCTGAGGTCACGGTCGTTGCGCCAGTGCATCTCGCCGCCCTGGTCCATGAAGTTGTTGCCCAGCGACTGGACCGAGACTCCAATGATGTCGCCGATGTACCCCTCGGCGATCTTCGCCTGGAGCAGACGGTCAATCTTGAAGGTCAGCGGCGACGGCACGATCTGGGTGACCAGGTCTGGCCGCTCCCGGGAGGCGTCCAGCATCTCCTGGG
>CAYVIG010000258.1:0-3756 GCA_964451445.1 uncultured Dehalococcoidia bacterium
CTGTTACCCATGGCCGAGCCGATTAAAGGCAATCCACCGCCGGAAGAACCACCGCCAGTTGAGGCCTTGGCTCCTGTAGAGGATGCAGCTGTGGTTTCACCAGACGCCGTGGATGGTGACTACATACTAAACATAACCTCCGGCCTACCCAACGGCTGCGCTGAGTTTAACGGGTACGGCCTGGTACAAGACGGGAACAGGTTCGCAGTGGTAGTCAACAACCTGGTTCCCCACCCAAGCTTGGACA
Organism: uncultured Dehalococcoidia bacterium; assembly: GCA_964451445.1. Lineage (GTDB taxonomy): Bacteria > Chloroflexota > Dehalococcoidia > Lucifugimonadales > UBA3495 > UBA9611. The sequence goes on from CAYVIG010000258.1 coordinate 248, forward strand.
TGGCCTGCACCGAGATTTACGGGATGCACGAAGGGAAGGTAACTCTAGGCTCAGGTCTTACTCCCGGGGAGACCTACACCGTAACCGTCAACGAAGACTTAATCATCTCCTTCAACGCTTTGGATGCTGATGGCCTAGCCATGGTCGAGAAAGAGACGCCTGTTGAGGAAGTTGAAGTAAACGGTTCCAGTGGCGGCTATGACCTGGCCATTGTCTCCAGACTATCCAAGGGGAGCAGCTGCTCTAGGTTCGTGGGCTACAAGCTGAACCGGCGGTTCTTAGAGTACATAGAGGTTTCGGTTATCCAAATGGAGGTCTCCGAGGATACCGTGCTCTGTACCCGCGATCTGCCGGTGATCGTCACCGAGATTCCTCTGGGCGACAAATTTGAGAGCGGGCAGACCTACACCGTATCAGCCAACGGTGAGGAAACCTCGTTCACAGCACGGTAGACTGCCTGCGGAATCAAATACTGACGGGCCAGCCTGATTGTCCAGGCTGGCCCGTTCTATCTTCACCTGTTTTATAATCAACGGGGATAAATTCTGAGATATACTGTCTCGCAATCAACCGAATGGAAATGTTGTCCCCAAGAATCGATCCCCATAGACTATGAGGGAGGGTCTAATGCTGACCGCCGAAGCCCAGGAAAGACTTACCAGAGTTGGTTCAGGAACTCCGATGGGCGAATTGATGCGCCGTTATTGGATTCCTGTTCGACCATTGTCCCAGTTGAAAGAAGAAGAGATCATGCCCATACGTATCTTGGGAGAGGATCTGGTCCTCTTCATAACCAAGAAAGGTGAGTTGGGACTGATCGGCGAACGCTGTCCCCACCGGATGGCCATGATGAAGTACGGGATTCCAGACGAAGACGGGATTCGATGCTGCTACCACGGTTGGGAATTCGCCCCCGATGGACAGTGCATCGACACTCCTCTGGAATCTCCTACAAACAAGCTGAAAGACCAGGTCAAGATACCGTCCTACCCGGTGCGGGAGATGGGTGGCTTGGTCTGGGCCTACATGGGCCCTCAGCCGGTGCCACTCTTGGCCCCATGGGACCTTTTTGTGATGCCTAATGCCATTCGCCAGATAGGAATATCGGTTTTGGAGTGCAACTGGCTCCAGTGCCATGAGAACACCGGAGACCCTGCCCACAGCGTGTATCTCCACGGCTACATGTTCAAATACAGACTGGAGAAGAAGGGCAATCTTGAAGACCGCACCAAAGACCGACAGATGTCTACCCTGCATAACAGGATCGACATGGGCCGTGGAATAGAGTCCCTTTACGCACACGAGACCCAATACGGCATGGAGAAGGGCATTAACTACTCCATGGCCCTCGGCGCCGATAAAGACCGGCAATCGCGCCACTCGACGGTCATATTCCCGTTCTACACCCAGACCGGAGGGCCCGGACAGGTGCGACAGGAGTTCCAGATCAGGGTGCCCATCGACGACGTCAGCACCTACCACATCGCCTACGGCTGCTATACAGCCCCGGAGGCGGTGCCAGCTCCGGTACAGGAGTCGATCCCTTACTACGACATCCCGATCTTTGACGAGGACGGGAAGCCCATGTGGGACTTTGTCCTTGCTCAGGACGCCCACGCCTGGGTCTCCCAGGGTAAGATCTACGACCGGACGGTGGAACAGTTGGGCCGGACCGACTTGCCTATCGTTTTCATGCGCCGCCAGTTTGAAGAGCAGATGCGCATAGTAGAAGACGGGGGTGACCCCAAAAATGTCTTCCGTGAGCCTGCCAGTATGCCTGACCTCATCCACGGCGGAATCTGGGACGAGGGCAACTCCTCAGTTACCGGAGCCGGTGGTGCCATCGCCAACTTCCGTTCCGCCTACCACAAGGGTTACGGGATAGATGACGCTGACCGCTACGGGCCGGCCATGCCTGACATCATCGACCTGATGCAGCGCATCGAGGACCACGCCTCAGCCGTCTCCGCAGACTAAAACCTAAGCTGAGCTTGAAAGCCCGGGTTCCGGAATCGGATTGAATCCCGATCTCAGGCCCGGGCTTTTTGCGCCCTGTTCTGATGACTGGCAATCGCTGACTGCGTGAGCCTCCATCCGGTGATAAACTGTTCCGCAATCCGGCAGGGCCACCAACTCCTCTGGAATCCAATCAAGTTAAAGGAATATTTCATGCGTGCAGCAGTCATAACCGAACCCGGCGGACCGGACGTACTGAAGGTCATGGAACTTCACGGCCCTGTGCCTGGTCCCGAAGACATATTGGTCGATGTCAAAGCGTCTGCGTTGAATCGCGCCGACATGAACCAACGCCAAGGCAACTACCCTGCTCCCTTTGGCAGCCCGTCCGACATACCTGGCCTTGAATTTGCCGGAGTGGTGCTGCAGGTTGGCGAACGTGTCCAGGGCATGAAAGAGGGAGACCGGGTGTTTGGCCTCTTGGGCGGTGGTGGATACGCGAACCGCACCGTCACCCACCACCGGATGGCCGTGAAGATGCCCGCTGGCTGGGACTTTGTCCAGGCGGCCGCCACGCCGGAGGTCTATTACACCGCCTACGACGCACTGTTCAACCGTGGAAACTTGCAAATGGGAGAGAGTGTCCTGGTGCACGCTGCCGGCAGCGGAGTCGGTACTGCGGCGGTACAACTGGCTCACCAGGCTGGAGCGTTCGTATTTGGCACCGCTGGTTCCGACGAGAAATTATCCGGCGCAGCAGAGCTGGGCATGAACGTCGGCATCAACTACCACGAACAAGATTTTGCTGAAGTCATAAAAGAGGTCACATCAGGCTCGGGCGTGGATGTTGTAATCGACTTCATCGGCGAACCCTACTGGGACAAGAATATTGCCTCCATGGCCGTGCTTGGCCGTTTGGTCGAGGTCGGCCTGATGGGAGGCAGCAAGGTGGGTGTCGATCTCCGCCCACTGATGGCAAAGCGTCTTCAGGTGTGCGGGACTGGCCTTAGGGGGCGTTCCCTCGAGGAGAAGCTGGGAGTGACGGCTCAATTCAAGCGTCACGTGCTGCCCCACCTGGCATCGGGGAGTATGAAACCGGTTGTCGATCGCACCTTCCCTTTGGAAGAGGTAGCAGACGCCCATAGATACATGGCAACCAACGCCAACTTCGGAAAGATAGTGCTAACCATGGACTAAGTATCCTATATGCAGGAGGGAAGGCATGCCAGAGATGCAGGCGCCGAAGCAGATGCAGTTCAAAGGTTTGGGCGACTACCTGGAGGTCATGAGCAAGGTGGTCTTCCAGTCTGGGATGTCCAACAAGATAGTTGAATCCAAATGGCTAGGGCTCCGAGATGGTTTTCACAGGTTTGACGTCGCTAAGATAGTTGGCATGAGTCCCGGGGAGATCGACCAACTGACCCGGGACACCAGGGTCATCGGGAACTGGCGCAAGCTGGAGGCCGTGGTCAGCAACTCCTAGAGGATGCTGGAATTGGACTCGGAGTTCAGTGGATTTCAAACCTACCTGCGTTCCCACGATGACTTTCCGG
>CAYVIG010000259.1:0-3754 GCA_964451445.1 uncultured Dehalococcoidia bacterium
AGCTGACGTTCCTCGTTTAAGGGGTTGCCTTACGCCCACGAGGGCGGTTGCCTGGAATTGTACAAGAACGTAGATACCGACGCCACCGACCCGGCAAGCGGCAAGGTAGGAGCACGAAATGACAGAAATAGAACATCGCGCGTCCGTGGCCAAGCGATTGGCGGCCAATATCCGAAAATACCTGGGTGAGTTGACACGGGAACAATGGGAACTGCCCAGCGCGTGCACCGAATGGCAGGTTCAGGACGTGGTGAGCCACTTGATTGGCGGCGCAGAACGGCAAGCCGAGAGCATGGAGCGTGGCCGTGCCGGTGATTCCAACCCGCCCGCCGGATTCGTGCCTCCTCAACCAGCTGAACTTTCTGCTGCCAATGCCCAGCGGGATATCGATCGCCGCAATGAGATGGTAGGCCACTTCCTGGAATCATTCGACTCCAGCTACGAGAAGCTGCATCTAGAGTTTGACGAGTTCGCCAAGACTTCTTGGGACACTCTCTGTTGGCATGTCCGTCGGGGGGCCATGACGGCTGCTGCGTACGTGGAACTGCGAATTCAGGAGTTGGCAATCCACGACTTTGATATTCGGTCGGCGTTCCAGACGAACGCAGGGCTCGACTCGGATTGTGTGCCGATCCTGGTGGATATGACCCCGAGGTGGCTCGGCATGTGCTTCCGCCCTTCCGAGAAATTGCCCAAACCGGTGGTCTATGGCTTTGATATTGATGGAGAAAAGTCCCAGCTAGTGGTGACTGGCGACGCGTTTGAAATGAAACCGGAATCCGCCACGAATCCGGACCTGTTACTCTCTGCAACCGGAGAGCAATACCTGCTGTTCACCTACGGACGGCTGACCGCCGAAGACGGGATTCACCTGGGACGCCTGGCGGTCACTGGGGACGTTTCCCATCTGGACCAGTTTGAAGTCTGGTTCAAAGGGCTTTAAATCAGGGGATTTCCGCTGTGAGCTGCCGCTGGTTATTAATCTGGCATAACGCCTGTGGTAAGCTCGTACTGGACATAAAAATGCGTCCAAGTATCTGAGTCCATTTGGCCGGGTATCGGACGGGAAAAGAGAGAAATAAATTGACCACTGAATCACGTGACGTGGTAATCGTCGGCGGCGGGATCGTAGCCTGCCTCACTGGCTACCTCCTGGGTCGACAGGGCTACAAAGTGACTATCCTAGAGGCTGATTCCCTGGGGAGCCACGCCTCCGGGTTCGCATTTGGCGGATTGGATCCACTGACCGGTGTTGGAACGCCCTATCCCATGCTGGAGTTCAGTCTTTGGTGCTACGGCCGTCACCGTGGCCTCGCCAGAGAGCTGCATGACTACACCGGGATAGATGTCGGGTTCGAACTGCGGGACCGTTTGCATCTGGCATTCACCGAAGAAGAAGCAGCCGAGTCCAAGAAGAACATCGAATGGATGAAAGACATCGGCGGGTTCAACGTCGAGTGGGTAGACACCCAACGGGCGCTGATATTGGAGCCTCAGGTGAGCAGCGAGTGCATCGGCGCGCTGTTTGAGCAGAGTCCGGGCGCCCTGGAGCCGTACCGGTTCATCTTGGCGGCCATGCGGGCTGGCGAGCGTTACGGCGTGGAGATGGTGCAACGGAGGGCGATCGGCCTGATCACCGAGGGTGACAGATGTACCGGAGTTCAGTTGGAGAACGGCACCATTAACGCTGGAATCGTGCTGCTGGCCATGGGGCCGTGGACAGGCTTGGCTTCTGAATGGTGCGGTGTGAATATCCCCGTCACTCCTTTGAGGGGACAGATACTGCGGCTGCGCTCAGAGAATAAAGCCCTGAACATGGCAGTGAACTACGCCCACAGTTATGTAGCAACAAAGACCGATGGTCTGATATGGGCCGGCACAACCGAAGAAGAGGCCGGATTTGAGGAGAGCACTACCTCAGAGGCCAGAGACAGCATCATGGCCGACTTCATGAAGATGATTCCAGGCATGGACGATGCAGAACTTGTACAGCAGACAGCCTGCTTGCGTCCTTTATCGGGCGATGGTATGCCCATCGTCGATAAAGTCACCGGCTGGGACAACTTGTTTGTGGCCACTGGAGCTGGTCGGAAGGGGATTCTCTGGAGCACCGGCATGGCTCAGGCTATGTTCGACCTGATCGACACCGGCAAAACCGACGTTGACGGGGCTGAACACCTGAGACTGGGCCGGTTCTAGGCCAGGCGGTTTACCCGTCCTGTCTTCGCGCCACTAGCAGGCCGTCTTCACGGCTGATCTTCATGGCGAATGAATACGTGTCGGCCCGCAGGGCCAGCGTCACATCTTCGGGATGGTATTGGGGCTGTTCAAGGTCAAAGAACTTCTGAGTGGCGCCTCCGGTCAGAATCAGGCTCTTTACCGCTTCGAAGTCGGGTTTGCGGTCTTCCATGATGTTCCGTAGATAGATACCGCATTGCTCGTCTTCGTCTGCCCTCACCATACCCTGATCGCCCATTGCGATTATCGACACTAGGTTGGGGCCTTCTTTCTTGATGGCGTCCACGGTGGCCTGGGCGACTACAAATGAACCCAGGAATATCTCTGCGGCGTTTGTAGCTGCTTCCACGCCCACGGTTCCGGCCCTCGTGGACTGTATCAGCGTCTTGCCGGTCATGTCTACGTCTGAGATCTCGTAGGGTGAGTTTCCAAAGTCGAAGCCATCCGGCTTTTTGCCGGAGACCTCCCCCATCAGGTAGTCACCAACGCCCTTTCTGTGCAGGGCCAGCGCGTCGTCGGGCTCGGCGAACAGGATGATCTCCTTGGCACCGTGTTCAAAGGCGATGGCCGCAGTGGTGAAAGCCCGGAATACGTCGATGATTATCGCGGTGCCCTGGGCTTCTTCGGCACCCTTTTTGAGGCTGCCAAGACTTATTTCCATGTGGTTGTTGCTCCGGATTGTTGGTTGGTTTGTTTGGCTAGATAATTTTTGGAGGTTGTGCGAAGACAGCTCCCATCTCCGACTAGGTCGAGAGTCGCGACTTTGTTGGACCTAACCTTCCCCCTCGCATGGGGGAAGGGATTTTATTGTTTGCTTGGTGGCGAGTTGGTTACTTTTTGGTCAGCTTTTGTAGGGAGCGTACCTCGCGGGGTGGGCTTAGGCGGCTGCCGGTGTGCGTCCAGGAGACTTCGCAGACGAAGATGTCGCTCTTGGAGTTGATGGACACTCCGTGGGGGGCGATGAAGCTGCCCGGGTTCTCGCTTTCAGGCACGTCACCCAGCTTGGCCAGGTAATTTCCCTTGGTGTCCATGATCCCGATGCGGGGGCCAAGGCCAGATGCCTGGTCGTTGGGGCCAATGGCTACTCCCAGCTCACCCACGTAGACCTTCTGGTCGCCGCTGGTGTCGATGAACAGGCCGCAGGGGCGGGCCATGTCCTTCCACTGGGTCTCGAATTTGCCGTTCTTGTCGAAGACCTGCACGCGTTGGTTCTCGCGGTCGGCCACATAGACCCAGCCGTCCTTGTCAGTGCAGACATTGTGGGCGATGTTGAACTGACCTTCTCCGGTGCCTGACTCGCCCCAGGAAAAGAGGAGATTGCCGTCTGGTGAGTACTTGTGGACGCGGGCGTTGCCGTAACCATCGGACACATAGAACTCGGCTGTCTGCGGGTCCAAGGCCACGTGGGTGCAGCGGTTGAAGGGGTCGCCGCCCATGAATTCGGAGGGCTTACCGGGAATTCCCAGAGTGAAGATCACCGAGCCGTCCATGTTGCACTTGCGCACGGTGTGGTCGC
>CAYVIG010000260.1:0-3739 GCA_964451445.1 uncultured Dehalococcoidia bacterium
GGGTAGACCGCTAAGGCTTCCAGTCCAGTCTCTTCTGGGAATCCACACATCAGGTTCATGTTTTGTACGGCCTGTCCAGCAGCGCCTTTGACCAGATTGTCGAGGCAACTGATCACGATCAACCGGCCAGTGCGCTCGTCTATGGACGGATGAACCAGGCACAGATTGTTCCCCAGGGTCTGCTTGGTCTGGGGCGGGGTTGCTACCACACGCACGAACGGGTCGTCGGCATAATAATCCCGGTAGAGTTTCATGATCTTCTCTCTACCCTCATCGCCAACCCACTTTGCCGGTTCGCTCAAAGTGGCGTAGCAGGAACTCAAAATCCCCCTGGTCATCGGGATCAAGTGGGTCAAAAAGGTCAGATTAAGAGCTTTGTCTGCCAATGGAGCCAATTCCTGGGTTATCTCAGGTAGATGGCGGTGTCCTTTCAGTGCGTAGGCAAATACGTTCTCGTTAACTTCTGAGAAGTGATTCGTCAAAGTGAGACTGCGGCCGCCCCCTGAAACACCTGATTTACTGTCGACGATGATGTCGTGAGTGATGATCTTGCCGGACACTGCCGGAGCCAGACCCAGGATGGCGCTGGTAGGATAGCAGCCAGGATTGGCTACCAGACGCGACGACGAGACGTCATCCCGGTGCAGCTCAGTGAGACCATAGACCGCTTCTTCAAGGTAAGTGGGGTCCGGATGGTCCACCCCGTACCATTCCGTGTACTCATCGGCCTGTTTTAGCCGGAAATCGGCGCTGATGTCCACCACCTTCACACCCTGTTCCAATACTGGGATGCAGGCTTCTGCGCTGGCCTTATGCGGCAGTGCAGAGAAAACCAGATCCAAGCTGCCGCTCAGTTCTTCTTCAATGGGCATGTTCATGGCAGTTAAGTGGGGAAAAACCTCGTTCAACTGCTGACCGGCCGCGCTCCGGCCCGTGACAGAGGTTACTTCCACCTCTGGATGGCGATACAAGATTCGAGCCAATTCACTGCCTGCGTAACCGGTGATGTTGATGATCCCTACTTTCATGTTGCTTACTCTTTGTCTATGGGGATTGTCATTACGGAGTTTCAGGCTGCGGAACGTGGGGCATGGCTGCCCCGGAGGTTCCGGCCAATACTTGTTCTTCCTGGGCGATCGAAGCCGCCAAGTCTGCCTTGCTCATGAATTTCTTGCGCGAGGGGCAAAGTCCGCCAACCACGCACTCGGGGCATAACGGCCTTTGGGCTTTGCACACCTGCCTACCGTGATTGATGTAGGCCACGTGGAAGTTAAACACTTCCTCGGGTTCAACTTTGCCTTCAAGTATCTCGTGGGCTTTGTCCACGCTCACCTTAGGGCCAATCGCGCCCAGCCGTTGGCTCACCCGGTAGATGTGGGTGTCGATGGCCATGGCCGGCATGCCTAGAGAGAAGCTTAGCACGATTCCTGCTGATTTTGGGCCGATACCCGGCAGTTGGCGAAGCCACGCCTTGGCATCATTAAGCGGCATCTCCCTCAGGAACGACAGGTCCAGCGACTCGTTCAGCTCAAGTATTTTGTTCAACACCTCTTTGATGCGGGGCGCTTTAACTTTAGCCAACCCTCCTGGAGCGATGGCTTTTTCAATGTCGGCGATGTTTGCCGAAGCAACGGCCTCTAGGGTAGTAAACGTCTCCATAAGACGCCTGTAGGCACGACTGGAATTGATGTCCGATGTGTGCTGCGAAAGAATGGTGAAAACCATCTCATCGGTGGGAGGTAGGCGTGCTTCGTGGGTGAATGGTCCGTATTGCTCGGTCATCATCTCAATGGTTCGGGCAATATCCGCCTTGCTCTTGGTCCTGGGCGCTCTTTTAGGTGCTGCTTTCATAGTAGTGTTTGGCATGGTGTATTGAGGTACCGATCATGGTTGAATCTGAAACTATATTTCCAACTGTGCAATTTTAGCACCAGTCAGGCACAAATTAAAAAAACCAGGAGGCATTGCCTCCCGGTTTTCGATGTCCCTAGTTAAGTGCTGGAAATGCTAGAACAGGTGGCAAGTGAGCGTGTGCCCTTCTGCGATTTCCCTAACCTCGGGTTTGTCCACTGAGCAACGATCCAAGGCAGCGGGGCAACGAGGATGGAAGTAGCAGCCAGGCGGCGGGTTCAAGGGTGAGGGAACCTCACCTTGGAGAATAATCTCTTCCTGTTCCATGTCTGGGTGAGACGGCAGCGCTGCTGACATCAAAGCCTTGGTGTAAGGATGGGATGGGTTGTTGTACAACTCCTGTACAGGAGATAGCTCCACAACCTGGCCCAAGTACATCACGGCAACCCAAGTGCACATGTACCTGACGGTAGCCAGGTCATGGGCAATGAGCATGTACGCGACTTTGTATTCTTCTTGCAGGTCTTTCAGTAAGTTCATGATCTGGGCTCGGATGGACACATCTAGCGCAGATACAGGCTCGTCCAGCACGATCACACTGGGATTCAGTGCCAGAGCACGGGCGATTGCCAGCCTTTGGCGCTGTCCACCGGAGAACTCATGGGGGAATAGGTTTGAGTGATACTCGTTCAGTCCCACGTCATTCAGGAGTTTCATCACCCTGTCTTGCTGTTCTGCCTTGGTGATGTCCCAGTTGATGACCATCGGCTCGGCGATGATGTCCTTGACGCGCATGCGTGGGTTCAACGAACTCCACGGGTCTTGGAAGACGGCCTGCACCGAGCTGCGATAGGATTTACGAACGGAGCTCCCGCCATGGTGAACATCGTCACCCTTGAACAGGATGCTGCCTTCAGTGGGTTCTTCAAGCATCAGCATCATCTTGGCGGTGGTACTTTTGCCGCAACCCGACTCGCCGACAATTCCGAGAGTCTCGCCTGCGCGCAGCTCAAAGGAGATATCGTCAACTGCTTTGATATGACCCGTTACCTTGGAAATCAATAATCCCTTGGTGACCGGGAAGTATTTTTTTAGGTTTTTAGCTTCTAGTAGGACTTGGCCTTGCTCGAATGTCTCTTGCGATGTTTCTAGAGTGGTCATTCCACCTTCCAACAAGCTGCAGTGTGGCCATCGGATACAGCTTTTATTTCCGGATATGATTCACGGCATTTGTCCATGACTACGGGACAACGGTCGGCGAAAGCGCAACCAACGGGTAGATCATGGAGTGGGGGGGGCTGCCCTTCAATGGAGAAGAGTCTGTCTACAACCCGGTCCATCCGTGGCACTGAAGACAACAAGGCCTCCGTGTAGGGGTGGGACGGATTATTGAAGATGTCTCTCACACTGCCGTGCTCCACGATGCGCCCGGCATACATCACTGCGACCCGGTCACACATCTTGGCGACGATACCGAAGTCGTGGGTGATGAAGATGATTGAAAGATCAGAGTCCTTCTGAATATCTTTCAGGAGCTTCAGGTATTGTGCCTGAATCGTGACGTCCAAGGACGTGGTTGGCTCGTCAGCAATCAACACCTGAGGCTGACAAGAGATGCCGATGGCACCCACAACCCTCTGTCGCATGCCGCCGCTCATCTGGTGCGGGTAGTCCTTGACCCTGGTCTCTGCGGCGGGAATGTTTACCTTTCGTAGTACCTCAAGGGCACGGTCCATTATGGAGGCCTTTGGAATGTCTTGGTGAATCTCGATGGCCTCTTCGACCTGGTCTCCAATTGAGAAGACAGGATTCAATGAGGTCATGGGGTCTTGGATGAACAAGGCGATCTTGCTGCCCCGAATCTCTGCCATCTCTTGTTCGGAGATAG
>CAYVIG010000261.1:0-3739 GCA_964451445.1 uncultured Dehalococcoidia bacterium
TTTGATTCCTTGCGACTGAATCCGAATTGGAGACCCTCACACTGGATTATTTTATTATGTTGCCAGAGACGCTTGTCATTCGATCGGATAAAAGAGCCTTTGGTTAATTGTTAGGCGACTACGGCGAATCAATGTGTAGTGTCCCAATTATGCCCGACTACGGAGGGAAACATGCTTTTTCATGCGACTTTGGAACATGACCATATGACATGTCCAGGCAGAGATGGTGGGATGGGAGCGGATGCTGTCAGGCAAGCGCAAAAATGGCTCGAGGGGAATGATGATGTAAATGTTCTTGGTGTATGGGGACACCAACCTTCTCATAAATCATGGGCCATATCGGAATCAGATGATTTCGAAGCGGTGTCGCTTCTATCACGTCCCCAAATGCTGATTCGTAAAGTAGAAGTGATTCCAGTGAATGACAATATCGCAATGAGGAAAAACAGAGGCCATGGGGGTTCGGACTAAATGGGTTTTGGAGTCTGGGCATGTTTGTGCCACTTATGCCCTACGGTTCCAACGAGGTTAGCGTTCACAGCCGATACCGTCTCCGTCGCCATCTAGGCGGTATGGGTCCGGTTTTAGAACAGGGAAATTAAATGCGCTGATGTCATGGCAATCGAGGTCATGGAGTGGCGAGTGCAAACATAAGGTGGGGTAAGCTGGCGAACAATTACTTCCTGCATTCCCGGTACCAGTAACTCCTTTATCATAATCGGTGGGCCTTGGGTCACTGCATGCGCCCCAAAGGCCTTTGCCTTCTGCTTCTGCGAAAGCCTCTGCTGTTATTAATAAAGTTTCGAACTTCACGTTTGGCGGATATATAGAAACTTTAGCAAAACCATTCTCTACTAATATCTGATTGACTAAACCAACTCCTTCTATCCAGAGGTAACGTAAGAGCCGACCGTACCGGTCTTTGTCAGTTATGTCTTTCTCTAGCAGTACTTGCCTGCCGGCGACCAACTCTTCGTTGGACCTTGATGCTTCTGGCCCGAAACACTCGACGGGTTTATTTGGGTGTTTAGTTTCAGGGGTATCGATGCCGATATACCTTACAGTCCGCAATTTTCCATTGATATTAACTTCAATAGTATCGCCGTCTATTACCCTAGTCACCACTGCTGATTCCGTGTTAACGAGATTCGGTGTACGTATCGTTATCGAGTTATTGGAGAAGGTTTTAGTTTGTTGGGGGAAATGGTCAGATACTGTGGATGATACGAAGATCTGAGTTGCATTGGGTTTTGCACAGGCTGATAGTAGACAGACAACTAAGACCGACAGAATGAGTACAAGTCGTATATGTAGAAGGCCGTTTTGCATGTAATCCAGTCTACAACCGACGGAGATAACGTGCTCTTGTATCGCCATAACGCCACACCAGACTTGAAAGCACTCAGGACGACAATATATGGTTGCTGAGTCGTTTGATAAGCCATACCATTTAGCCGTCAGTATCTTCGGAGGCAGTATTTCACTGATTATCGAACTGGACCGTTGATGCCTCAGGAATATCTACGCAGATTTCGCGCATTTAAGAGATCTGGCGGGCCTGTAAAACACCTAATTCGTAAGTAACAATGCAGCTTCGTTTCCCAACCAGCATTAAACGCAGAATCGTAATTATTACCCGCCGGGTAGCTAATAGCCCTTTAGTAGACAACTTTATGTGTACGTGGGGGTGGCGAGTATTTAAGGAATTGGGCGACGATGACGCAACGTATCTATCTGCCAGTGTCGCTTATTATTCCGTTTTTTCGGTTTTTCCGTTATTGCTGGGACTCTTGGCTATCTCGGGGACAATATTTACTTCAATCACGCTACAGGAGCAATTTCTCGACTACGTTACAGAAAATATGCCAGGCTCAAGAGAGTTTGTTTCCAACAACATAGAAGAATTAGTGCGTTTTCGAGGTGCCTTGGGGATAGGCGCAATATTGGGATTACTTTGGTCTGGAAGTTCTGCTTTCGGTGCAATGAGTCGCGCTATCAACAGGGCTTGGGACATCGATAAGAACCGGCCTTTTTATCTGGCCAAACCATTACATATAATTATGGCGCTCGGGATCGGAATACTATTTTTATTATCATCGTTTGCCAACTTAGCAGTGGAACTGCTTTTAAATAGCCGCCTTGATTTGGGGTTTCCTAGCCAAAATTTTTTATTTAACTTTGATTTAAGCGATTTGATGTTAAAAGCGATCGCGTGGGTTATAACATTCACAGTGTTTTTGTTCTTGTATCGCTTTGTTCCGAATTGCAAAACGTACTGGCGATATGTCTGGCCAGGAGCAGCCGTTGCGGCGATTCTCTTTGAAACTAGCAAAGGCGTTTTCATCTGGTATTTAGCTGACATTGCCAACTACGAATTAGTATATGGCTCGGTGGCTTCGATGATGGGATTACTCTCTTGGGCATATCTTTCCGCCTTCATTCTCATTTTGGGTGCAGAGATTAGTTCTGAGTACGGTCGCATGCGAGATGGGGTTGGCAGAGGACAATTCTGTTAATACTGTCCACTGATAACCAATAAGGGAATTTATTGAAGAATGGAACGCCATTCGGAAATAACTAAGCACGATTTCGACCAGCCGAACTGGCATCGGTTGTGAGCTCCAGACCGTTCAGGCATCGATTATTACCAGCCCGGTGGGTTCCACTCCAAATAGCACGATTCATTACCTCAAGAGAAGAGTTGCGTTATTTTGGTGGCCTCAATCGACCGTGCCAAAGTCGAAACCCAACGAAAGCCGCGACACCTGCCACTACTACTGCTCCAACACTACCTAAAAGAAGAAGTAGGATTTCACCGCTGTCTTAGTCTTCGACAGTGGGCGTCGTGTAGATTTGCTGCCCGTTCGCTATGCCTAGCATGATTCGTACTTCTCTATTAATCTAAATTCGCCAAATCCGCGTTTCAGGGCGAGTTTGACTCTCCACCGTCTCCACCAAGAACACAGTGATTCACCTCAGGGCTTTTTCCGGATCCAGGGCGTTTCATTTATAAGGACAATGCCACTGCCGCCGCGAGTGGTGGCTACTCAAAGATTGCCTGGAAAGCTGGCTTAGTCAGGATGGCCATCATGGATTTCTCCTTGACAGCCTCAACGTGGACGGTGTTCAACAACGCCACAAGTAGATAAGACATTGGGTCATTTAGCGGTCTATCACAATCGCATGCCAAAACTAAGGGTAAGCCAACCCATTTTGAGGTCTTCAAAGTTTATTCACAATTTCGTCATATATTAGAAGCATCATTGGGTATATAAAATAAGTTAACTATCTGATATGCCCAATGATGCTTCACAAACTGGGGCGAAGGAACTAATTGATAGCCCGACCTCCCGAACAGAGTGGACCCGCGAGAGATAATTAGGGAGAAACGCCAAAGTATTCCAAAGCTGCTGATTGGGTTGTTATTGCTAAAAAGTATTGTTCCGACGAGAGGCAGGTTCGTTTTCGAACTACTCCTCGCCCCGTCATATAACACAGCCTAAGACCCCGAATTTAAATAGCAAATAGTTCCGAATGAGGCCGGAGTGGAAAACAGATGGATCCGAGAGAAATAATTCAAGGGAAACGTCAGCGAGTTCCAAAACTCATTATTGGGTTGTTGTTAGTTACCTGCATAAGTTTAGGGGGATTTTGCGGATTTACGGAATGGTATTTAGACGATGGTTCTGTCGATGCCGTACGGACATTTGAACAGGTCACGGTTAAACGAGGCAATATA
>CAYVIG010000262.1:0-3643 GCA_964451445.1 uncultured Dehalococcoidia bacterium
CCTTTAGCCTGAAATATCTCCGCTTCTCTTGAATAACCAATAACCTGCTCGGATGAATATCTTTTCCTGACCAATTACCCTCTAATCAAAAGGTTTTTAACCCAAACTCGAACACAGCAACTGGGTCAATTCTAAAGAAATAGGCCAGAATAGAAAGTAAACCAAGTCTTGCTTTACAAGTTTTCAGAAGCGATCAAGCAAGCTCCTTTTACAAAGAAACCTTCTTGGTCATAAGCAAAATTATTCTTCTAATTTGTTTCCGTATTACTTGGTTCATTTTTGATCAATTAATATCTTCAAATTGGCACCTGACCTCACCTATTTTACTTCTATATTCCGTTGCATTACCATAGTCAATGAAATTTTTGTATCGACTGTGAAGGTGTTTTGTTTTTCGAGCATGCTTGATGGGGCACCAATATTGTTCGGTTCGACCAACTATCTCCCGCGTGTAACCAATGACCCCATTAAAGTATCCACAATAGACACAGTTCAATCATTCAATAGCGTTTAGATAACTCAAGTATTGCCGATCAATCACAATATAATCACCACGCTGAACCTTTGGGATCCCATAAACTGGAAAACAGATTCTCTGGTAAACTGAAATAAACAAATCCAAAAGCATTGCTGGTATTAATAAAGTCCAGATTATAGGTGCCGTTATGATATTTTTAATAGAAGCATCACGTAAGTAAAGATGTATCTTTTTGGTCAAGTCCCGGTGCGCTTTCTTTGTTTCTTGTTCAAAACGCACCTTTTTTTATGTATCTTGCAAAAAAAATCATTTTCTTTTAATTGGATTTCTTGCAATATTTCATTTTCAAGATGCTGTAGTTTTCCCATGAGATTTAAGAGCCTATCATCCATAAATATTCCTTTCTTTAAACTGGCTCTCCAGATTCCAAACCAAATTAAGATTACGAATGAAATTAGATTAGTTAGGCACCAAATTATTTTTAACCGACTTGACCTTTTCTACAAGGTAATCAATGTCCGCCACTTCGTGTTCTGCTGAAACCTGAAATCGAATGCGGGCCTCCCCCTTGGGAACAATTGGAAAACTGAACCCGACCACATATATCCCCTTTTTTAGTAAGCGCTTGGCCATTTCCTGTGCTAAACGCGCTTCTCCAAGCATGCATGGAATGATCGGGTGGTCGCCCGGTTTAATATTTAGCTCTGCCTCATTAAACTTTTTTCTCATATAGACCGTATTGTTCTGTAGCTTCTGGATTAGTTCTGGTGATTCTTCGATCATATCGATGGCCTTAAGTGTGACGCATGCCACTACAGGGGATAAGGAGTTTGAGAACAAGTAAGGACGGGACCTTTGACGTAGGAGATCTATATACTCTTTTCTTCCGGCCGTAAACCCACCGGAAGAGCCCCCCAGAGCTTTACCAAATGTTGAAGTCACTAAATCCACTCGCTCCATTACTTCCATTTTCTCTATGCTTCCCCTTCCGCTCGGGCCAAAAAATCCCGTCGCATGAGAGTCATCTACCATTACTAATGCTCCATATTGGTTCGCCAGATCACAAATCTCTTTTAACCGGGCAACATCTCCATCCATACTAAAAACACCATCTGTCGCAATTACGCGCATGCGATATTTTATAGCGCGTTTTAATTGAGTTTCAAGATGGTCCATGTCCGAATGATTGAAGCGAAACCGTTGCGCTTTAGAAAGTCTGGTTCCATCAATAATACTTGCGTGATTTAGACGGTCACTTATAATCGCATCTTTTTCCTTAAACAATGTTTCAAACAGACCAGCGTTGGCATCGAAACAGGATGAATATAAAATCGTATTCTCTTTATTTAGAAATTGGGAAACCCGTTTTTCAAGGTTTTTATGAATTTCGCTTGTACCGCAAATGAATCTTACGGAAGCCATACCAAACCCATATTGATCCAGTGCATCTTTGCCTGCTTGAATTAAAATGGGATGACTGGCTAACCCCAGGTAATTATTGGCGCAAAAGTTAAGAACTTTTCCCTGAAAAGTTTTTATATGTGTTTGTTGAGGCGAAAGAAGAATACGCTCTTCTTTATAAAGACCAGCTGAATGAATTTCTTTAAGCTCTTCCTGAAAAATTTCAACGGGCTTGGGGTTCATGTTTATCCTCATTTATTTACTAAGGAAGGCTTAAAATTTAAAAATAACTTTAGGGTATTTCTGAATGGTTTTTTCAAAGGTGCTCTGCTCAAAAGATTGAAAAGGAATTACAGTTCCTTCTCCTTTATTCAAGACAACCTCAAAAATTTTTTCCTGCATCGTATGACCCTTTGACTTCAGAAGATTGCTGAGAATATACCAAGTTTGGAAGACACGTCTCCCCACCACACTGTGTAGAGATTTTCCATTCATTATAATTTCCTGAAAATTCGATAACGTGTAATCGCCTGTGGACAGCCCGAATAGAATGATATCACCTCCGGCTCGCGTGCTGGCGATGGCAGTATTGAGAGCTTGATTGCTCCCTGCCATTTCCATTGCCACATCAACGCCTTCCTCGTAACATTTCTCACGGATAACTTGAGCTATTTCTAAATCAGGCTCGTAAGAATCATCTTGCTTTTTAGATCGATCGACTTGGATCGGCAAATCCAGACCCAAGGCTTTCGCCAATTTTAAATTTTCAGGATTAGGGTCGACTCCAATTATCACGGCAGCCCCCATGGCCCGCGCAACCAATATGGAGAGCAGTCCTATAGTTCCACAGCCAAAGATTGCTAAGGTCTTTCCGCGCAAGTCGATGCGACTACAGGCATGAACCGCATTTCCCAAAGGCTCCTGAATGGCAGCCACTTCAGGTCGGATTAAATCAATATCTGTTTTCCATAATTCTCTAGCTGGTAATTTTATAAACTCTGCAAAGCAACCATCCTCAGAAATACCTATAATTTTATGATCAGAGCAGACATGAGCATCTCCAATTTTGCATTGATGGCAGCGACCACAAAAAATATGTGACTCGGCGGAAACCATGTCGCCTACTTTGTATCTGTAATTATTTTCAGCAATGGAACCGACCTCAACAATTTCACCCAACAGTTCGTGGCCGCATATTCGGTGCGACTGATTCTCCGACTCCATTGAATTAAAGATCATGTCTTTAAATGCGTGGCGAAACCATATGCTTTTATCTGAACCGCAAAATCCTGCATATCTAGGTTTGATGATAACCTTACTAGCATCTTCGAGATACCTGGTTTCATTTAGCTCTGGATTTTCGACTTCGGAAAAAGCCATGCCTGTTGTTTGCTCCCAATCTTGGCGAGTGATATCGAGGGTCAAGGCTTTCATAAGGACACCATTAATGAATGGATTGTTAGCACTTATAATCTAAACATATCGAATTCAATTCTTGAATTTTATCCCTTATTTGGATAAGCCTTTTGCAGACTTATGTCCCGTTAAATGTACTACGTAGTTTTCTTCATCCTTCTTTAACAGAGGAAATTTGTTTTCTTCTGTCTTGGTAGATGTATCGGCATTTTCCCGAGGCTTTGGCAAACTAGTTTGGTTCAAAGGAACCACAGAAACACGATCTCCATAGCTTCAACTTTTTCTGAAGCATAAATGGATTGATTAACTCCGAATTCTATTTTTTCGAACTGTTTATTTGATACATTT
>CAYVIG010000263.1:0-3602 GCA_964451445.1 uncultured Dehalococcoidia bacterium
GACCCACGGCCGGGCGTCTCTGGAAGAGTATCAACTGGGTATGCCGGACAACCCAGAAGTCAAACACGTGATGGAACGGGTACGGTGCATCACTGATCCCGAGTTGGACTCCGTGTTCCCCAAGCGGTTCAGTGCCTGGGCCGAGGTCGACGTATCCGACGGACGCACACTCCGTAGCGAGTTGGAGTACCCCAAAGGTGATCCGGAGAATCCGGTGACCTGGGACGAGATGAAAGAGAAATTTTTCGCGCTTTCAAGTCCGGTGTTCAACGCGGAACGCCAGCATGAGATAATTTCCGCTGTGGAAAATCTGGATCAGATGACCGACGTTCGTCAGTTCGCAGCCCTGCTTTCGACGGAGTAAACGGGTAGCCGGTAATTTATTGAAACTCTACTGAAACCTGACTTCGTCGGCCATTTCTTTGATGGCGTCTACCACCACATCTGGCCGGTCGCACTGAATGCAATGTCTGCTCCCCTCCGCCACGAACTGAACCCCGGTGGTGGAAAGACCGGCTAGTTCTATTTGGGAGTACAGCCAAGCGCTTACGAGTCGCCTGCCGACCTCAGGGTCGATGATTGGAGGCACCTCGGCCTCTCCTGCGGTCAGTACGGTTAGCGGAGTATCACCCAGGTTAATATCCCGTACCTGTTCTAAACTTGCGGGAATGTCGACGTTCTCCGGGTTATCTTTCAAAGCTTCCATGAAAAAAGACATGGATTGTTCGCCAAGGATGAGCCGTGCCCGCTCCAGGTTTTCGTGATGCAAGCTGTCGACAAGCACTACGCCAAAGGTATCTGCCGGATGCTGAGCGGCGTACAACTGAGCAATCAGACCACCGTAGGAATGGCCAACAAGAATCACCGGCCCGCTTATTCCAGACACAGATATCAGTGCACGGAGATTGTCTGAAGCGGTTTGGGCAGTGGGCATGTCGTTAAGCGGGTTACTCATACCCAGGCCGGCCCGGTCATAACTGCAAACCTGGAAGCGCTCAGAGACCTGTTTCTCAACGTTGACCCAATCATGGTTGTCGGTGGCGAGTCCCGAAACCAGGATTGTAGCCGGGGTACCCTCGCCGGAACATCGGATGTTCAGTCGTTGGCCATTAACTTCTACGAGACGCGACTCTGGGGTGTACGAACTGACACAGGCGGCAACAAACACAAAGAGGAACATGGTCACGAGAAAGTATCGGTTTTGGCGATCGGCCATAAAACGATTGGGGTTAATTGACTTGTAGATTGCCGGGTTAACCCAGGTTGACCTCGCTCGCCAGGGTCTCCGGAATCCACGCACCAAGCAGTTCTTCCAGATCATCACGGCATTCTTCCAGGCGGTGTTCTGCGCCTTCATAGAGCACCAGTTCCTTGGGTTCGTTAGCCATGTCATAGATTTGCTGTCCACAGGCAAATGCCAGTCTGGTATCGGCCTTGCCGTGCACCACCAGCAGTTTTCGAGGATCCACCTGTGGGGCCATCCCAGCGCCGTAGGTTTGAGGAGATAGCGCCACCACGCCTTTGATGTGGGCGCTGTTGGCTCCGGCGGCAATGACCACGGCTCCGCCAAAGGAGTGCCCCACGACCACAACCGGTTGATGGTTGGCGCTCTTCAAGTAGGCTACGCCAGCCAGTAGGTCCAATGCACACTCAAACACATCGTTGGGGTATCGGTAGTCCAAACGCAGCGAGGTTATGCCTTCACCGGTGAATTTCTCAGCCATTCGAGCGTAGGTGCCCGGTCCAGGGCCACCAAAACCACCTCTGGCACCGCAGACCCAAATAACAGCTTTATCGGTGTCTGCGGCCCGGTGCAGAATCGCGTTGAAGCTGCCCCTACTGGTCCTGAATCTCAGGCCTTCACCGACGTCTCCCTCGGGGAGGTCAATTCCCTTGACGTCCTCGATGATCATCAACTCTTCTTCTTGCGGTTGGTCCTCTGGCATATCTGTTCTTCTCGCTAAGCTGTGCGGTGAATCGTTTAGTCTAGGTACTCGTGCATGACCTTGTTGAAACCTTCCGGGTTGTCCTCGAATACCATGTGGGCGGCGCGTTCAACATGAACCAGCCGACCATCCGCCAGTACCTCAACCATCTTCTCGGCGGTATCGAGGGCCAGCGTATCTGTCTCTGCCCCCCTCACAATCATCACCGGACACTTGATATTGGGCAGAGACAGCCAAAGATCGGGTTGTTTGGGTCCAGTTCCGTTGCGGCGCTGTTCTCTGACTTCAAGGTCTAACCGCCATCCGAATTTACCGCTGGGAAGCTGTTTTGTGGCGTAAGTCACACGTCGGCGCAGGACCGGATCGGAACAGAACCTGTTCTGCTTGCTCTCGTAGGCAACCACGTCCTCAAAGGAGTCGAACTCCTCAGGTACGTCTATCATCTCTTGGGTTATACGGCCAGAACCGATGGGATTCAGGTCGGGTCCAATGTCCACGATCACCATCTTTTCCAGCATTTCGGCGTTCTTGCCGGCAAAAGCCATGCCGTTGCGTCCGCCCATCGAGTGCCCGACCAGAATGAATTTCTCCATTCCAACTGCCTGGCAGAACCCCTCAAGATCAGCAACGAATGATTCGCTGGAGTAATCTCCACCTGGGGCCCAGTCACTCTCTCCCCTCCCCCGTTGGTCCAGGGCAAAGATGTGATAATCCTGGTAGAACTCCGCTGAAACGTCGTCCCAAGAATGGCTGTGTCCTCGCACCCCGTGGAGCAGCAAAACCTTGGGTTTACCTTCGGTCCCCCAATCCAGGTAATGCAGATTGATGCCGTTTACATTGACTGTCTTATCCTTGGGTTGAACGGAAGTAGCCATATCGTTTCACCTCATCGATCCGGTGCTCCAGATTGCGCATCAGTTTAGCATAGTGGAATCAGCCCAATACTCCAGACCGAATCTCCGTACAATCATTATCATTTAATACTTTTAGTAAAATCACCTTTATATTCCACTCCCAAATCATTGCCAGATGATATACAATCTCCGAACCATAAACGTACTTGGAACCTCCGGCAGTATTTGAACGGCGGAGCAGTCCCAGTTCAATCAAGCTCATTAAGAGATTTTCACGAGACTCTATCTGGCATCAATGAGATGCTGGGAGCAGATCGGTGTCGGTAATAAATAATCTGCCATCGAGTCGTAGCCTGGTGAGACACATATTGGAAGTGGTTCTCATCGTTGGCGCGTATATCGTCTACGAGTTCATTGGCAAATATGGCGTCCCAAACGTCGAGACTGTTGCTTTTGACAACGCCGCCCGTGTGATTTCCTGGGAGACCTCTATGGGGTTCTTTTGGGAACAGACATGGCAGGAATGGACCCTGCGGAATTTCCACTTCGCGGTCATATTTGGTAACTGGATGTACACCTTTGGCTATTGGCCGGTGATTTTCACCATTGCCATATTCCTGTACGTCAAAGACCGCCAAAGATATATCTACTACCGAAGCATCATCCTGGTCAGCTTCATCTTGGCCCTGATCGTGTTCTTCCTCCTGCCCACTGCCCCGCCTCGGTTCCTACCGCCGGAATTTGTGGGCATTGATACGCTCCAGAGTTACGGGCCATCCCAGAACACCGCCCGCGAGTCTCT
>CAYVIG010000264.1:0-3583 GCA_964451445.1 uncultured Dehalococcoidia bacterium
CCGTCCAAGGTTGGTCCGGTGGATCTGGTTATCTTTGCGGTAAAGGCGTATCAAAACGGAGAGGCGATTCCGTTCATAAAACCCCTGATGGGAAACGACAGCACGATCTTGACAATCCAAAACGGGGTTGAAAGCGCGGCTGAACTCAGCCGAGAATATGGCGCGGAACGGGTACTCCCTGGGTCGGCATACGTCATATCCAATATCGACGCTCCGGGTGTGGTCCGACAGCGGTCATTCCCAGCCAGAGTCGCTTTTGGCGAGACCGACGGCAGCGCAAGCCAGCGGGCCACAACGGTTGAAAAGGCTATGACCGGAGCGGGCATCTCGGTCGAACTCTCCGATGACATTGTTCGAGCCCTTTGGTCAAAAGCTTTGTACAACTCGGCGGCCAACGGAATGGCCAGTGCAGCGCGGTTGGCGCCAAAAGACCTGATGGAATCGCCGCAGGGTCCGGAAATATTCAGGTCTGCGATACAAGAGATAGCCGACGTTGCCTCTGGCTCAGGGGTTCAGATGGGAGAGGAAGATGTCCAACGCGCATTTGACCTGATCAGCAACAGACCGATGGGGGCCAAAGGGTCGATGCAAGTGGACGTGGAAGCGGGACGACCCTTGGAACTTGAAGCTATGGTCGGATTTGTCGGCCGCATTGGCCGCGACGTAAATGTGCCGACGCCTATATTCGACGTGCTATACACGGTCTTGTTGCCCCATATAGACGGCCACCTGGAGAACCATTAAACAGATGCAGATACCTAACCCTGGCCGGCTGGCCAGTTTGGGGGACCGATGCGGATAGCGATCATGGGCGCTGGCGGAGCCGGTGGCTGTCTTGGAGGTCTATTGGCCAAGGCGAACAACGACGTTTCGCTGATTGCCCGTGGAGAACACCTCGAGGCCATTCGCGCCAACGGACTGAAGTTGGTTCGCCCCGACAGTGAATTCGTCGTTCAGGCGGATGCCACCGACGACCCCGCAGAGGTTGGCCCGGTTGACCTGGTGCTCTATACCGTCAAGACATTTCAAAACCGACCTGTGATTACCACCCTCAAACCGTTGATGGGAGAAGAGACCTCCGTCATCACGCTGCAGAACGGGGTTGAAAGTCACGAGCTACTCGGAGCGGTGTTGGGCCCTGGCAACATCCTTGCCGGGGCCTACTGGGCTTCTTCACACATACAATCGCCTGGGATAATCGTCGAGGATGTACCAGCTCGCATTTCCTTTGGGGAACTGGACGACACCGAGAGTCTGCGCGCGTTGGATATCAGGAAGGTCTTCAGAGATGCCGGTATCGATACGGAGATATCCCTTGACCCGCTGCAGGTGCTCTGGCAGAAGTTCATCGTCTTAAGCGCCCTTTCCAGCATCACCAGCGCGGCACGAACCCGACCCAAAGAGCTCCTGGCTTTCCCGGACGCACGCAAGATGTTCTGTGAGGCTATGGAAGAGGCGTTGGCAGTTGGGCTGGCCAAGGGAGTCAGCCTTTCCGACAACCTGCCCATGGAATCTCTGGAATGGATCGATAGCCTCCCTGAATTCCAGGTTTCCATGCACGGTGACTTTGATGCCGGAAGAGCCACTGAATTGGACGCCCTATCGGGTGCTGTAATTCGGTTGGGTAAGCAGATAGGGGTTAAGACACCGGTCCACGAATTCCTTTACTCCGTTCTTCTCCCTCATAAAGACGGACGGCCCTCCAAGGACTAACCACAGACCTCCTTGTTTATCCCATTAGGCCGCGTCCTGGCTGATTCCATACAGGACGATTTCAGCCTATAATAACGTCTTATACAGTCGCATTCGGAGTAACCAATAACTTTGTTTCAAGCGCCTCGGGGAACCGCAGACCACCTTCCTGAAGAACAAAAATACTGGCGGTATATCGAGTCCAAGGCCATGAACGTCGCCGGTCGGTTCGGCTTCGGCCGAATAGACACCCCCGCCTTTGAGGATTCCAACCTTTTCATCCGCTCTGTAGGCGAAGGTACCGACATCGTAGAAAAAGAGATGTACACCTTCGACGACCGAGGAGGGGACAGTGTAACCCTCCGTCCTGAGGGCACTGCGCCTGTGTGCCGAGCTTACTTGGAACACGGCATGCACAACCTGCCCCAGCCAGTGCGGATGTATTACTTCTGCCCGGTCTTTCGCTACGAACGCCCTCAGGCTGGTCGGTTCCGTCAGCACCACCAGTTTGGCGTGGAAGTCCTAGGCGATGCCGACCCATCTGTCGACGCAGAGGTCATTGAAGTAGCCTGGGATCTGGTTACCAGCCTGGGATTGACCGAAATCAACCTTCTGGTCAACAGCATCGGTGACCCCCAATGTCGACCGGCGTACGTTGCCAAGCTAAAGGAATATTACTCCGGCCACCAAGCTATGCTCTGCCCCGATTGCAAAGCTCGCCTGGACCGGAACCCCCTGCGCCTGCTGGACTGCAAGGTTGAGACATGCCGTGCCCTTGGCAACGACGCGCCCCAATCAGCGGAACATCTCTGCGATGAATGTGATGACCACTGGGGCAAGTTGCTGACATACTTGGACACCATGCAGCTGCCCTACCAGATAGACCACCGCCTGGTCAGAGGCCTGGATTACTACACCCGCACGGTGTTTGAAGTGCAGCCAGTGGAAGGCGGCGGGCAATCCACCATCTGCGGCGGTGGCCGTTACGACGGTCTGATTACCGAACT
The DNA here is from genome assembly GCA_964451445.1 of uncultured Dehalococcoidia bacterium. Lineage (GTDB taxonomy): Bacteria > Chloroflexota > Dehalococcoidia > Lucifugimonadales > UBA3495 > UBA9611. The sequence goes on from CAYVIG010000264.1 coordinate 2,700, forward strand.
CGGCGGACGTGAAACTCCGGGCATTGGATTTGCCACCGGACTGGAACGGCTGACCCTGAACCTGAAACGGGCCGAGATACCGGTTCCAGTCGAACCAGCCCCGCGTTTCCTGGTGGCCAACGTGGGCGACAATGCCCGAGTCGCCGCGCTGGACCTATCGGTGAGATTGCGGAAGGCGGGAGTCGGAGCGATCCTTAGCAGCGGAACCCGTGGACTCAGGGGACAGATGCGTCAGGCCAACGCCCTGAACATCCCTTTCACCCTGATCTTGGGTGATGACGAGATCGAGAAAGGCGAAGTCGTGGTCAGGAATATGGAGTCTTCGGAACAGGAGAGCAAACCCCTCTCCGAATTCATCTCAGAAGTGAGCAAGCCACACGGGAACGGTCCCTAAAAGAAGGAACTTGCAATTCTGGAAATTAGTTTCCCAGGTGAAGTAAGTATCGGTCAGGTGTGGATGTTGGTAGGTCTCAGATGAAATGGTTGGGCGCAGTTGTCATCTTGACGATGCTATTTGCCCTTGCCTGCGGGGTTACAGAAACCCCAGAGACTCCCGTGCCACCTGGCCTTGAGGCCACTGTCCAAGGTCTGGCATCCGAAAGTGCACCCACATTCGCTCCCGAAAATGGCCCCGAATCCGGCATCGAAGCCACCATCACCTACCGGGTCCAAGCGACGGTCCAAGCGTTGTTCAACGCCACTCCCATACCATCGCCTACGCCCACCCAGGATGTTCCCAGGGTCTCACCCACACCCGAACCAACCAGTTTTACCATCCAGACCGGAGGCAGCTTCAATACTGCTCCTGCGCCAACCCCCACCGGAGTGGCCACCGGAGTGGCCACCGCAACAGCCACACCGCTGACCACCCCCAGCGCGACCAT
>CAYVIG010000265.1:0-3579 GCA_964451445.1 uncultured Dehalococcoidia bacterium
TCGTGTCGCGGTTTGGTACGACTATATTTGACCCTGGTGCTACGTCGGCCTGGAGAGAGTCGACAAGTTGGCCAACGAGTATGAGATAGCTGTTCAAGGCCGGGCCTATCTGCTACGCCCAGACACACCTAAAGAGGGACGCGAGCGCCCACAGCGCCCCGGTGAGACCGAAGACGAGTTGTCCGAGCCGTTGCGCGGTCAGGCGAAGGACGCCGGTCTGATCATGAAGCCGTCCAAGCGTACGCCCAATACCCTGTACGCCCTGGAAGCCACAGAGTATGCCCAGCAACACGGTAAGTTTCTTGAGTTCCACCACGCCGCCTACAAGGCCTTCTGGGGGGACCGACAGGACATTGGCGAGATGGAGATTCTCCACAAGGTGGCCCATGAAGTTGGCTTGGACGCCGATGAGATGGTGAAGAGCCTGGAGGAGAAGACCTACGCCGAGACGGTCATGGCCCAGTATCAAGAAGCCCTTGGCTACGGTATCAGCGGTATCCCGACCTTCCTGGTTGGCAACCTGCTCTTCACCGGAGCACAGCCCTACGGCACCTTTAAGATGGCCATGGAGCGGTTCTTGACAGAGGGAGTACCACCAGCTCCAGAAGAGTAACCTGCGTCTAGTATGCAAATAAAATAGGCCCGCTTAACAGCGAGCCTATTTTATTCTTATCCTTAATCTTCTGGCTAGTCGTCTGCCGGGGTTGGTATGAGGTTGGACTCGCCGCTCTGGTCTGATGATCCGACCTCTTCCACCGGAAGGCCGTAGTTTACCGCGTAGAGCCTGGCGTAGACGCCGCCCTTCTTGGCGAGCAGCTCGTCATGATTACCCTGTTCAACCAGTCTACCCTGGTCCAACACCACGATGTTGTCCGCATTGCGGACGGTGGATAGGCGGTGGGCGATGACAATGGAGGTCCGGCCGCGCAACACCTCCTGCAAGGCTTGCTGAATCAAGACCTCGGTGTGTGTGTCTATGTTCGCGGTGGCCTCGTCTAGAATGATGACTCTGGGGTCACCAGCCACTGCCCGGGCAAAGCTGAGCAGTTGGCGCTGGCCAACACTTAGGTTGATGCCTCGTTCGGCTAGGATCGAATTGTAGCCAAGATCCAGAGACATGATGAAGTCATGGGCTCCCACGGTTTTCGCCGCGGTCACCACTGCATCATCGCTGAGGCTTTCATTGTTGTAGCGGATATTGTCGGCCACCGTTCCTGAGAACAGGTATGGCTCCTGCAAAACCATACTCATCTGGCTGGCCAGCGAGTGGCGAGTGACATCCCGGATGTCGTGCCCGTCCACCGTGATCCTGCCGTTTGTGACATCGGCGAACCGGTGGATCAATGTGACCAAGGTGCTCTTTCCAGCGCCGGTGGAACCCACCAGGGCTACGTTCTCTCCGGGCTTGATGTGCAGGTTAACTTCTTTCAGAACCGGGACACCTTTCACATATTCGAAATTCACATCTTCGAACTTGATCTCGCCATTGATCTCCGGCAAGGTGATGGCGTCTTTCTTGTCTACCACCTCTGGCTTCAGATCCAGCACTTCGAAGATGCGGACTCCGGCGGCCATGGCCCGCTGCAATTGGCTGTACTGCATGGTCAGGTGACGTACCGGCTCGAAAAACCGTTGGATCCATAGAGCGAAGGCAACCAGCACCGGCCATTCCAAGTTCCCGCCCTTGACCATGATCCCGCCAACCAGGATCACTCCGAATCCCATCCCGATACCCATCAGGGTCTCCACGAAGGGCTGAAGGGCTCCTGAATACCGGCTGGCTTCCATGTTAGCGTTCAGGTGCTCGGTGTTCAGCTCGTCGAAGTGCTCCATGTTGGCATCCTGCCGGTTGAAGCTCTCCACAACCCTGATGCCGGTGATGTTCTGGTTGTATTCACCGTTGACCATTGCGATGGCCCGGCGAATTCGCATGAACGAGTGCCTGGCAAATCTCTGCCAGTAGATCAAGACAAAGAACAGGATTGGCAAGATGCTCATACTAACCAAGGCCAGCCGCCAGTCGATCCACACCATGAATGCGATGATTCCGAACAGGCTCAGCGCATCTGAGAAGCTCTGAATCATCAATTCGAAAGTCTCTTGGAGCTGGAGCACATCGCTCTGGCTACGAGACATGATTCGTCCCACCGGCGTGCGGTGGAAGAAAGAAGGCGAGAGTTCTTGGAGGTGGTTGAACATGCCGGTACGCAGTGAATATAGGATCCCCTGACCTACTTTGGGCATGTAAACAAATTGGATGTAGTTTGCCCCAAAGTGAAGGACGGTCACCCCTGCGAAAACCAGGCCGATGATGTGCAGCCGTGAGACGTCGCCAGGTTCGACAGCCCAGATGATGCCGGTCATCATCAACCAAGGAACCATCACGTTGCCAAGAGTGTAGATGAGCACGGCGATTATGGCGATTAACGCGTCGCGTTTATAGGGCCAGATGTAGGTCATCAGCCGCACGACTACTTTATGGTCGTAAGCTGAACCGACGATCGAGTCGTCGCTTAGATTGTCTTCGTTGGCGGTGCGCATGCCGCTGGAGCCAATGCCCTTCATGCCGCCCATCATGCCGCCGACGCCGCCTCCTGGTCCTGAAGCCCTCATCAGTTGTCTCCTCCCAAGTCAGTGGCAAGCCGGGGGCTCCCGCCGCCGAGTGTTTCATTTGCAGTTGCTTCATCAACGGGGTTGATTATGGGTGCGTCAAGCAACATTTCCTCTTGAGGCTGTAGTTGCAGGTCGTAAATCTCTCGGTATATGCCGTTCTGGGCCAGCAAGCCTTCATGGGTGCCTTGCTCCACGATCTGGCCGTCTTTCAATACGATGATCAGGTCAGCTTCCCGGACGGTGCTGAGTCTGTGGGCAATGACGAACGTTGTCCGGTTCTTCATCACGCTAATCATTGCCTGATGGATCATTCGCTCGGTTTGAACGTCCACACTGGATGTGGAGTCGTCCAAAATCAATACCGGTGGATCGGTTAGGATGCTCCGGGCTATAGACAACCGTTGGCGCTGTCCACCAGACAGAGTTGAACCGCGCTCTCCCACCCAGGTGTCATAGCCATCTTCCAAGGAGTCGATATGGTCGTGAAGTTGGGCCACCTTGGCCGCTTGGATGACCTCTTCCCTGGTAGCGTCTTTTTTCCCGTAGGCGATGTTGTCATGGATGGTTGCGCTGAACAGGAATACGTCCTGCTGGACGATACCCACATTGATACGGAGTGAGTTCAGTGTCAGGTCACGGATATCGTGTCCGTCGATGGTGATGCTACCCTCGCCTACGTCATAGAACCTTGGCAGTAGGTTGACGATGGTGCTCTTGCCGCTGCCGGGCGCACCCAAGATGGCGGTTATCTGGTCTGGCTTGGCCGAGATGCTGACGTGTTGCAATGCCGGAACCCGGTTCGCATAGGAGAATGAGACGTCGTTGAACTCGACGTTCCCCGTTGCCTTTTCCAAGACCATGGCGTTGGGCTTCTCCAACACGGGAGAATCAGAGTCCAGCACTTCAAAGAGCCGTCCGCCAGAGGATATGGCCCTGGAGAAAGCGTAGATGATGAATGAAGACTTC
>CAYVIG010000266.1:0-3567 GCA_964451445.1 uncultured Dehalococcoidia bacterium
CATGTTGGAGTCGTCGTGAAACATGAATTGGGCCAGAGATTTTGCCAGCTCAGTCTTGCCTACACCCGTTGGGCCAAGGAAGATGAAACTGCCAATGGGACGCTTGGGGTCGCTCAAGCCGGAGCGAGACCTTCTGATTGCCTCCGCCACGGCAACCACCGCTTCTTCTTGGCCGATGAGTCGCTTGTGGAGGTTGTCCTCCATGTGTACCAGTCTTTCACCTTCGCCTTCCAAGAGGCGTCCGGTGGGTATGCCAGACCACTTGGAGACCAGTTCTGCGATGTCCAGCTCATTCACCACCATGTCGTTTCGCCGGTCATTTTGGAGCAGGCCTCGTTCCGATTCGTATTCCTCGGCCAAACGAAGCCGTTCCACCCTGATTTCGGCAGCGCGTTCGTACTCGGCGCGCTGGGCTGCGGCGTCTTCTTGATCCAGCAATTCGGCGATGCGTGTCTCCATGGTCTTTAGATCAGCTGGCAAGCTCTCGACGTCGATCCGCAGTTTGCTGGCCGCTTCATCGATGAAGTCCACCGCCTTATCCGGCAAATGACGCCCAGTGACGTAGCGGTCACTAAGGCGTGCTGCGGCGACCAGGGCGGAGTCGTCGATGTCAACCTTGTGGTGCGCTTCATACCTGGGACGGAGGATGCGCAGGATCTCCACCGTCTCTTCAACCGTGGGCTCATCCAGCAGCACGGGTTGGAACCGGCGCTCCAAAGCAGTGTCTTTTTCGATGTACTTGCGGTACTCGTCCATGGTCGTTGCGCCGATGCATTGCAATTCACCCCTGGCCAGGGCAGGCTTCAGCATGTTGCTGGCGTCTATGCCACCTTCCGCTGCACCAGCGCCGACCATGGTGTGTATTTCGTCCAAAAATAGGATCACATCCCGGTGAGCTTGCTTAACTTCGTCGACGATTGACTTTAGCCGTTCTTCGAACTCGCCCCGGAACTTGGAACCGGCAACTAATGCGCCCATGTCCAAGGCGAGGACCCGGCGTCCCTTTAGGGAATCAGCCACGTCTCCGGCGACAATTCTGGCAGCCAGGCCCTCGACGATGGCGGTCTTACCCACTCCAGCTTCGCCGATTATCACCGGGTTGTTCTTCTTGCGCCTGGTGAGGGTCTGCATCACCTGGCGTATCTCTTCGTCACGCCCAATCACCGGGTCCAGCTTCCCCTGCCGTGCCAAGTGGGTGAGGTCGATGCTGTACTTGTCCAACGATTGGTAATGGCTTTCAGCCCTGGGATCGTCCACTCGGTGGTTTCCTCGAATCTCCACTAACGCCTGGTAGACCTTTTCCTGGTCGACGCCGTATTCCTTCAGTGTCTGGGCGGTGTCACCCTGGGATTCCATCACGGCGGCTATGAATAGATGTTCTGCGCCTATGAAGTCGTCCTTCAAGCGGTCAGCCTCATTCTTGGCGTCTTCCAGCAGTCTCGAAGCTCGTGGCGTGGCGTAGATCTGGGTTGCATTGTGGGCAACCTTTGGAGCAGATTCCAAGGCGTGGTGCAGCTGCGCCTTCATCGCGTCGATTTGGACCCCTATCTTAGCCAGGATGTTCCCTGGTATCCCGTCTTCTAGCTGCAAAAGGGCCAGTAGGATGTGTTCCACATCCCATTGGCTGTGGCTGTAGCGGCGCACCAGATCCTGGGAGTTGTGCAGTACTTCTTGGGCTTGTTCTGTGAATTGGTCTGGTCTTAAAACCATGATGGACTCTCCTGGCACCCACCTATCGGGTGCGCTTCCTTATCTACCGGGCCGAGTTGAAGTGGTTGGTCGCGGGTACCGGCCACCCCGAACGCCTTCTGATGACGACTGCCGCTGATTCCGTAGAATATTTACGGCGTCGGTCAGCTGTTTGACTTCCCCTTCCAGTTCTTCAATGCGGTTCATGAGCTTAAGGGCCACTTCAGCGCCGGCCAAATTCAGACCCATATCCTCGGTCAGGGTCTTCAGGCGGCGCAAACGCTCAATATCCGCCATGGAATAAAGACGCTGACGGCCTCCGGTTCGGGACGGCCAAATCAGACCCACGCGCTCGTAATGGCGTAGGGTCTGGGCGTGAACGCCCACAATGCGGGCTGCCACGCTGATTACGAAGCAGGGTTCGTCTTGAAATTTGTCTTCAGTACTCATGTTTGCTCCTTGCCCGTTCCATCATGCGCCGCACTTCTGGCTGGGTCTTCGACATCTGGTTTCTTTTCAGACTCCGAATGCAGGTCTCTTAGTTTCTTGAACAGGTCTAGCTCTTCTTCTGTGAATTCGGTCGGGAGCTTCACCTTTAAAGTCGCGAACAGGTCGCCCCGATGTTTCACATCACTCTTGGGATCGTTTGCCGACCCGCTGAGTGTCGGCATGCCCTGTCCGGCCAAACGGAACCGGCGTCCGTTCTGAGTTCCCTGGGGGAGGGTCAACGCCAGCTTCCCGGTCAACGTGGGAACAGTCATCTCTCCGCCCAAGATGGCGTCTTCCAGCGGAGCTTCCACTTCCACATATAGGTCTTTTCCTTGACGGCGGAACTTCGCGTGCTCTTTGACCGTTATCACCAGATAGAACGCTCTGCCATGGGTGTTTTCCGCGGCGATATGGACTCGTGACCCGTTGTTCACACCCGCCGGTATCTTGACCTCAATCCGACGGCCATCTTGCATCTGGAGTCGACGGGCCGCGCCTGAGAAGGCTTCTTCCAGAGAGACTTCTACTTTGTACTCCGCCGGTGTCGGAGGGCGAACCTCTTGGGCGCCCATTCCGCCGAAGAACTGGTCGAAGATGCTGCCGCGACCGCCACGCATACCGCCCAAGTCACCCATGTCGAATTGAGAGAAACCGCCACCGCCGCCGCGGCCACCCCGATCAAATTGATCGGCGTGTTTCCAGTCACCGCCGTAACGGTCGTACTTGCGGCGCGAATCGGCGTCCGACAATACCGTGTAGGCCTCGTTGATCTCTTTGAACTTTTCTTCAGAGGCTGGGTCGTTGTCGTTGACGTCTGGGTGATGTTTGCGTGCGAGCTTTCTAAAGGCGCCGCGAATCTCTTTTTCCGAAGCCCCTCTTGGCACGCCCAATATGCCGTAATAATCAGCCATTAATCCAACCGGTTTTCAGAGTTATCCATTGCTATACCCACTGTGAATTATAGTTTAATTGAGATTCATAGTCAATTAAAACAGAATCCTATGTATAGTAATATTAAGATTTAATGAATAACTAAACTTGACAGTTAACACTCAATTATTTATATTAATCATTGTCAAATAGAGATTGAGGCAACTAGTCTCGGCCTCAGGATTTTCAACAAAAATTGAGCAGGAGTTAGAAGAAATGGTATTGACACGTTGGGACCCCTTATGCGAGATCAAGCGGGCACACCGTCTGGCCAGCCGGCACTGGTCCGGATTCCCATCATTCTCCTCGGAGACCGATTCGGACACAGCGGGACAGCGAGACTGGTCCATCCCCTTGGACATTGTCCGAGACGGTGATAACGTCACCGTTAAAGCCAGCCTGCCTGGAGTGGATCCGGCGGACATCGGCGTAACCATTGAGGGTGGCGTCCTAACAATC
>CAYVIG010000267.1:0-3525 GCA_964451445.1 uncultured Dehalococcoidia bacterium
CCAAGATCTCCTGGACCCAGGTTGAGACTGGCTCTGCCATCACTTGGAAGTATCCCAGCGTGATATTGGACGGTGACAACTCGGTGGGCGAGTTCTACTCGGTGGCCTTGGTGAACAACCACCAGCAGGCCGACACCGGCACCAAGATGATTCACAAGGGCAAGAATACTAAGAGTACCATCGTAGCCAAGGGTATCTCTGCCGGGCAGGGCAATGCCACCTACCGAGGCCTGGTTAAGATCCTGCCCTCAGCCGCAGGTGCAAAAAACTTTACCCAGTGCGATTCACTGTTGGTTGGAGACAAATGCGGCGCGCATACAGTGCCCTACATAGAAGTTAAAAACCCCACCGCCCAGTTGGAGCATGAGGCGTCGACCTCTAAGGTCAGCGACGACCAGCTCTTCTACTGCCAGCAGCGGGGAATGTCAGTCGAGGACGCCCACTTTATGATTATCAACGGCTTCTGCCGTGGCATCTTCCAGGAACTCCCCTTCGAGTTTGCCATGGAAGCTTCACAGCTACTTAAGGTGAGTCTGGAAGGAGCGGTGGGCTAGATGTCGACTGCTTCCAAGAACTCCCAACCCCTATTGGTTATCAAGGGCCTCACAGCGATGGCCGGCGATCTTGAGATTCTGAAAGGTATCGATCTTGAGGTGAATGCTGGCGAAGTCCATGCCATCATGGGCCCCAACGGCTCCGGCAAGAGCACTTTGGCCAACGTCCTGGCTGGCCGCCCCGACTACACCGTCACCGGCGGGCAGGTCCTTTTCGAGGGGCAAGACATCCTCAAGTTGGAACCGGAGATTCGAGCTCGCATGGGCTTGTTCCTGGCCTTCCAATACCCCCTTGAATTGCCCGGCGTGCGTGCCTGGCAATTTCTGAAAGCAGGCGTTGACGCCAAGCGGGTCCATAACGGCGAAGAAGAGATGAGCGCCCGCGAGTTTGACCAGATGCTCAAGGCCAAAGTCGCTGAGGTCCAGATTGACCCTGACTTGGTCAAGCGGGCTGTGAACGAAGGCTTCTCCGGCGGTGAGAAGAAGCGAAATGAAGTGCTTCAGATGGCTGTTCTAGAGCCCAAATTGGCATTGTTGGATGAAACGGACTCCGGTCTGGACATTGACGCTCTGCGCATAGTGTCCGACGGCGTAAACATGCTTCGTTCATACGAGAATGCGGTGATCCTGGTTACCCATTACCAGCGAATACTTAATTACATCGCACCAAACTTCGTACACGTACTGTATGACGGAAAGATCGTGCAATCCGGCGGCCCCGAACTAGCCCACGAACTAGAGGAAAAAGGTTACGACTGGATCAAAGACGCCGTCGACGCGGGCGTGTAACGTATTTCTTAACACTGAGACCTCATGACCTCCGCACCTGCTAAATACGCCCATTACTTCGCTGATTTCCAGTCACTGACCCAAGGGCCAGGCTCTGGTGCTCCGGCATGGCTGAAGACCCTGAGGGAAGACGCCTGGACTAAGTTCAGCGCTACCGGCTTCCCAACTGCTCGCCGTGGTAATGAGCGCTGGAAGTACACCAATGTCAGCCCCATTGCCAAAGTAGATTTTGGGGCAACCAGCCAGGTACCGTCGATCAACGAGTCAAGGTCACTGATACCTGATTACAAGATCGATGGACCGGCGGTACATGACCTGGTGTTCGTAGACGGCCATTACTCAGCCGAACTGTCAACTCCGTCGAGCAACCCAATTGGCGTAACCGCATCCAGCCTGGTATCGGCCACCAATAACACTGATTTGGAAGGCCAGATTGGGAAGTATGCACCGCTGGATGAAGATGGGTTTTTGGCACTGAACACAGCGTTCCTCAATGACGGGGCGTATGTTCAGGTTTCAGATGGTTATTCGGAGCGTGTGATAGTTCGTTCGTCCTACCTGACGACCAACAGCGCGGACTCCAGGGTTACCCACCCACGCACACTGATAATCGCTGGACGGAACACAGATGTCACAGTGGTGGAGAGCTATGCGGGCCCGCGGGATAGCGGTTACTTCACCAACGCTGTCACAGAAATCTCCGTAGGTGAAGGCGCCAGCGTCGGCCATTATCGACTTTTGTTAGAAGGCAACAAGGCATTCCATGTCGGCACCAGCCGGGTGAACCAGGAGAAAGACAGCAGTTTCAATTCAGCTTCTTTCGCGTTGGGCACAGCCTTGGCCCGTAACGATATGGAAGTGCTGATGGATGCGTCAGGTGCCTTCTGCGCATTGAACGGCCTGTATCTCACTGCAGATAACCAGCACATAGACAATCTGATCAGCATCGACCACGCCCAGCCCAACTGCACCAGCCGCTTGAACTACAAGGGCATCCTGGATGGCAAGTCCAAAGCAGTATTTGGCGGCGAGGTCATGGTGCGCCGCGACGCCCAGAAGAGCGATGCCGAGCAGACCGACAAGAACCTGGTTCTCTCCAAGTCGGCTGAGGTCGACAGCAAGCCAAGCCTGCTCATCTATGCCGATGATGTGAAATGCAGCCACGGCGCCACCGCAGGCCACATCGATGAAGACACACTTTTCTACCTGCGGAGCCGTGGCCTGGACCTCGGTGCGGCCAGCAAGATGTTGATCCACGCATTTGCCAGCGAGATCATAGACACTGTTAAACTGGAACCGCTCAAGGATTATCTGGACGTTCTGTTCTCTGCTTCGATTCCGGACAGGAACCTCCCCTTCGGGAGTGCAAGATGACCGCTGGCAACGAGACATCCTCCCTTGACTTGAACAAGATCAGGGGTGATTTCCCCATCCTGAGACAGACGGTTAACGGAAACCCGTTGGTCTATCTGGATAACGGCGCCACGTCCCAGAAACCCCAGTCCATAATTGACGCCATCGTCAACTATTACACGACCACCAACTCGAACGTACACCGTGGCGTCCACACCTTGAGCCAGCAGGCCACCGACGGCTATGAGGGTGCACGGGCCAAGATTCAAAAATTCATCAATGCCGGTGACGAGAAAGAGGTCATCTACACCAGGAACACCACCGAGGGCATAAACCTGGTGGCCCATTCCTACGGGCGTAAAAACATTGGCCCAGGTGACGACATCATCGTCTCCAACATGGAACACCACTCCAACATCGTGCCCTGGCAGATGCTGTGTGAGGAGAATGGGGCCAACCTGCTGGTGGTGCCGATAGACGACACCGGTGAACTGATTATGGATGAGTATCAAAAGATGCTCAGTCCGAAGACCAAGCTGGTCTCCATCACCCACGTCTCTAATGCCTTGGGTACCATCCTTCCAGCTAAACAGATCGTGAAGATGGCCCACGACGTAGGCTCTCCGGTATTGCTGGACGGCGCTCAGGCAGTCCCCCACATGCCGGTTGACATGCAGGACATCGACTGCGATTTCTACGTGTTCTCGGGGCACAAATTGTTCGGCCCTACCGGAATAGGGGTTCTTTACGGAAAGTCGGAGTACTTAGAAGCAATGCCTCCCTTCCTGGGCGGCGGCGAGATGATTAAGTCGGTTACCTTCGAGAAGAC
>CAYVIG010000268.1:0-3469 GCA_964451445.1 uncultured Dehalococcoidia bacterium
TCGGCCACAGCCGCAGCCATAACAGCCGGTGTGCCGGTGGGTATGCGCCCGGAATAGTGATGCTCGGAGAAGCTCAGCCAATCGAAGCCCACCGATTCCGCCAATTCGCACTCGTCCATCCCTTCTTTGTAGCTCTGCACTGATATGTCTGGATTGGCATACGCTGGCGGGACTGGCCAGGTAAAGGGAAATTTGTGCCGCTCCGAGTATCCCATTCCGGCAAAAAGAGATGCTTTCATGCCTCTATTCCTTTGGCGGTGCCCACGCACCAACCCTGGCTGACCATGAATGTTGGGGGAATATTACAGTTGTGATGGGCTCAACGTCCACCATCAACTCAAGTCCGCAGGACCAGAACAAAGACGGTGTTCCGTTTCTGGTCCTCACGGCTTATTATAGTGGGCGTAAATTTAGCTTTTGAAAACGATACGAAGACTTGGAGGGCGTAATGCTCGCAGATAAAATCCGATTGAAGAATATCAATCACATCACCTACAACGTCAGAGACAAGGAAGCAGCTTTGAAGTGGTATCAGGACATCCTCGGTGTGGGACAGATTCCCAAGATGGTCAACGGGGATCACCTGTATTGGCTCCAACTTCCCAGCGGCGCAATGATTCACATCATCGAGAACCCACTCGCCCCGTCCGCTCCCTCCCATCACACCGCTTTTGAGGTGGACGATATTGACGCCTCCCACGAGTACTTCAACGGGAAAGGCATCGCCACCACAGACATTCAGATCCGAAACGACGGACAGCGTGCGTTCTACCTAGACGACTTGGACGGCAACAGGATCGAGATATGCACGGTCTCCGGCTTCGGCGTCCTGGTCTAAATTCTTCTCTCTACCCTAGGAGTGCATCATGATCAACGGAGCGATAACAAACTCGTGGCGGGAGCAGTTGCCCTCACAGTCGGTCAAAGAACTGGTCGGAATTGCCGTCGAGAAGGGCGCAAAGCACGTTGAGCTACGCCAAACCTGTCTGGGCGAGTGCGAGGAAGGGGATGGGCCGGACTGGCGCCCCAACCTGGCGCAACTACAACAAGTGGTTGATGCCTATCCCGACCTGACTTTTGACCTGGCCATGGCTCTGCCTGTGCTGTCTCAGAAGATAGATCCACAGGGAGAGATGTTTCAGTCAGGTTTGGCCGGTGCCAAGTTGGTCGGCGGTGCACAGCCCCACCTGAGGGTCGTCGATCCGGCGCCTTTTGATTCCGCATGGAGTTCTCCCAGTGATATCCCAGAGGAAGCGCTGGGGCTGGTTGACCTGGCCACGGAAGCGGCCAAGCAGGGAGTGATCATGTCTATGGAAAACTCCCAACTACCCATCCGCAACATGGCCATGTTGGTGGAACTGGTGCGGAGCATGGTGCCCGAGGTCGCCGGGTTGGGCTTGGGACTTTGTCCCGACCCCACCAATCAACTGCGCCGCTTCCCAGACTCGGACCCGCTGGCAGAACTCGATGCACTGCCCTTGGACATGATCAAGATTGTTCACTTCAAGCAGCTGCGCCGTGGCGAGACCTACACCAGCGTGGACGAAGGCGACCTGGACTGCCTGCGGATGCGGGACATCCTCGACGCCAAGGGCTACTCCGGTGCGGCGATCATGGAGATTCCCTCTCACTCCGAGGTTTTCGAAAACCTGGAATCGAGCTTTCAGTATCTGGATTCATAACGAATTTGAGGCATAAATGGGACTTCTACAAATCGAGGATGTCACCCATTGGTCCATCCCGGTGAACAACTTGGAAGAATCCGAGAAGTTCTACGGGGAGTTTCTCGGCCTGGAGCATGTGGGTCGACTGGGGAACTCACGGATGACCTGTTACAAGGTTGCCGGGCACAGTATTCTCCTATGTGAGCGGAAGAACCCGGTGGACGTTGCGAAGCAGTCTGAGGAGCACGTCCACCATTCCTTCACCGTGAGTCATGAGACTCTGGTGCAGGCCTGCAAGTTGATGCTGGAACGCCAGGTGCCGATTGACCAGTTAGTGCACCGTGCCCAGGGGTTCTTCACGGGTCGGGAGCTTTATTTCTTTGACCCCAGTGGCAACAAGCTGGAACTGCGCGACCCTAACTGGGTTGCAGGCATGCCTGAACTTACAGTTGAGGAGCTGGTGGCTGGATAAGTTTGGCTCATGCGCATCCTTCGACTGGCTCGGGACGAGCGGTTGGTCGGCAGGGCTGGCTCATTCGCCTGTCATTCTGAGGCATCAGCCGAAGAGTCTCGTTGCTGGTGAGAGACTGCAGTACGAGGCATAAAGAGTCCTCTCACTTCACTCTGGGTGACATGCCCCGATGCAGGCTATCGGCGGGGCCTACTGGAACTTGGGCATCACTTCATCGGCGAATAGTTTCATGGACGCCATGACTTTGGCGTGTTCCATGCTGCCGAAGGCAAAGTTGGCGCCGAAGTAGTTGATACCGTGGTCTCTCTGCAGTCCGGCGATGCGCTCTATGCATTGAGCCGGAGTGCAGAAATAGTTGTTGTCGATCTCAGACTGGTAACCCTTTGGTTCGTCGGGCCGAGTCTTCTTCCATTCGTCCAAGTCCATGTTGATCTCATCGCCCTCTGTTATCGTTCGCCGGTAGGCACTGAGGTCACGGACCCAGGTTATGGCCTTTTCCGGATAGGCCTTGGCTTCCTTTTCGTCCTCTGACAGGTAGATGAAGCGAAAGAAGGGCATCTCAGCCATCTTGGACTCTTTGCCCGCAGCAGCACACCGTTCGGAGTAAAGGCGCATCAATTCCAACGTATCGTCTAAAGCCGTAGCATAGGTCGTTAAGACTGGCATGTCCCGTGCGACGGCGATGTCTATACTTGCGGCGGTCCGGGAAACGGCCACATGCACCGGGGGATGTGGCTGTTGCAATGGTCGTGGGGCGATCGTTATCCCGTCCAATTGGTAATATTCGCCGTGGTAAGTGAAGTTCTCGGAGGTCCATAATCCGAGAACGATGTCCAGAACTTCTCGGAATCGATCGTCCCGCGAGGCGAAATCAACTTTGAAGTTCTCATATTCATAGTCGGCCGAACCGCGACCGACGCCCAGATTCAACCGACCGTTACTGAGCAAGTCCACCATGGCCGCTTCTTCAGCCAGGCGGATCGGGTGATGGAACGGCAACACGCTGACTCCGGCACCCAGGCGAATGGTCTCGGTATGCGCGGCGATATGGGAAAGGATCGGCATCAATGAAGGGAATATCCCATAGCGGCTAAAATGGTGTTCGGCGATCCAAAGAGATTCAAAACCCAATTCCTCGGCGTATTGGGCCTGTTCAAGGACCTCTCCGTAGATCCGGCTTTGGTGAGCCGTGTCCTTGTCTGCCCAAGAGGCTGGGAGAAATAGAGCGAAATTCATGACGGTTTTAGGCTCCTTATGGCTATCGGCAGTGCCCGCTACAGGCGCGGTAGGCGCTGGCCAGTTGCGCGAAGCCGCCGGGCGCGGTCATATTGGC
>CAYVIG010000269.1:0-3451 GCA_964451445.1 uncultured Dehalococcoidia bacterium
AATCTGCTGTAGCCGTTGAGAAGGGAATTTAGCTAGCCTCGAAACGGGGAGTGAGCATCGATTTCATTGTCGCAGACGCTTCGGAAGGTTCCCGAACAACGTTGGTCAGAGCAATTCGGCCCATGTAACGATCGTTCGATACTGAAATCACCCTCGATGCGTTAGAATATGAGCACATCTAGTCATGGATAACAGGAGCATAACCAAGCATGGTTGAGCAACAGGAAAGATTGTGGACGTTCGACGCGGTGGAAGCCGGTCAGATCGGCAATGAGACAACTGTTGGGATTACTGCCGAAAACATCGCGGAATATGCCCGGGTTGCTCTGAATGATGACCCCAGATACCAGACTGGTGGAAGTGATCTGGTGGCCATGCCCACCATGGTCATGACTTATGCCCCCCTGCTCCGTGAGGAGATTGCCTCAGCCAACGGCTACGTTGCCTTTGAGGTGTCCAAGATATCTCGAAGCCAGACTCCCTTCGCTAAGTGCGAAGCCCGTTGGTACGTGCCCGTCGTTCCTGGAGATGTGATTACCGGTCAGCGTAAGGTGCTGGAGAAGTACGAGCGCCGGGGCAGTAAGTTTGTCACCTTTCGGGTAGAAGCCATCAATCAGCGCGGCGAGAAAGCGGCAGAATATGACTACACGTGCATTTTTGAGTATGCCAAAGGACAGCGTTCCGTTCCTACCAGAAGTGACGGCTCAGAAGCCGTGGCATTAACACCCGCGGCCACCAGTTCTGCGTTATTGGAATTCAGCTCAGCGTCCATCGGCGACATATTACCCGAACTGTCCATCACCGAGAGCGAAGAGATCATGATCCGGAAGAACGATTTCCGGTTGGCCGGTCGCAAGAACGATAGTAACATCCACACCGACGAGGACTTCGCCAAGCAGAACATCTTCGCCGGAGTCACCAATTCAGGTCCGGCCACGATGTCCTACGTGGATCAGAACCTAGAAATGTCATTCCCAATCAGCAGCTTTTACGCCGGTGGCAGCCTATTGATGCGGGCCATCACGCCATTCCGAGGTGGTGACACCGTCATCTTCCAAGGCGAGATAACCGGCAAAAAAGAAGAGGGCGGCAAGAAGATTCTAACCTGCCGGGTCAAGGGCATTAACCAGAGAGGTGAACTGGTTAGTCTTTCCGACGCTACACTTCCATTCCCGTAATATCTATCGCATCTTCCCGTAGACGCGATCCGGTTTGACCAGCACGATTACAGCGTCCTGTTTGGCCATAGCCTGGTCGTATTCTTCCCAGTCAGGGTGATCTTTGTCCCCACAGGCTCGGAAAACCTCACGTAGTTCAACCCGCATCTTTTCCGGGTCAGTGTTGTGGTAGTCCATAAGCGTAGCCTGGCCTTCAACCACCGCGCAAGTTCGCCAGTTCTCAGTTACCGACATCACTGTGCATCGGGGGTCTCTCCGTAGGTTGCGAACCTTGGCCGAGGTCCCATTTACGATTACAAAAGCAGCGGCCCCCTTGTAAGCCCCGCAGACCACGATGCTGGAATGCCCCGCGCCATTAGCTTGAAAGGTTGTTATCACCCCTCGGTGGTTGGACTCGAAATGGGGCTGAACGTCTTTGAATTCCATGGCTGCACCTCGCTGGCTTATTCTCAAAAGGTTATTGGTATCACTCTATGGTATCTGGTATACCATAGCAGCCTCTGATTCAACACGAGGGCATTCATTTGAAATATCGAGAACTGGGCAGTACCGGCGAGATGATTCCTGAAATCGGGCTAGGCACCTGGAAGTACCAAGGCGGTTCAGAACCTCTTAGGAAAGGCATAGAGCTCGGGGCCTATTTAATTGACACCGCTGAGATGTACAAGACTGAAAACGCAGTGGGAGTGGCCATCAAAGACCATCGCGACAAGGTTTTTCTAGCAACCAAGGTCTTAGGCAGTAACTTGCGTTACGACGAAGTGCTTAAAGCGGCTGAAAAAAGCCTACGTCTGTTGGAGCAAGATGTAATTGACCTCTACCAGATACATTGGTCTAACCGGTCAGTACCGATATCTGAGACTATGGGAGCTATGGAGGAATTAGTTGAACGCGGCATGATCCGCTACATCGGTGTTAGTAATTTTTCTGTCGAAGACATGAGAGAAGCTCAGCATGTCATGAGTAAGAACCCGTTGGTCTCCAATCAAGTTCTCTATAACCTCAAAAGAAGGGAAATCGAACGCGACTTGATCCCCTATTGTGTAGACAACAACATTACTGTTATTGCCTACACGCCCCTCGCTGATGGCTCACTTTCCGCAAAATCTAATTATCGTTCGGACAAAGGTGCCAAAGTTCTTAAGCAGATAGCCCAGGACATCGGTAAAACGCAAGCCCAAGTAGCACTAAACTGGTGCCTGTCTCAAGCTAATCTCGTAGTGATTCCCAAAAGTAATAGCGTTAGGCGAACCATTGAAAATTGCGCTGCGTCCGGATGGTATCTTAACTCACGACAGGTTACAGCTCTTAACGAAGTCTACCCCTGCTGACTTTTTTCACGACAAGAATCAGGTCTGCCGATTTGACATACGCGTTCATTAACTATAGTTTGTAAGCGTTCGCTCACTTACGTCAATTGGCGGTGTTGTCTTGGTACGTCAAACCACTACTATACGCAAACAACAGATTATAGAGGCCGCTCGAAAGCTAATCATCGATAAAGGAATGGAGGCAGTAACGATCGATGCTATCGCCGAAACTGTGGGTTTTAGCGAAGCAGCCATTTACCGTCATTTCTCCAGCAAACAACAGATTCTTCACCAATTAGTAAACGACTTGGAATATGACCTATTGGCATGCGTTGCATCAGCACAAACGACAGAACCCAATGCTCTACGAGTCCTAGAATGCATCCTGGAAGCCCATTTAGCCGACGTAGAAGGCTCGAGGGGCGTGTCTTTCATTGTTGTAGCTGGCGCTATGAGTTTTGAAGGCATTGGGTTGTCACACCGTATACGTGAAATGCTAGATCGGTACATAGAATCAATAAAGGAAGTGATGCGTCGAGGTGTAGGTGAAGGAGACTTTCATAAAAACTTAAATGTCGACGCCGCTGCTTTCACTTTTCTGGGCATGATACAAAGCACTGCCACAATATGGGCTCTCAATGACTATAGTTGGTCCCTTGATCAATGGCGGAATCAAATTTTAGAGATTTATAAGAACGGCGTTGCGACATCGCAACAAGTGCCAGCCTAACATGGGAAACTCGCAGCAGGAGAAGCAAATGAATACCGATAAAACATACGGAACCACCCCAATCATATCCGTAAATTCATTGTGGAAAGTATTTGGTAAAAATCCTCAAACTGCTCTTGAAGAACATTACATTAGCCAAACCCGTGCTGAAATACAGGAAGAATTAAACTTAGTAGTGGCTCTTCGCGATGTATCTTTCGAAGTATATCCCGGAGAAACTTTTGTCGTTATGG
>CAYVIG010000270.1:0-3431 GCA_964451445.1 uncultured Dehalococcoidia bacterium
CGACCACCGCTAGGGCCTGATTGGACTCGACTTTGATCACCTGAGCGCCCTGGTCGGAGAGTATGCGTGTGGCGGACGGCCCGGCATGGATCCAGGTGAAATCCAACACCCTGACGCCCTTCAAAGCCAACCCGCCAGCTTCAATCATGTTAGACAACCCCATTCGAAATCAAAGTTTGAAGGTCGTCGGGCGACAGACCCAGCTCTTCGCAAAAAACTTGGTAGTTGTGCTGGCCGATCTGTGGTGCCAGGGAATTTAGTCGCCAACCGTTCTCAGACATCTTGTACGGCGCCCCCGAGTAGACCAATTCATCTCCGTCAGCAGGGGATGAATAGAAGCCGCGCTCCCAGTGCTGCTCGAAACCGAGCAATTCTGAAGCAGTGCTGACCGGCCCCCAGGGGTGGTGGTTGGCCTGCCCCCACTCGGTAATTTCCCCCTTGGTATGGGTCAGCGTCCAGGCTTCGATCAGCTCTTCTATATGGGCTCCGCTGTCGCCCCGAAGGATAAAGCGGTCGTTGTACTGTTCATCCATCAGATCACCGGCCATGCCGTCGCGGTCCATCCACGCCCGTAGGTCGTTCCAGGCCTTTGCTGTGTTGGTGGTGATGCTGGCGTAACCATCCTTGCACTGCCAAGTGGCGATAAACTGGCCACCGTGGCGGAACCCGCAGCGTACGGCGTTCTCGCCAGT
This sequence comes from uncultured Dehalococcoidia bacterium, assembly GCA_964451445.1. Classification (GTDB taxonomy): domain Bacteria; phylum Chloroflexota; class Dehalococcoidia; order Lucifugimonadales; family UBA3495; genus UBA9611. Next base: position 693 of record CAYVIG010000270.1, read on the forward strand.
GTAGTTGTAGGCCGTGTTCACATGCTCTGTGGTGGTGGCGACGGCTTCTTGCATGGACACGTCCACGTACTGCCCTTGGCCAGTAGCCAGTCTGTGGTAAAGGGCGATGAGGATGCCGATGAACGCCCGGTTGGAGGTGGTTTGGTATGCCTGAATGCCCCAGAGTTTGTTGGGCGGGGTGTCTGGCCAGCCAGTGACATACATGTATCCACCCATGGCAAACCCGACCAGGTCGCTGGCTTTGAAATCACGGTACGGGCCAGACTGCCCAAAGGGTGTCAGGGAAGCATAGACCAACCCTGGGTTGCCGTCTTCGAGGTCACTATAAGCCATCCCCTTGGTGGCTAGGTAACCAGGCTGGAACGACTCCACCACTACGTCTGCCGTGGCGGCCAACCTTTGCAGCAGTGAGGCACCGTCAGGAGTCTCGATGTTTAGGGTGATGCTGCGTTTGTTGGTGTTGTAATGACGCCAGTGTAGGCTGTCTTCAAGCGGTTCGGCATCAGAGATAAAGGGACCGGTTCGCCGCATGGCATCACCGCCGGGGGCTTCCACTTTAATGACGTCGGCCCCAACGTCGGCCAGCAGTTTACCGCAATAAACGCCCAAGTCCCCGGACAGGTCCAGAACCCTGATGCCAGTCAGTGGTTGGGCGTTTTCCGAACTAGTGTTTAACAACTTAAGACTTTCGCGGGCCGAGTTCCTTTTGCAGGTCGGCGATGGTCTGATCCCGGGTCTTCTTCTGCCAGCGCACCCGCTGGTTAATGGGGGTGTTCTCAACCTCAGGTGCAACCTTCATGGTGACGAAGACCGGCCCCGGTTGGCTGAGGATTTGCTCAATGTTGTTGGTGAAATCTTCCAGGTTGTCAAAGGAGTAGGTCGACTGGTAGCCGCAACCCTTGGCGATGATGTCATATCGGACATTCTCTGCGTTGGGCACCGGTTGTCCGCCGGTGGTGGCGTACACTCCGTTATCCAGGACAAAGTGGTAGAAATTCTTGGGGTCTTTCTCGGCAATGGTGGTCAGGGCACCCATGTTCATCAGGATGTCGCCTTCGGAGTCAAACAATATGACTTTCTCGTCGGGCCTGGCCATGGCAAGACCAAAGGAAAATGAAGCGTGGCCGCCCATAGCCGGATCACCCAAGGGAACATCCCGGTCTGGCTGGTCGCTAAGGTTGATCCAATGTCGTCCGCCCCGACCTGGGATCACGATGGCTTTGCCCCGGAAGGGTGCGAAGGCCTTGAACATATCTGCTGTTTGGAACATCAGTCCTCTACAAATTCATATCGAGTTTGGAGTTGGTTGGAGTACGAATTACCGCTGGACAAAGCCGTGGAATTCGTCACCGATCAGGACAGCCACCGGCTGCTTGGTCTTTTCTGCCAAATCAAACGCCACCTGTATACGGTCTGCGTCGGCATCGCTCTCAACCAAGTAATACTTTATGTTGAAGGCGTGGATGAAATGCTCGGTGTAGGTGGCAGCGGTATCTGTATCGACGCCATGGCGTGTCCAACCTCGATACCCGACCATCATAACCACCGGTATGTTCATGCCCATTGCCCACCCCCGCATGGAGTCGCCCGACTCCATCAGACCGGTGTTCTGTATTAAGATGACTGGCTTGGCGCCACCCACCGATAATCCAGCAGCGGTGGAAAATGCCTGTCCTTCTCTGCTGATGGTCACCAATTCCAGTGAGGGCTCCTGAGTCATAAGGGTGTATAGAAAATTCGTCTCACTATCCGGCAACCACACAACGTGGGTGACGTTGTTTGCTTTCAGATAATTGATTACTGTCTGTGGACTAAACCCGCCTTCTTCTTCGGCCAATTTTCATACCTCTTTAATCGAATGATTGTCGAGCGATACTTAAAGACTCCACCTGATCAGTCTATGAAGTTCCGAATCTCTCTCAGCACCAGGTCAGGATGCTCCATGGGAACAAAATGAGAGCCCGCGCCCAGTTCCTTTAGCTGGAACCCCTTGGCCTCTCTGGTCAGGTGTTTCACGGCTGCGTCGTCTGCTGATTGTGCGCCATCATACGCCCCCACCAACAAAACGTAATTACCACCCAACCCTCGGAGCACCCGTTCCGTATCCAGATGCCTTCGATTGGCATAGAACTCTTCTTCGACGGCCGGCTTGCACTTCAATTGGGCGGTGCCGTCCTCCAAGATGCGGGTGTTGCCCTCGATGTAATCCGCAAAAACGTCATCAGCCCAGGGCTTGAACACTCTGCGGTCCCGGTAGGCTGCATACATCACTTCCCGGCTTTCCCAGATCATCCTCTTTTGAAGGGTCCGCTTCATACGGAGTTCCTGTTCCTCGGGAGAGAGCAGCGCCATTGGGCTGTCGCCGACGCGGGTGTCGATTAGAACACCTTTGCCGATAATCCCGGGAAACATGGAATCGGCGATCAGCATGGACATCCCACCAGCGGAATGGCCGATGCAGATAGAACCTTCCAACCCTAACGCTTGAATAACCGATGCTGTGTCTGCGCCTATCTGCTTAAAGGTTATCCCGCCCTCAGGAGTTTCAGTGTCGCCGTGGCCTCTTAGGTCGAAGGAAAACACATGGTAGTCCTTTGCCAGGTCTTTGGCGGCGAAGTTCCAAATCTGAGAACACATGCCAACGGCATGAAACATTAACACCTTGGGGTTGTCGGGGTTACCCCACTCCAAATAGTGGTGGTTGACCCCGATGGTCTCCACAAATTTACTTTCCGGTTG
>CAYVIG010000271.1:0-3424 GCA_964451445.1 uncultured Dehalococcoidia bacterium
CGGCGTTGGCTCATAAGTTAGCGACTGGAGTAGGATACGTTGATCTGGAACAACCAGATCCATCAACATGTGCAGATAATTCGCCGATACATGGATGTTCATTCCCTGCAGCGGAAGTTATGATTGCCATGAACACCGAGCTGGTTAATGATGCTCCAGAGTTAATTACGTTCTTTAAGAATTGGGACTGGAGTGCAGGAAACCAATTGGCAGCGGAAGCTTGGTATGCCGATAACAAGGAAGGTCTTACCAATGATGGTAAATCTTCTGAAGAGATCTACAGTGCAACAGGCGTTTGGTATCTACAAAACAATGAAGCTTGGAAAAGCTGGGCTCCGGATGATGTCGTCGCAAATGTAGAAGCGGCTCTAGCTAAAGAGTAATAACAGCTAAACGGTATTTAAAAAGGCCCCTCTATTTACAGAGGGGCCTTTTTATTGTTTTGAATAAATCTTTAGCTTGATCTTCAGACTTGTGTTGTGATACCAAATCACTAACAAAGCAATTAGAAGAACTCAAGGATTTTAATTCATAGCCTTACTAATCCTAGAAAACTACTGGTTCAGTCTTATAGCTTGGGCACCTAATTGAGGCCAAGCTATAGGTGCTCCAGCTTTGGCCAGACGTTCTCCCAGAGGAAGATTTTCGTCCCAGTAGTATCCAATAAAACGTTGGCCGGTTATACCAGAAGATTCCTCTGAAGCTAGCCAAACAACTGGTTTCTGCATCACATCGGGTTCAATCATGTTCTCACGCAAGTGTCTGGTATCGTCTGGTATAAGATTAGTGCTGGTCATTCCTCCAGGTACTAGAACGTTGACGGTGACCCCTGTGCCTTCCAGTTCCCGAGAAGCCATAGCCATTAGCGCTTCGTGGGCCGCTTTAGATGGACCATAAGGAGTGCCACCTGCTCGGTACATGGTATTCATACTAGTAGTTACACCTATGATGCGCCCCCAGTCTTGCTCAAGCATGTGAGGAACAACGGATCGAGCCATATAAAAGGGACCGTTGCTATTTACTCCAACTACTCGTCCCCATTCTTCAGCGGACACCTCCCAAAATCTGTTATCCGTTTCACCTCCGATTAACATTTTGCGAACCGCAATGCCAGCATTGTTGATTAAGATGTGGATGCCGCCCATTTCTTCGATGGTCTGCGCTACTGAACGCTCGGCTTCTTCAATCGACGACACATCCACTACCTGTGTCATTACGCATTCGTCACCGGCAATCTCGCGCATGTAATTAGAGCTCTCGTCTAGCCATTGTTTGTTGATATCCATCATGGATACTTTAGCTCCGGCTCGGACTAGTGCTTCGGTCATAGCCCGGCCAAGACCACGAGGACTGGCGGCTCCGGTAACGATTGCTATTTTTCCTTCTAGAAGTCTTTTCTGCATGTTGTACTCCGAATATAGCTGTGTGGCTTAAATGTTGAGATGAATAGGATTGAGAACACGTCGGTTTTAGGACCGGTTAGGCAATTTGCTGTTAACTCTCTGTTAATTACTTTAGGCTGTGATAAATAGAAGGACAAACTACTGATAAATTTCCTATCGTCGGTACTCGACCGGATTGTCTAAGAAGCTACAAACATTAAGGGATCTAGAATTTAACAATGTGAGTATAGATATAGTTACGGTACGAAGACTTAGAACGTCAATATGAAGGACCAAGGAAACCGTTTGTGGGACTGAAAAAGATTATGCCGTATATAAGAGCAAATTGATGGAAGCTGAACAAACTATGATTGATGGAACCAAGATCTCTATGACAGGGGACGGCCCTTTAGTGGTTCTGGTTCATGGTGTATTTATGGATTCTCGCATGTGGAAAGCGCAAATTTCTGAGATTTCTTCATCCTATAGAGTCTGTTGTTTGGATATGTTAGGGCATGGAGGTTCTTGGGACCCGGAAGGCGACAGAAATCTAATGGATTTTACGAATCAAATACAAACGGTAATCGAATTTCTCTCTGAGTATGGGAAACCTGTGCTCGGAGGGTTTTCAATGGGAGGATTGGTATCCCAAGCTTATGCTACTCAACATCACGATAATTTAAGAGGCCTGATGCTTCTTAATACAGTATACGAACGGTCGGAATCAGAAACTGCCGCAGTCGAAAAAAGGCTTGAGGGAATGCTAAAAGGAGGGGTTGATAATCTTATAGAATCAGCTAACGATAGATGGTTCACTAATTTTGATAGACAAAGCAGGTTAGACACAATAGAAGAAATTTTTGGATGGATGCGAGATGGAGTCTTCGAGGCTAAATTAAAGGCTTATCCTGTATTCGCAAGAAGCGATAGAAGTACCGTAGGTCAATTATCTAGCATATCCTGCCCAGCCTTAGTGATGACTGGAGAAAACGATAGCGGATCTACTCCCCTTATGGCTAGACGAATTACGGAGTCACTATCGGACTCTAGATTGCAAATTCTTGAAGGGCATCGGCACATGATGCCTGTACTTGGAGCAAATAAGGTGAATGCGGTTATTCTAGATTTTCTAAGAGAAATAGAAAACTAATATTACTAATATCGTATGAACAGCATCGCCAAAATTAAAGTTTATGTGATCGTGTGTTTTAGTCAGATTGCGGTTATATTATTGCGCTGTAACCCCGCCGTCGATAACCAATTCCGATCCGGTTACAAAAGAAGACTCATCTGAGGCTAGATACAATGCCCCGTATGCAATGTCCTTCGCGGTGCCGATCCTTGCTAACGCAGTTCGTGATATTGATGCTTCACGGCTGGTAGCATCAGGCCAAACTTGGTCTCCCATATCAGTGTCTATGGGCCCTGGATGGATAGAATTGGCTCGTATCCCTTCTGAAGCGTATTGAATGGCTGTCGACTTGCTGAAGATTCGAACAGCGCCTTTAGAAGCAGAATAAGCAGCGCTTGTTTTGCTTCCGACAAGACCTGCGGTGGAAGATATGTTTACTATCGAGCCGCCGCCTGCTTTTCTCATCTCGGGGATAGCTGCTTTAGTACCCAGGAACACTCCCTTGGAGTTGACGTCTAGGATGTTGTCCCATTGTTCAGAGGAAGTTTCTGTGACGTGGCCGCGTCGCCAGATACCAGCGTTATTAACTAATATGTCCAACTTCCCAAATTTAGACACAGTCTCAAGAACTGCGGCTTCCCACTCAGCTTCGTTGGTTACGTCCAGATGGACGTAGATGGCATCCCCCCCATCCTCAGCAATTTCTGTGGCTACCGCGATTCCTTCTTGGTCGGTCACATCGGCAAGCACGACTTTAGCTCCTTCTTGAGCGAAAAGCCTTGATTCCGCAGCGCCTTGTCCGCGAGCGGCACCTGTGATCAAGGCTACCTTTCCTTGCAATCGCATATTGTTTCCCTTTAGCTTAATCGATTTGCTAACCAGCTAAAAATGGAGGAAGAGCTTTCACTTA
>CAYVIG010000272.1:0-3404 GCA_964451445.1 uncultured Dehalococcoidia bacterium
CCGACGTCAAGACCTACGCACAGATCCCTCAGATCATTTACGTCCCCAATCTGATTCAAAGTCAGATTCAGTCTTGGGATTGGCTGAAGGACGAGGGGTTGATCGAAGTATATCAAGAAATATCTCCTATCGCCGATTACACCGGCAATAAGTATGAATTGCATTTCCTAGAGCATTATTTCCGGGATCCCAAGTACACCCCTCAAGAGACCAAGGAACGGGAGATTACCTTCTCCCAGCCTCTCTACGTGAAGACTCGCCTGGTCATGAAAGAGACCGGTGAGATTAAAGAGCAAGAGATATTCATGGGTGACATCCCCATGATGACCAATAACGGCACGTTCATCATCAACGGTGCCGAGCGTGTGGTCGTAAGCCAGTTGGTGCGTTCCCCTGGCATCTACTTCGTCCAGGAACGGCACGCGATCAGCAATCGCAACCTTTGTTCAGCCAAGCTGATCCCCTCTCGTGGCGCCTGGTTGGAATTTGAGACCATCGTCTCGGTAAAGGTAGACCGCAAGCGCAAGGTGTCCGCAACCACTTTCCTACGCGCCCTTGGTGTTGCCGGCGACGAAGAAATGATGGGTCTGTTCTCCGATATCGACACAGACGAGATTCACCCATACATGCAGACAACCCTGGACAAGGACCCAGTCCTTGAGGCCAAGGATCTGAACTTCAAAGAAGACGATCTCCGCTCCCTCTGGGAATGGCTGCATGAAGACAAAAAATTTGACGGCGATGCCGCTCGACGGATCGCCGCTGCACAGATCGAGTTCTACCGCCGCCTCCGGCCCGGTGAACCTCCCAGCCTGGAGAACTCGCGCACACTAATTCGCAACCTGTTCTTCGGTCCCCGCCGGTACGACCTGGGTCGCGTGGGCCGCTATAAGCTGAACCGCCGCCTCGGACAGGGTGGCAGCAACGACCTGATGACCTTGACCCTGGACGACGTGGTTTCGGTGATCCGGACCATGATTCGGATCAACCAAGGCGAAGGCCACCCAGATGACATCGACCACTTGGGCAACCGCCGCGTGAGAGCGGTGGGCGAACTGGTCCAGAACCAGGTGCGCGTGGGCCTGCTCCGCATGGAGCGAATGGTCAAAGAAAAGATGACCCTGGTGGACCCGGAAGCCGCCGCACCTCAGGGGTTGGTGAACATCCGCCCGGTGGTTGCTGCTGTACGTGAATTCTTCGGCGGGTCCCAGCTATCCCAATTCATGGATCAGACCAACCCCTTGGCAGAGTTGACACACAAACGTCGCCTCTCCGCACTAGGCCCTGGCGGTCTGTCCCGAGAACGAGCTGGATTCGACGTGCGGGACGTTCACTTCTCCCACTACGGTCGTATCTGCCCCATCGAGACACCTGAAGGTCCTAACATCGGGTTGCTCAGTTCCCTGGCCTCCTTTGCCAGAATCAACCCCTACGGTTTCATTGAATCTCCGTACCGGAGGGTGTTCAGAAGCCTGCCCAACGACTCGGACGACCTCAAGGGCCGGACAGTCACGGAATCGGTTCTGAATGCTGACGGTAAGACAATAGTTGGCAAGGGCCGGGCAATCGGCGCCAACAAGATCAACGCACTGAAACAACTGCCGAGCGGCACGATGATTCAGGTGCAGCCCTTTGTTGCCCATCAGGATAGCGAGGTCATCTACCTGTCTGCCGACCAAGAAGAGGACTTCAAGGTCGCTCAGGCCAACGCAGAACTGGACCACCTGAATCAGTTTGTCCAAGACCGCGTTGAATTGAGGGTGGGTGAGGAATACACCCAAGAAGGTGCTGACACGATCGACTACATGGACGTTTCACCCATGCAGATCATGAGCGTGTCCGCCGCACTGATCCCATTCCTGGAACACGACGACGCCAACCGGGCCCTGATGGGTTCCAACATGCAACGTCAGGCTGTGCCTCTGCTGCGCCCCCAGGCGCCAGTGGTCGGTACTGGTATTGAGGGCCGCGTAGCACGCGACAGCGGACAGCTAGTCTTGTCTGAGGTTGCCGGCGTGGTCACGTCTGTCACCGGACGCGAGATCATCGTGACCGATGAAGATGGCGTGGAATTCCCGCATCCGGTTATCAAGTTCTCCCGGACCAACCAGGGAACCTGTTTTGACCAACGCCCCATCGCCACCAAGGGCGACGTGGTGGATGTCGGCAGCGTACTGGCTGACAGCTCCTCCACCGACCACGGTGAGTTGGCGTTGGGCCAGAACGTGCTGGTCGCCTTCATGTCCTGGGAAGGCTACAACTACGAAGACGCGATCATCGTCAGTGAGCGACTCTACCGCGACGATTACTTCACGTCCATCCACATTGAAAAGCATGAGATGGAAGCCAGGGAGACTAAGCTGGGTCCCGAAGAAATCACCCGAGACATTCCCAACGTGGGTGAGACCAGCCTACGCGACCTGGACGACTTCGGAATCATCCGAGTCGGCGCCGATGTCGGTCCTGGGGACATCCTGGTGGGCAAAGTAACCCCCAAGGGTGAGACCGAGTTAACCGCAGAGGAAAAACTCCTCCGTGCAATCTTCGGTGAAAAGTCACGGGACGTGAAAGACACCTCCTTGCGCGTGCCCCACGGGGAGCGCGGCAAGGTCATCGATGTCAAAGTACTGACCCGTGAAAACCGCGACGATCTGTCGCCGGGCGTCAACCAAGCCGTCAGGGTTTGGATCGCACAGACAAGGAAGATATCCGTTGGCGACAAGATGGCCGGTCGCCACGGCAACAAGGGCGTCGTTGCCAGGATCTTGCCGGAAGAGGACATGCCCTACATGGCTGACGGCACTCCTGTAGACATCATCTTGAACCCCATTGGTGTTCCCTCTCGTATGAACCTGGGTCAGGTGTTGGAAACTCACCTGGGCTGGGCCGCCCGTGGACTGAACTTCCGGGCCAACACTCCGGTGTTTGATGGCGCCGGAGACCAACAGATCGAAGATGCCTTGGCCCGCGTGTGGTTCACGGAGCAATCCGGCGCTGCCCACATCGGAACCAAGGAGATTTTGCCTGAGGTGGACTACCCCCAGGTGGACCGCTGGCTGGAAGAAAGGGGCTACGATCCCAGGCTGATCTTCGACGAATCGAAATTCGGCCACGCTCAAGAAGCCTGTCTTAGGATGTGGCTGACTGACGAGGCAGGTGTCGACGCCAAGGACATGAACCTGGTGGAGATGCAGCGAGCCGCCATCGACGTGCACCGCGAACAACGTATCGCGCCGCCGACCTTTGGTAAGTTCGAGCTCAGCGACGGCCGGTCCGGAGAGAACTTCGACCAACTGGTAACCGTTGGAAACATCTATATCTTGAAGCTCATCCACTTGCTTGAGGACAAGATTCACGCTCGGTCCACCGGTCCCTACTCCAAGATTACCCAGCAGCCCCTGGGC
>CAYVIG010000273.1:0-3376 GCA_964451445.1 uncultured Dehalococcoidia bacterium
TCCAAGTGGTCTCTGTCACTGTATTGATACTGCTGACAGCTAGCATCGGAGTGATTAACCCGCTACTAGTCAAGACTGTATTCGACTCTGCGCTCTTCCCATCTGCGGGCGACCCCAACATTAATCTTCTTTGGGTGTTGGCTGCCATAATGTCGTCCATCGCAATTCTCAATGGGCTGATGGGTGTCCTTCAGACTTACATGACCAACCATGTAGGCCAGAGCGTCATGCGCGACTTGCGTGACGACGTCTATGCTCACCTACAGGGTATGTCTTTGGGTTTCTTCACTAGTACCCGAACCGGAGAGATTCAATCGCGGGTTTCCAATGACGTTGGAGGTATCCAATCAGTAGTCACTAGCACTCTGACTGATACTGTCGCCAACACAGTCATATTCTTAAGCACATTGGTCGCCATGTTAATCCTCTCGTGGGAGCTAACTGTCGTGGCAGTGGCTACGGTGCCTTTATTCTTCGGACTGACCAAGTTTGTAGGTAAACGTCGACGAGCTGTTACCTCTGAGGCCCAGCGTTCTATGGCCGAGATGACCGCTATCACTCAAGAAACTTTGTCGGTATCGGGCATCATGCTCTCCAAGTTGTTTGGGAGACAAACCCAAGAGATGGCCAACTTCCACCGCCATAACCAAGAGTTGTCCGATCTGGCGGTCCGCCAGCAGATGATAGGCCACTCGTTCTTCGCTGTGGTGATGACTTTCCTTTCTATCTCTCCCGCGTTCATATACCTCTTGGCTGGGTACTTAATCTCAGACGCCGGTGCTACACCTGTGACTGCTGGCACCATAATCGCCTTCACTACTCTCCAAAGCAGGTTGTATTTCCCTGTGGGTCGACTATTACAGGTGTCGGTAGAGTTGCAATCGTCCTTGGCGTTATTCGAGCGTATCTACGGCTATCTGGACTTGAAGCAAGACATCGTAGATGCCCAAGACGCCGAACCGCTGGACCTTGAAAAAGTCTCTGGGAAAATCACCTTTGATTCGGTTCGTGTAAACTACGCCCGTTCTCATGGGGTAGCCAGTGACGAGGATGACACGGATGTTGAATACGACTCCCGACAATGGGCTTTGGACGGAGTCAGCTTGGATATTTTACCAGGCCAGTTAGCAGCATTTGTTGGCCCCAGCGGTGCCGGCAAAACGACCCTGGCCTATCTAGTGCCCAGGCTATACGACGTAACAGAGGGGGCAGTTTCGATCGATGGGAAAGACGTCAGGAAGATTAATCAATCAGACCTGGCGGCACTAATCGGATTTGTAACTCAAGATAGTTATCTTTTCCATGACACCATGGAGCACAACCTTTTGTACGGCCGCCCAGAAGCCACCAAGAAAGAGATGATCGCGGCATCTAAGGCGGCTTTCATCCACGACCGAATCATGGAAATGCCGGACGGTTACGAAACCGTGGTGGGCGAGAGGGGTTTCCGACTATCAGGCGGCGAGAGACAACGCCTGTCCATAGCTAGAGTGATATTGCACCAGCCGCGGGTGCTTATACTTGACGAGGCGACCTCCGCGTTGGACACGGCTAGTGAGCGTTTTGTGCAGTCAGCGTTACAGCCTTTGATGCGAGACCGCACCACAATGGTCATTGCCCACCGTCTGTCGACCATCATAGCGGCTGATGTTATTTACGTGATAGACCAGGGACAAATAGTCGAGCACGGCTCCCATGAAGCATTGCTGGCAAAAGGTGGATTGTATGCGAACCTATACCAACAACAATTCGGCGGTGGGCTTATAGAGGCTTACTGCGAAGATGGTGTTATTTTTAGTGACGGCAGCATCGGAACTGCGGAGAGACCAGATCCAGTACTTTCTGGAGGCGGACAGGAGGAGTCAAAGGATCGTGGAAACGCCATAGAAAGGATGCCCTGGGAAGAGTAACGGGCCTCATAACTCTTAATTTATCTGTTCATAGTTCGACGCATCTCACCGTGTGTAGCTAAATCAAGAAATACAATCCGAAATAATCAGTTCATCCCGAGCTGATCTTGCTTATTCAAACTGGTACGCACTGAATACAATCCTATCTATCAATCGGAACCCTGGAACAATGCGTAGCAAATATTTCAGGGTTCCGATGGACCACTTTATTGGTTACTTGGGAGCGTATTTCTCTTTCGGTACCGTGTAGGATTCTACGGCGGTGGAATCCGTGAAACCCTTCGCAGAAAAAGTTATCCCTCAGTGCGAATGATCCCGCCGATTCCCAGGGGATCGGCGGGATCTTAAGTGATTATCTCTAAATACTAGGAGTAGTTATCCTAGATGGCGATTCTTTACAAGCCTTTTGATGTTATTTGAACTTCGGTATAACCTTGTCACTGAGGATCCGTACGGTGTTTGTCACAACATCGCGAGGGACCGAAGACGTCCAGTTGACCTCGAACATGATCTCGTCGGTGCTGTATTGCTCCCTGAGCACTTCGATCTTGTCGACCACATCTTCAGCGGTCCCAAACAGGTTAACCTCCTCAGTAGTGTCAGGACTGGCGGAGCCAGCGTCGGTACTTCCAATACCGATTCGTCCATTAAAATAGCGTCTGGCCAGAACCATTAGGTCGTCACTCAAGCGTTCGGCCTCCTCTTTCGTGTCGGCTAACAGAGTCGGTATACGGACCACGGTGGTCGGTTCGCCTTCATGTCCAGCGTCCTTCCAGGCCTTCCGGTAGCTTTTAACGTCTTCTAGCTGGACGGTAGTCCCCCTGAGATTGTGGGTGGAGCTTCCGGCCCCGATAGCGATCTTGTAGCCCATGGTGCCCATAGGGACAAAACTTTCCGAACTATCTACGGGCAGCAGCATGGGAGGATAGGGCTTCTGGTAGGGCTTGGGGATGGACAGGTATGGTTCGTAGAATGGAGGGTAGTTGTAGTACTTCCCCTCGAAGCCAGAGAAATGGTCCTCTGTCCATAGTTGTTTCATGACCTCCAGGAACTCATAAAAGTAATCCCGACGTTCGTCAGAGCCACGAGACCGCGCTCCCGCACCGTATATGAACCGACCCTTGCTGACCTGGTCTATGATGGATATCTGCTCCGCGGTCTGGAAAGGATCGTCTAGCATAAGATTATCGAAGGAGTACCGTTCATGAGGCAGTGCTCTCTCCGATAATTCCTCTGCAGGCAACTTCATCAATGGGCGATGGATCGACGATCCGATTTTGATATTTTTCGTGCGCGCGGCTATGACAGCCGACAGCATGAGAACCTGAGGATCCATGCTTGCTTGCGTGGAAAAGTGGCCTCCTCCAAGCCAAATATAATCCCAACCCGCTGATTCTACTAGATCAACTAGCTCAAAATTCTTGTCGTAAGCTTCTGACTCGAGCATTTGTCCGCCGTCATAATCG
>CAYVIG010000274.1:0-3375 GCA_964451445.1 uncultured Dehalococcoidia bacterium
CTGGACCTTATCAGTGGTACAAAGCAAGGATAAAGGTCTAGTCGGAGACCCTATAGTTTAGCTGCAGCCCTGGTTCTTCCATCAACTCGTCGCCTGAATGCGTAGGTGGCCTGATCAGGGTTAGATACCGTGGCCTTGAAAACCGTCAATTGCTCATCGACATCTTCTTCATGCATGTGAGCAAAGGCACTCTGACCAATCAGTTCTTCAGGGGAATATTCGGTGACCCGCAGAACGGACGGACTCAAATACCGAAATGTACCGTGTTCATTCAATACCGCCAGAATTTCGATGGCAGTTTCAATTAACGATTGGAATTGTGAGTCTAAACCGGAACCTTGAACCGTATCTTTAGGGTTAGAATCGCCTTTCTTGGTATTCTTGCCTAACATATCTATCTATATCAGATAGATCGCCAGCTACTGATTTCGTTATCTCTATATCCAAGAAAAGAGGGTTGTGCTTACCAAATACACCCGATGATTATATTATTTAGGCTTAGTTTGGCCCGGATATTCCGTTTCACAGACACGCCACGCCACACGCCGATTATCGAGTCCACTGACATTGCCTTGTTGTTCAGCCCAGGGCCTGGTCAGTAAGATAAATTTCCCAAACCCCTCTGAAGAAGGCCGTTATCTTTTCACCCAAAAGAAGCGGCTTTTTTCTTTTTCCATAGAACAACCACTAAAGAACTACCTCAATAGAACGACTTTCCCCCGACGTTGACCAGGCCAGATGCTTGGACAGTAATTAATACAGCGGTAATACTTTCAATGCCATTATGTCTATTGGATGCTGCCTGATTTCTCGTCGGGAGTTGGGTACATAATATCTATCAGTAGAAGGGGCATGGCGATGGACTGGGTGGAATTCGTCCTTATTGGAACGCTGGCAGCCGGCGGGTTGATTGGCATGTGGATCGGTCTTATCCGCGCCTCTTCCTGCGGCATCGGGATTATTGCCGGTATTCTGGCGGTCACCCAATTCAAGGGCGGCGCTGAGTCCTGGCTGGCCACTTATTCGGCCAATGAGGGACTCGTATCCCTGCTTTCTTATGTAGTTATGATAACGGCTACAGTCGCCATCACCTGGGTCATAGCCCGCATCACCAGTAGATTGGTCCAAGGGATGTTCTTAGGATGGGCAGACCGTTTGGGCGGGATGGCCGCTGGCCTGGCGGTGGGCGCCGTTCTGGTGACGGGCATCGTTCTTGGCATGGCGGGATTCTCTGATCACCGATCTCTGGACAAAGGAATCACAGGAAAGGTACTTGATTACTCACCGCTCGGCACAGACGAAATCAATGACCTGGAAGCGAAGGTCACTGGGTCTTCGGTAGCCTCGTTCCTTCTGTCTGCAGCCGACATGATTCCGGACAAAGCCAGGGATCTAGCGCCGGTGAGTTGGCTCGACGCCCTTGAAGACTTGGAAGACCGGTTAGAGGGAAGTCAAACCGCCCGTCGTTAAACGACTGCTAACTAATTCCCAAAAGCGACCAAAAATATAATCCTCTGAAATTCCCCTCAAAGGAACTGCGTTGCATCCGCCGTCCCTCTTTATTGCCTTGTTACACATCGAGCCACAGGCCTGGCTTCATGGGCCTTGCCATTCGACACGCACGCGCTAAAGACGGTATCATTACGGGAACAATTTTCAGGGCGTTTCTAGGAGTGCATTATGCGTCGCGTAGCCATCGTTTCACCGGTCCGCACCGCTGTGGGCAATTTTGGCGGAGCACTAAGAGATATTCCAGCTGAAGAGCTGGCCTGTACCGTAATCAAAGAGACTTTGGATCGCAGTGGGCTTGACCCGGCCAAGGTTGACGACGTGATCCTGGGTCATGGGTACCCCAGCGGTGAGAACCCGGCTATTGGTCGTCTAGCATTGCTGAAGGCCGGTCTTCCGATAGAAGTGCCTGGTTATCAGTTGGACCGCCGTTGTTCTTCTGGCCTTCAGGCCATCCTGAACGCCTGCATGATGGTCCAGACCGAGAACGCCGATGTGGTCGTCGCCGGTGGTGTCGAGAGCATGAGCAACGCAGAATTTTATGTGAACGAATCCCGTTGGGGCGCTCGGTTCGGCTCAGTAACCCTCCACGACCGCCTATCCCGAGCTCGCGAGACGATTTCTCCCGAAGACCGTTTTGGCTACATCAGCGGCATGGTAGAGACCGCTGAGAACCTGGCCAAACAATACGAGATATCCCGAGAAGAGCAGGATGAATACGCACTGCGCAGCCACCAGCGCGCCGTGGCCGCCAAGGAGTCGGGCAAGTTTGATTCCCAGATAGTCCCCATATCGATCCCCCAACGACGGGGAGACCCGGTTGTCTTTGACAAGGATGAGGGCCCTCGGGGAGACAGCTCAATGGAGGTGTTGGGACGCCTACGCCCGGTGATGACTGACGGATCGGTCTCTGCCGGTAACTCAAGCAGCCAGAACGACGCAGCATCGGTCTGCCTGGTGGTAGCCGAGGATAAACTAGAGGAACTAGGCCTCGAGGCCATGGGCTTCCTCAAGGGCTGGGTTGTAACCGGCTGCCACCCCGCCACCATGGGCATCGGCCCGGTCCCAGCAGTGAGCAAGCTGATGGACAAGGTTGGAATGTCCCTCGGTGACATGGACTTGATCGAACTTAACGAAGCCTTTGCAGCCCAGGTACTGGCTGTCCTCCGTGAATGGAAGCTCCCCAACGAGGACAACCTGAACGTCAACGGCTCCGGTATCTCGCTGGGCCATCCTATCGCTGCCACCGGCGCCCGCATCCTAACTACCCTTCTCACTGAGATGGAGGCCAGGGACGCCCAGTTCGGCCTGGAAACCATGTGCGTTGGCGGCGGTCAGGGTGTGGCTGCCATGTTCGAGCGACGCTAGAGAGCTATCAGCCAACAGCTATCAGCTGTCAGCATTAGATAACGATTCGAATAAATATTAGGGGCACGATAGAACCGTGCCCCTACCCACGTGAGGAAACATCATGGCCAACAACGAGGAAATCGCGGATGTATTAGTCATTGGAGCTGGCGCTTCCGGAGCGGCATTCACCTGGAGTCTGGCTCAAGCTGGAATCAACGTGGTCTGCCTGGAACAGGGCGGATGGGTTCCCACCGATGCGTTTCCCGTATCAGAAGCCGATTCCCAGATCCACTGGCAGACGAATTTCCATCCAGACCCTGGCTTTCGGGGACTACCAGAAGACTATCCCATAAATGAAGACGACACTCCTATCGCCCCACTGATGTATAACGCCGTTGGCGGCAGCTTGATTCACTGGGGCGCGCATTTCCCCCGTTTCCATCCCTCGGACTTCCGGGTAAAGACTCTGGAAGGGGTGGCCGATGACTGGCCCGTTTCCTACGAGGAACTGGAACC
>CAYVIG010000275.1:0-3323 GCA_964451445.1 uncultured Dehalococcoidia bacterium
CGACAAAATGGGAATCAACAAGCGTCTGTTCTACTATCCGCCAGCAGTATCGGATGAACTACTAACGGAGATGAACCGGATTAAACTTTTGCAGGGGGCACGCAAGGCCGCGCTTCGTGCGATTCCTTCCAGCATCAGCTTGCGGAGACTCCGCAAACAGTGGTTCATCTTGGACAGACTAAGGGACGTTAAGATACCGACGGTGGCCATTTGGGGAGCCCAGGACATCATAATCCCAGTGGCTCACGCAGAGAGAGCTGATAAGGTATTACCCCGATGCAAAACTCACGTGATTCCCGAGTGCGGCCAGTGGCCTCAGATTGAGAAATCCCCCAGCTTTAACCCCATGCTGACAGATCTTCTAAACAGCGATCCAGCCCAGCAGGAGAACCCTGCATCTTGATGCGGTTCGTGGGCCGGGCGGCCAGTCTTCCGGCCCGATTCAATTGGAGTCAGCCGAAGAACATTATCCGGGTGGCGATCCTCAGCGTTGTAATTCTTTTTGTTGTAGCCGCGCTGTTACTTCGTGACAATTTTGGAGCCTCACAAGTGGGCTACGGGGCAGTCGCCCTCAGTTCTTTTGTTGCCAGCGCCGGACTTGTAATCCCTGTTCCAGCCCTGGCAACCGCCTGCGCCACCGCCATTTTTCTGAACCCATTCCTGGTAGGCATAATTGCCGGAAGCGCGGAGACCACCGGCGAATTGAGCGGCTACTACTTGGGTTATACCGGCCACGACGCTCTGGCCAAAAGCCGCCTCTGCCAACGGATGGAGCAATGGATGCGGCGCAGGGGTTGGCTGTTATTGTTCGTTGTCTCGTTGGTGCCGAATCCGGTCTTTGACGTGGTCGGTATCGCTGCTGGAGCGCTCCGTTACCCCATCGGTGGGTTCCTGGCCGTAGTGTGGGTGGGAAAGGTCGTGAAATTCTTGGTTTTCTCCTACGCCTGCACAGCCGGTGCAGACTGGCTAACCGGCGTATTTGTGCTCTAGCCACCGCGCCTAAGAATAGCCATCTCAGGCACGAAAAGTGGCGGTTCTCAGCATAGGAGTGTATTCTTACCCCGTCTCTGGCCTTGATTTTCTGCCTCAAGCGGTCTCGATTTGATTCGCAAACCTGGCCGGAACCTCAAATCGCCCACCTGTGGAAAAGCACCAACCACCCGTTATTGATCTATTGGAGGAACGTTTTGATTCGGTCCTTAGATGGAAAGAGCCCCCGCATACACCCGTCTGCCTTTGTCAGTGAGGCAGCTTATATCGTTGGCGACGTGACGATCGGTGAAGGAACCAGCATCTGGCCTGGCGCAGTGATCAGGGCTGATTACGGAGACATCATCATCGGCAAGAATTGCTCCATCCAGGACAACGCCGTCCTCCATACTGACGACCACCTGGAGCTGGGCGACAACGTACTAATGACCCACGGTGCAGTGGTCCACGGCGGCAAGGTGGGCAGTAACGTGCTGATCGGCGTCAACGCCGTCCTACTTGAGGACACAGACGTCGAAGACCACGTCTTCATTGGCGCCGGTGCGATAGTGCGAGGAAAAGTCCCAGCCAACTCACTGGTCATCGGCGTTCCTGGCCAGATACGACCCCTGTCTGAAAAACAGGCTGAACGCCTACAGAACCCGACCGCCCGGTATGTTGAGAACGGCAAACGTTTCGGATCTCAAGGTCTGGGACTGGACACCTCTGAATACCACTATGGAAGCTAGGTTACATGACGACTGAATCAACCTCACCCTCTCTGCCCCTGGCCGGGATCCGTATCATGGACGTAACACATATAGTGGCCGGCCCGTTTGCGTCCATGATCCTTGGTGATATGGGAGCGGAGGTCATCAAGATCGAACGCCCGGGAGTGGGTGAACGTGGCCGTGGCAACGGTCCATTCATTGATGGGCCCGACGGCGGTCGGGTCAGCGCCCGCTACCTGGGCCTCAACCGAAACAAGAAGAGCGTGGCGTTGGACCTCCGAGACCCTAGATGCAAAGCCGCGTTCGAACGGATGGCCAAGGAATCCGATGTCCTCCTGGACAACTGGGGCCCCGGCGCTCTCCAACGCCTGGGTCTTGGTTACGACGTATTGAGAGAACTGAACCCCAGATTGGTCTACGTCAGCATCACCGGCTACGGCGACCCTGACGGCCCCGCTCCAGGACCGTATTCCGATTGGCCGGCCAACAACCCATGCGTACAGGGAATGGGCGGGTGGATGACGGTCACTGGCGAGCCCGGCGGCGGCCCGCAGATGGTGGGCGACAACGTCGGCGACTCTGTCCCTGGAGTCTGGTCGGCCCTTGGCGTGATGATGGCCCTGGAAAAGCGGCACCGCACTGGCGAAGGTTCGTTCGTCGACATGGCCATGTACGACTGCATGGCGGCCCATCTGACCAGCACCGTGCCCTTCTACCAGGCCACGGGAATCATATCAGGACGCGAACGGAATAACATGCTGAGTGCCCAGTTGGCCCTCAAAGCCAAAGACGGTTATGTGGTGCTTGCCGGAGCAGGTGGCCCGGAAAAATGGAAGGTCCTCTGGCGGTTCTTGAATCGAGAGGACCTGATCGATGACGAGCGCTATCTAGGCGTCGGCATCAGCGGCGACTTCTATATGAACAACTTCGTCCCTGAACTAGAGGCTTGGACGTCGGAGCGTACCAAGGAAGAAGTGACGACCCAACTAACCAGCATCGGGTACTCTATGGGCATAGTACAGAACCAGAAAGACCTGGACGAATGCCCTCACCTAGATGCCCGAGGCATGTTTGTAAACGGCGGAAACAACCTTGGCGGCATCTTCCGGACGGTCAATACACCAATCAAGTTTGCCGACGGTCCTGATAACCCAAACATCGAACCGCCACTACTTGGCGCCAACAACGCAGAGATACTCCAATCAATCGGCGGTATCAGCCAGGACGAGCTGGAACAAATGCAATCTGACGGGGTAATTTAACATGCCCAAGTTGGCAATCTCATTAAGATAGCGATCATGGGCGCAGGTGGTATCGGCGGCTGTTACGGTACCCTGCTGGCCAAGTCCGGGGCCGACGTTACCCTGATTGCCAGAGGAGCACACCTGGCTGCCATACAACAAAACGGACTTAAACTTATCCAGCAGAATAGCGATTTCACAGCCAAAGTGAACGCCACCGATGATCCGTCCAGGGTTGGTCCGGTGGATCTGGTTATCTTTGCTGTAAAGGCGTATCAAAACGGAGAGGCGATTCCGTTCATAAAACCTCTGGTGGGAAACGACAGCACGATCTTGACGATCCAAAACGGGGTTGAAAGCGCGGCTGAACTCGGCCGAGAAT
>CAYVIG010000276.1:0-3066 GCA_964451445.1 uncultured Dehalococcoidia bacterium
CGGTGGAAAGGTCCAACATCTTATGGTCGAACGCTTTCAATATGATCCGTACTTTCTGCCGAGTTACCATATGCCTACTTTTCGGACTTCTCTTTTTCTTTAGGTTTAGTCTGCTGGAGTGTTAGATTGGTATAAGCCTAGGTAGTGACCAACGTTTTCACGATATGGTCTGGCACTGCCTCGTAATACTTAAATTCCATCGAGTACGAAGCTCTACCCTGGCTTAGCGACCGAAGCGCAGTGGTATAGGAGAACGTCTCGCCCAACGGAATCAACGCCCTAACCGACTGCAGGTCTTCTTGAGCCTCGATGTTTTGAATCTGCGCTCTCCGTGTTCCCAGATCTCCGATAACGTCGCCGAGATATTCACTCGGGGTTACCACCTCAAGATCCGCAATGGGCTCTAACAGGACGGGCGAGCACTTGGGCGCACCCTCCCTGATGGCCAACATCCCAGCACTTCGGAAAGCCATTTCAGAGGAGTCTACCTGATGGAAGCTCCCGTCCACCAAGGCTACTTTTAGGTCCACCAGAGGATAACCGGCTAGAGGTCCGTTGTCCAGAGCGTCCCTCACACCCTTCTCCACCGCAGGGATATATTCCCTGGGAATGGCACCCCTAGTGATGCTGTTTTCAAATACTATACCGGCCCCTTGTTCCAGAGGAGTGAGTTGCAATATCACGTGACCGAACTGACCGTGACCGCCGGTCTGCCGGACAAACCGACCTTCGACTTCCTTGGGCTCGGTCAGCGCCTCACGGTAAGAGACTCTGGGCATGCCGACCTGGGCAACCACGCTAAACTCGCGACGCATCCGGTCAACCAGAACCTCTAAGTGGAGTTCACCCATGCCAGATATGATTGTCTGGCCAGTTTCTTCATTGACGTTGACCAAAAACGTAGGGTCTTCGTCGGCCAACTTCCTAAGGGCATCGGCCAAGCGGTCTTGGTCCTGCTTGGTGTTGGGCTCAACAGCGACCGATACTACCGGTTTCGGGAACCGTGGCGGTTCCAGGATCACACCATCATTTTGGAAACCGATGGTGTCACCGGTGAAGGTATTCTTCAGTCCAATGGCGGCACAAATGTTGCCTGCCGTTACTTCTTCTAGTTCTTCCCTTGAGTTGGCGTGCATCCGCAGCAGCCGACCCATGCGCTCTCGGTCGTTCTTGGTGATGTTGTTGACAACAGCACCAGCTTTAACCGTGCCCGAATAGACTCTCAGAAACACCAAACGCCCCACATAAGGATCAGTGGCCACTTTGAAGGCCAAGGCGGCGAGAGGTTCTGCGGCATCAGGGTTCCTAAGTTCGATTTCTTCCGTCCGGGGGTTTGTGCCTTCCACAGCCGGGACATCGGCAGGAGAGGGCAGGTATTCAACTATGGCGTCCAAAAGGTTGTGCACGCCCTTGGCAAACATGGCGCTGCCGCACATAACCGGAACGATCTTGTGATCGACTGTGGCCTGCCTCAGCGCGTCTACCAACTCCTGCTGGCTAATCTCTTCGCCGTCAAGGAATTTTTCGAGAAGTACATCGTCGGTCTCGGCGATCTTCTCGATCATCACTTCGCGGAGCTGCTCATATTGCTCTTGGTAGGCAGCGGGAATCGGCGTGTCGTCAGGGCGTTCCACGTTGCCTTCGTTCACACGACCCACGGGGAACTCGGTCGCCATACCTGTGATTAGGTCGATCATACCGGCGAACTGGTCTTCAGCGCCGATGGGAATCTGGATGGCGACAGGGTTACCGTTCAGTCGCCTGCGGATCGACTCGATGGTGCGCTCAAAGTTGGCACCGACCCGGTCCATCTTGTTGACGAAGGCGATACGGGGGACCTTGTAGGTGTCTGCCTGCCGCCAGACCGTTTCCGACTGGGACTGCACACCGGCAACCGCGTCCAGTACGACGATACCGCCGTCCAAGACCCTTAGGCTGCGTTCTACTTCAGCAGTGAAATCCACGTGACCTGGGGTGTCGATCACGTTGATGCGGTGGTCGTTCCAATAGGTGGTGGTGGCCGCCGCGGTGATCGTGATGCCGCGTTCCTTTTCCTGTTCCATCCAGTCCATGGCGGTATTACCGTCATCGACACCACCAGCACGGTGGATGCGGCCGGTGGCGTAAAGGACCTGTTCGGTTACAGTTGTCTTGCCAGCATCGATATGGGCAATGAACCCGATATTACGAATCTTGCCGATAGGAAAATCAGCTTCCATTAGACTGGGCACTGGATACTTATAAAGAAGACAGGGCGCTGGGGCCTACATGGGGGACTATCTAAAGTGATAATTACCTACGGTAGTGCACAAAGGCCCGGTTGGCTTCCGCCATCCGGTGCAATTCCTCCCTTCTGCGGACTGCAGTACCCTCGCCACGGGAAGCATCCATCAATTCTTGTGCCAGTCCTCGCCGCATAGGCATCCCATTACGGGACCTAGCTCCTCTGATGAGCCAGCGCATGGCAAGCGCCTCGCTACGTACTCCACGAAGTTCCGTGGGTACTTGGATGGTCGATCCGCCAATACGCTTGGGACGAACCTCCACCGCGGGGGTGGCATTTCTTAATGCCTGTTGGAAGACCTCCAGAGGTTCTCTGCTGGACTCTTCCTGGATGATGTCAAATGCGTTATAAGTGATTCGCTGGGCGGTGGATTTCTTGCCCTTGATCATCAACCTATTTATAAAACGCGCCAACTCCGCGTCGTTGAAACGCGGGTCGGGGGTTATTTCTCTTTTTTCTGCGCGACGTCTTCTGGACATGGCTAATCGCACCTCTGTTCAACTTCCACCCTGCCCCGAAGGTTTCAAGGCGAGGGCTGAATCAGTCGGCTAGGCTCCTTCCCGAGGCTTGATTGCCCCGTATTTACTGCGGCCTCGGCGGCGG
Organism: uncultured Dehalococcoidia bacterium; assembly: GCA_964451445.1. Classification (GTDB taxonomy): domain Bacteria; phylum Chloroflexota; class Dehalococcoidia; order Lucifugimonadales; family UBA3495; genus UBA9611. The sequence goes on from CAYVIG010000276.1 coordinate 2,888, forward strand.
TCCGATACACCTTCGCAGTCGAGTGCGCTACGGACTACGTGATAACGGACGCCTGGAAGATCCTTTACACGGCCACCCCTGATTAGCACTACAGAGTGCTCCTGGAGGTTGTGACCTTCGCCACCGATGTAGGCGGTTACTTCCTGTCCGTTGGTCAAGCGAACCCTGGCAATCTTACG
>CAYVIG010000276.1:3076-3320 GCA_964451445.1 uncultured Dehalococcoidia bacterium
AGGCGTCATAGTTCGTACCTGAATACACACACCGCGACGCTGCGGACATCCAGGGCCCCATTTGGTCCGGTTGGTGAGTGAATTCTGAACCCAATGCATCGCCGGCGCCTTGGTCTTTTTACGAACCGGCTTCCGACCTTTGCGAACTAACTGGTTTACTGTTGGCATAGGAATATCCCCTCGCCACAATGGGCGCGATATACAACTGTATCAATCGAGTCTGTGAATGTCAACAGATTTTACG
>CAYVIG010000277.1:0-983 GCA_964451445.1 uncultured Dehalococcoidia bacterium
CTGTTTGGTGCCGGTGGTAACGATACCCTTTACGGTGGGGCGGGGAATGATATTCTGTTTGGTGGTTTGGGAACAGATGCAATCACGCTTGGAGATGGTGCAGATATCATCCGATATGACAGTCCATCGGAAGGTGGCGACCTAATTTATGGCTTTGTATCTGGGACAGATAAGTTTCTTCTTAGCGGCTCAATTTTCGAGGATGTAGGCGAGTTGAACGAGTCATCATTTCTTAAAGATACGACACAAGGTATTGCAGAAAATCAAGATGCTAATGACTTCTTTATCTTCAATACGGATACGGGAACTCTGTCTTTTGATCAGGATGGAAACGGAGATCAAGAAGCAGTTGAAATTGCGACTTTTGATAGCGATGGAGAGAACGATATTCTGATGACTGACTTTACTCTCGGAACTGGAATTACTTAGGAGAGTGTATTTATTTTGGTGTTTAGCTAACTCTTCTTTAGGCGTGATGGCCTTCAAGTGTGGAACACTATTTTTGATGTCTATTGGTCATGCATGAAAGAAGAAAGTGTATATGTAGAAACTTAATTTGTTCATGCGAATCTGGGTGGACCGATCTATTGTTGTGCTTTGTCTGTAATGATTCATTAAGGAAGTTTGGCAAAGGTAGGGAGGTAATTAGATGGCATTAGACGTTATTGAAGCGTCTGGCCAGAGTGCGATAACTTTCCCCTGGGGGAAGTCCCTTCTTGATGCCGAATTTCAGAGGGAAGGTGAAGATTTAATAGTAATTGCGCAAGACGGCGCTAAAATAACTGTAAAAGATTATTTTAATAATATTGAGTTACCGGATTTATTTACTTCTGGTGGAAGTAAAATATCAGGGAATACAGTAGAGTACTTGGCAGGTATTCCCTTTGGGGGGATGTTTGCCCAAACGGCACAAGCGGGTGCAATTGAGGCGGCGACGACACCCATTGGGACGATCGAGGTTGTCGAGGGTATTGCAACAGTCA
>CAYVIG010000277.1:993-3319 GCA_964451445.1 uncultured Dehalococcoidia bacterium
AAGAGACGTTGACGGCCGGCGATGAGATTTTTCAGGGAGATGTAATTCGGACGGGTGCTGGCTCGGCGGTTGGTATGTTGTTCGAAGATGCGACGACGATGTCGGTCGGCGCCGAGGCGCGGATGGTGCTGGACGAATTTGTATATGATCCCAATGCAAATTCGTCGATGAAGGTCAGTATTCTTCAGGGGGCATTTTCTTTTTCGAGTGGCATGCTGGCTCAGCTTGGTCCTGACAGTATGCAGGTTACGACGCCAACAGCGACCATTGGTATTCGCGGCACGCGGGTTGCGGGAATTGCTGCGGCAGAGGGCGAAGTTAATACCATAAGCCTGCTTGCAGAAGGAGATGAAGTTGGCTCGATAGCAGTTATGAATGATGATGGTCAAGTTCTCCTGACCCAGGCTGGTGCAACCGTACAGGTGAGCAGTTTTTCAGCGGCTCCGTCGGCAGCAGTTATATTAAGCCCCGAGGAGATTAACTCGCAGTATAGTCAAGCTTTGAACTTCCTGCCGGCATCTCCCTTGAACCCGGAGGCGGGTGGATATGTGAGGGATCCCGATGCTGAAGCAAGTGAAGGAGGGTCGAACTTTGCGGAAGACCCGGCTGAGGTCATTGCTGCTGCCCAAAAGGCGGCGCATGGATTAAGGGGTCTGACGGAGCAGGCGCGATTGGCTGGCCGTGAGGCAGAAGAGCGATTGGGTGAGCGTCTGAGGGGTGCGCGTGATGAAGCGCAAAAGTTTGAAGTTCAACTCAGGCAGGATATAGATAGCGCGCGCGAAGAAGCCGAAGCTGATGTTCTTGATAGTGCAGAGGTGGCGGTGCTGCTGGCTGATTTTGGCCAAGAGGTGACGAAATTTTCTTCAGCGATTGAGGATGCGGGCGATGCGGCAGCGGCCGCGAGTTCTGCTGAAGTGCTTGCGGCTAAGGCTTTGACAGTTGCGCAGATCAGTGGTTCTCCGGATGAACAGATGGCGCGTTTGGAGGCGCTTGGTGCAGCCTCTGCTCTTTCATCGGCGGCGACGGCGCAAGTTCAATTTACCGTTGGTGTGTCGGCGAAGGCAGCAGCTGGCGAGATTGTTGATGATATTCTGGTAGACGTCATAGAGGCTTCGGTTTCTAAGACGGTTGAGGCGGCAGCCTCTTCGAGCGCAGCTGTTATAAATTCGATAGGCGCGATAGCGGCTGAGGCATATGAGAGTGCCTATCGGGATGCGAAAGAGATCCGCGGTTTGTCCGAAGACCAGGCAGCATTGAAGGCGCAACTGGCCTTAAATCCCTTTAAGTACCTCATCAGTGATATTGATACGCAAGCGGAGAATGCGGGTAATAAGGCGGCGGAGGCTGCGAAAGTGGCTGCGTTGGCCCAGGGGGCAACTGACGAAGAACAAGAAACTCTGTCTACCCTTGCTTACAACAATGCGACGAAACCGTTTGAGGCTCTAAAAACAGAATTAACGGTCGTTCTTGATCGAGCTGCGACGGACCGGGATGGAATAGAGCAGGATGCGGAAAGCTCGGCGGCGGTATTTGCGACGGTAACTTCGGAAATCACAGATGAGATCTCTGAATTAACGACGCATGCATTGACGGTTGGGGAGGAGATAGCTGCCAGTGCGGCTATGGCCATTGATGCGGTGAAGGCGGCGGTGTCCTCTGCTTCCTCGGCTTCAGAGACGGTTCGACTGGGGGTTATTGCGGGTAAGCTTCGTGATGATGCCTATGATGAGGCAGTTAAGTTGGGGAAGTCGAGTGCCGATGCACTTGATGTTGCGAATGCTGCGGCAAAGGGATTTGCTGATGCTGCGGGTACTGCTGCAGCGGTTGCCAAAAAGGCCCAGGAGACGGCGCATAGTGCCTCTGAGTTGAGTGCCTATGCAGTCGTAGGACAGGTTGCGGCGGAAGAGTTTGAGGCTTTCTCAAATGAATTATCCGATGCGTTATCGGCTCTGGATGCGTCCATTGAGCATAGTGTGGCATACACATCGGAGAATGCTGATAGCCATCTTCAGAGTGTTTTTGAAGTAGTAGCATTAGGCGGTAGTGTTTCGGATGCGGAAAACAAGGCGTTGGAGCTTGCCAGTGGTCTTAGGTCACAGTTATCCCATGGTTTGGAGAACATAGGTGGTGCGGCGAGTTATGCTGAGGCTGCACAGGAGGTTAGTCGTGGTCTTTCGAGGGTAGAGTACGAGATTGATGCGACGGCTTCGGATGAATTTTTATCAATTTACTCGGCGAGTGCGTTTGCGGAAACGGCATCGAGCCTGTCCAACGCGGCAATTTCGGCATCTCTGAATGCATTTGAGGCGGCGGAAGCGTTTATTGA
>CAYVIG010000278.1:0-3275 GCA_964451445.1 uncultured Dehalococcoidia bacterium
TGAACGCCCGGCGTCGGTGGTCAAAGAGCTGATGGAAAACTCCATCGATGCAGGCTCCAGCCAGATAACGATCGAGATTAAAGAGGGCGGTGTGGAACAGATCAGTGTCATCGATGACGGCCACGGCATTCCAGCCGAAGAAGTGGCCATCGCCTTTCAGCGCCACGCCACCAGCAAGATCGATGCCCGAGACCAGTTGGATGCCATCGCCACCCTGGGTTTTCGCGGTGAAGCTCTACCCAGCATCGCAGCCGTTTCCCATACCACTATCACAACCAGACAGCCATTGAACACGGCTGGTTTCCGTCTAGAACTGCTTTGGGGAGAAGAAGGATCCTCCGGCGCACAGGGTTGCCGGCCTGGCACTTCCATCGAAGTTTCAGACCTGTTTGGCAACTTACCGGCTCGCCGCAAATTCCTGCGGTCTTCATCAGGTGAGACATCCCGTATCCAAGAGTTGGTCAGCCGCTACGCCTTGGTCTTTCCCTGCGTTCGCTTCCAACTGATGGTGGATGGGCGCATCTCTTTCACCAGTCCAGGCAATGGGCTGCCGCGGGAAGCCCTGTTGGCTGTCTACGGGCCTCAAGCTGCCAAAGCCATGTTGGAGATACAAGAAGACAATCCGGAGACCGGATACCAGGTGGACGGTTTTGTCAGCGCACCCAGCCTTTCCCGGGCCAACCGCAGTTATATGACCTTCTTCGTGAATAGACGCTGGGTGCAGAGCAGGATGCTCTCCTACGCCGTCGAGGAGGCGTATATGGGACTTTTACAGATCAAACGCTTCCCACTAGCAGCTTTGAACATCATCATCCCTTACGAGGATGTGGATGTTAATTACCACCCGTCCAAACGCGAGGTGCGCTTCAGAGAGGAGAGTCGGGTATTTTCCACGGTCCAGCGGGCGGTACGCGGCGTGCTGGTGGCTGATTCACCCGTCCCGTCTTTGGCGCCACCACCAGAATCCGACTACCGGTCGGCAATACCGACGTCGTTCTTCCCCAGAAGCGCCTTTGGTGGTGGGCGTAGTGGTGGTGGGATGCTTGATTACTCACCCAACCCGATGGGAGAACCGGCAGTTGGGGCTGACCCGCTGCAACCCGCTCCTCCGCTGAAAGTTGTGGGCCAATTGAAACTGACCTACATCGTGGCAGAGGGTTCTGCCGGTATGTTCTTGGTGGACCAGCATGCCGCCCACGAACGGGTGCTGTTTGACCGTATCTGCGAGAAGAAAGAAGGACAAGAAGCCCAGTACCAGCCCTTGTTGGAGCCGATCTCAGTCGAATTGACACCAGCCCAGGGAGATACCCTGAAAACTAACCACGACGAACTGGTCAAATACGGCTTTCAGTTTGAGCCATTCGGGGACGGGAGTTATCTGCTGCGGGCGGTACCGGCGATATTCAGCGACGGCGACGCGGCAAAGTCGCTATTGGATGTGCTGGATACGACGGCCTTTGAGGGGTTGGTGCGTCAGAAAGAGGATGTGACTGCGGCGTCCATAGCCTGTCATGGAGCCATCAGAGCGGGGAAGTCGTTGACCGAGCCGGAGATGGTGGCGCTGTTGGAACAATTGGAGGCTACGCCGAATCCTCATACCTGCCCCCACGGCCGACCAACCATGGTCCATTTCAGTTCGATGCATATGGAGCGGGAGTTCGGTAGGCGCTAAGAGGTGTTGTGGACTAGGAGCGTCGGGAGTCCAGGCGGGGGTCTCTTGCCGGATGGAAGATGGAATCTTCGCCGTGGAATTCTTGAATCTCAGCTTTCTTCTGTTGGTTGCGCAGGCCCAACATACCCAGGGGGCCGCCAAAGAATGCGAACGCTGTAACACTCAAGCCCATCTTGGCTAGGAAGCTGCGGCGTGTCTGGCCGGATTTCTGTTGCGTTTCGATCTCGTTGGCCAAGGTTTTCTCCTACCGGATAGCCCAAACTTGGACTGTAGTTGCTTGTTATTCCCCTTTATTTCCAGGGACAGATAGATTGTACAAGACGGGAGGGGATTTGCAACACCACGCACGGAGTAAATTCCCTGTCTTCCAGCGTTTTTAAACGGCCTCACTCTGGTCCGATGCATCGTCCATCACCATCTGAGCCACTTGAGCGCCCATGCGAACCGAATAATTGGTGCCGCGGTCTTCCGGATATATCTGAGTGGTATTGGCCAGATACAGCCCTTTGGAGGGTGTGCGGTGGTCGGGAATCCCGACGCAGTAGTTGGTGCCTACGATCGGTTGTGCGCCGTCCAGTTTGTGATGGTGGTGTTCCAGCACCCAGGACCGGTCAAAATCGGGGTTGATCTTCTGTAGGTGTGGCACGAACAGGTCCATGAGCTCTTCGGCCGACATCTGATACATCTCGCTGTTCCGGCTGGGGTAGTTACTGATGTAGAGTATGTGCTTGCCGCCGTACAGTTCTTTGTCGATCATGTTGGTGTGTTCGATTAGGGCGACAAAGGGCATATCGGAGTCGGCGATGTTCATCCAATATTTCTCCGTGAATGGACGGTCCATCACCAGCACCATCAGCACTGCTGAGAGGTACTGGATACCCTGGAGTTTTTCCACATACTCGGCGGGCATGGGTGGCGCAATCTTTTCGAACACATACGAGGGCGTGGTGGCAATCACGGCTTCATATTCCCGCCTTTCGCTGGTGCCGCTGCCAATTTGAACGTCCAATGTCGTGGCGGTCCCGTCTGACTCCACAATCTGGGTCACCGATGAAGATGTGTGAAGTTGGCCACCCTGTTGGGTGATGCGGTCGGCCAGAACGTCGATCACCTCTCCGAAGCTGCCCATTGGGTAACCCAGCCGCTCCACCTGTCCTGCCCCTTTCCTGGATGCAACGCGTAGTGTGACCTTGTTCCAGATCCAGGTCATGCCTATCTTGTCGTGAAATTCTCCAAACTTGCCCCGAAGTAAAGGTTCCCATATGACCTCGTATCCACGTTTTCCCATGTGACTGGTGAGCCAGTTTTGAGCTGTGACGCCCTCAAACTTCTTGTAGGACTTGGTCTTCTGGAGAATGAGCGTCCAGAGTCCGACCCTGATCCGGTCCAAGATCGGCAGTGGCTTGAACAGCAAGAGGTCTTTGGGGCTAGTAAAGTCCCAGATCTTGCCCCCGTGGTAGAACCCAACGCTAGATACCAGCCATTCCAGCTTGTCGCCGAGCCCTAGTTCGTGGATCAGCTCGGTGACGTGGGTGTCGCTGATGAACAGATGGTGATAGCCACGCTCCAGCTGGCCGCCGTAGACATCAAAAGTCGAGGCCTG
>CAYVIG010000279.1:0-3270 GCA_964451445.1 uncultured Dehalococcoidia bacterium
AGTCTGCTCTATTCCAGTAATCTATTAATTGATTTTCAATGGGAAGCTGTGAATCATTTTCTTTAGCATCTGAAAGTTTAATTTCTTTTACTGGATTTATCCACCATAGTGTGATTGGACTTTGCCATCCAGTTGCATAATAAAGCCCTTGCTCAGGCATTCCAAATTTATTCCAATATAACATTCTAGCACCATATGGAGAAGTCCAGCCCAATGCATAATGGCCAGAATTCACAGCAATACTATCAATCTGATGAGCCAAAGGAACTCTTTTTTTTGCATCCCATTCTGCATTATATTGATCTATTAAATTATCAATTTCAGGTATCGCCATTGATGTAATATTAGTTACCTCTATTTCATCTGCAAACTGGGAATGCATTAACCCTTTAGGATTAGGGAAAAATCCACCTGTCCAACCCTGATATGTAATTTCATATTCTTTTTTCATTGTTTTAGAAAAAGCCATATTCCCATCAACCTGATCAAAATCCATTTTAATTCCAACTTTTTTCAAATCTTCCTGCAATGTAGAAAAAATTCTTTCATCGCCAGGTGACATTAAAAAATCAAATTCAAATATTTCACCATTATTATTTGTAAGCCAAGCATCACCTTCTTTCCTATTCCACCCAGCTTTACTTAATAGCTCTAAAGCTTTTTCAGGATTATATTCTATATATGGATTTCTTGGATTAGCATAGGGAGTTCCATAAAAGAAAGTATTAAGACGAACATATTCATTGAAAAATAACCGTTTATTTAATTTATCAACATCGAATAAATGTGCAAAAGCTTTCCTGATTCTAATATCATCATAAAGTGATTTTTGAGTATTAAATACTAAACCAGATGGTCCCTTTGGAAGATAATTAAATATTTTAATCTTTTGCACCCAACCTTTATCTATTTCATTATATTTTTCTGGTGTAAATCTCTCAACCCACCATTGTGCTCTTGACCATGGAAAAATATCATAGTCTCCATTCATAAAACTCACTACCTGCTGATTTGGGTCTTCAATAAAAATAAATTTTATTTGATCAAAATTATTTTGACCAATATTACGTTTATGATCTTTTGCCCAATAATTATTTCGCCTTTTTAAAATAACATATCCCTCATTTCCTTTTTTTGAATTTTCCTGATCATACACATAGGCTCCTGAACCAGGGAGAAAAGAAAAATTATATTTTTCTATAAATCCAGCTCCATCAATTTTATTAAGATAATATGATGGCATAGGATATATTCCAGCAGCAGCTCTAAAGCTTCTCCAATCTATTTTTTTAGATTTGATTTTTACAACATTTTTAGAAACCACCTCTGGCATATGAAATAATTCTTTATAATAACTTGCAGTATTGGGATCTTCGTGGCCATCATCAGTAAAAAGCTTATAAGCAGCTAGAATATCCTCTGCTATAATTTCTTTACCATCAGCCCATCTTGCTCTAGGATCAATTCGGAACCAATATGTAAGCGAATCTTCTCCTATTTTCCAATGAGTAGCTATAACAGGCTCCCAGACAAGACGTTCATAATCAAACCCAAGAAGTGGTTCATTTTGCAATCCATCCATTAATCCATTTATTTGATGTCTGCTGTCTTTCCCTAGACTTCTAAATGTATTAGGATATTCTGCTCCTCCAAGCATAGTAAATATTCCACCTTTAACTGCTCTTAAATCTCCACTAGGAACTATATTACTATTAGTTTCCCAGCCATAATATTTATTTGATTTATCAGTATTATTAGAAGAATTTTGAAATGCTATCAATTCCATTTCAAAATTTATATCTCCAAAGCCAGATGATTGACTAGATGTACTTCCACTTTTTTTAAATTTTGGGCCTGCTTCAAGATTATCATTAATTAAAAATATAAATGCTATCGTGATATAAATATAAAATCTCATATAATATTCCCTTAAAAATTTTTCAATTGATTAACTGCTTAAATTTAATGATTTTTATTTATTTTTATGAATGATTTATTATCCAATTATAAGTAATTTCAATTATTCATTTTATATAAATAATTAGGATTAAATTATGAAAAATTTTGATTTAAAAAGAGCACTTAATCATATAAATGTTAATGCTGACTGGATAGGCTTAAGGAAAGTAAAGGAAACAACAACACATAGAATTATTAGAGATTTAAAACCTGAAGCTAATAATACTAGTATTGATAATGGAGTTATGGTAGAAGTGCTTATAAATGGACAATTTGGATACTGTGGTACTCATAATATCAGCTATGATGCTATTAAAGAAGCCGCAAATAAAGCTGCTATTCAAGCAAAAAATGCATCTAAATACTCTGTACATTCTTTTACTGAAGAAGTTAGACCAAAATCAATTGGAGAATATTCATCTCCTCTGGAACTAAGAGAAGTACCATTAAGTGAACTAATGGATACTTTAATTGAATCTAACAAAGTTCTTAAAAATTCAAATAAAATTGCTTCAGCAGTATCAATGGCTAGAATTGTAAATATGGATATGTCTTTTGTATCAACAAATGGAAGTGATTTTAAACAAGAATTTATGTATGTTGGCCCTGGATTTAGAGTAATTGCGCAAGATGGAAAAATTATTCAAAGTAGATCATATACAGATCAATGCCAGCAAGCTGGAATGGAAAATTTTGAAAGAAATGCTATTATTCCAAAATGTGAAAATCTATGCAAAGAAGCAGTTGAATTATTATCAGCTGAAGAATGTCCTACTGAAAATATGGATTTAGTTTTACATTCTGATCAAATGTTGCTTCAAATACATGAAAGTATAGGCCATGCTCTAGAAGTAGATAGAATTCTAGGCGATGAAAGAAATTATGCTGGTTGGAGTTTTGTAAAATTAGAAGATTTTGGAAATTTGAAATATGGTTCAGATATTATGAATATTACATTTGATCCAACTTTACCTGAAGAATTTGCATCTTACGGCTTTGATGATAGTGGATATAAGGCTAAAAAAGAATTTATCATTAAAGATGGAGTTTTGTTGCGTGGACTTGGTGGACTTGAAAGTCAAAAAAGATCTAATGTGCAAGGTGTTGCAAATTTTAGAGCTTGCTCTTGGAATAGAGCACCAATTGATAGAATGGCTAATCTTAATTTAGAGCCAGGAAAATCCTCGTTTAATGAAATTATTAGCAATGTTGAAAGGGGAATTTTCATGCAAACTAATAGATCCTGGTCTATTGACGATTTTAGAAATAAATTTCAATTTGGATGTGAATATGGGCAGTTAATTGAAAATG
>CAYVIG010000280.1:0-3266 GCA_964451445.1 uncultured Dehalococcoidia bacterium
CGCCCTATCAAAGGTGCTGGCCCACCGAATGGGCGCGCCACTGCCGACCCTGTTCATCGACGAAGGGTTCGGGACCCAGGATGCCGTAGGCCGGGAGCGGATCCTGGACGTGATCAGTGCCATCGGGAACGACTTCGAAAAAGTTCTGGTCATAACTCACTTGGACGACCTGAAAGAGGCCTTCCCGGTAAGTATCGAGGTCTTGAAGGACGCCAACGGCTCCACATTCTGGATCAATTGATTCTTGTTCCAAGCATGAAAGAGGGTTTTGACTTTGTTGCCCAATAACGACATCCAGGTACGCCAGGCCGCCCTTGAGCACTTGGATACCATCATCGACTTCAACCTCGCCATGGCCAAGGAAACCGAGGGCAAGGACTTGGACATCGAGCTGGTCCGGCCTGGGGTTGAGTCGATGCTCACTCGAAGCGAGATGGGCTTCTACCTGATTGCCGAACATACAGGTAGTCCGGTCGGCCAATTGATGATCACCTACGAGTGGAGCGATTGGCGGAACGCGTTTTTCTGGTGGATACAGAGCGTCTACGTTATTCCCGAGTTTCGGCGTCAGGGTGTCTACCGTGCGCTGCACCTCTACGCGGCCACCGAGGCACGCCGGCAGAAGAATGTCGGCGGCCTGCGGCTTTATGTGGACAAGGACAATACCGTGGCCCAGGGTGTCTACGCTGGCCTGCATATGTACCCCACCCATTACGACCTGTATGAGATTGAGTTCGACGCCCGCCCGGACCGGGAATAAGAGTCAAGTACCTGGAGCGAAACCATGCTGCCAGCCAACGTCAAACAGTTCACCACCTACAACCACCGGGGCGTGCTGACATGCTTCCGTAAAAACGGGATGCCCCAGGTAAGTATCGTCACCTGCGGGGCATATGGGGACGGCGTAGCCTTCTCCACCACGGCTGACCGGGCCAAATTGATGAACCTGCATCGCGACCCTCGCTGTTCCCTCATGATCTCCAAAGAGGACTGGTGGGCCTACATGGTGCTTGAGGGCAAGGCCACCATTCTATCGGCTGACAACACCCCCGTCGACGAACTCCGCGACTCTCTGCGTGAAGTCTACAAAGCCGCTACCAACACTGAACACCACAATTGGCCCGAATACGACCAAGCCATGGTCGATGACCAACGCGCGGCAGTGATAGTGGTCCCAGACCACATCTATGGGACGGCGCTTTAGGGCTCCATCTCCCCGCAGATTCCCAATCCCCAACCGTCATTCCCGTGAAAACGGGAATCTAAGCATCTTCGCTGTGGGAACGGTCTTGTAGAGCAACATATCTGGATTCCTGCCTTCGCAGGAAAGACGAATGGAGCAATTTCGTGGCTAAGACCCGCATGCTAAAATTCCCCAACCCATGAATAGCGTGCGCAGCACAGGAGAGACCATGGCCGACGACACGAGTAAGGAAGAACTGCACAAAGCTGGACAGGATTATGAGCAGCGGCTGGCCGACGCTTTGAGGCGTCAGAATAAGCCCAATCCTGCTCCGGAAACCAGCTATGGCATGCCTTTGAAGTCGGTCTATTCTCCCGAGGATTTGGCGGACCAGGACTATCTACGTGACCAGGGCTTCCCTGGCGCTTACCCATTCACCCGTGGCATCCGCCCCGACATGTACCGCGGCCGACTCTGGACTATGCGTCAGTACGCAGGCTTCGACACCGTGGAAGAAACCAACCAGCGGTTCCGGCACCTGCTTACCCAGGGTCTTGGCGGCATGAACGTGGCATTTGACCTACCCACCCAACTGGGCATGGACCCGGACGAGCCCCAGGCCACCAGCGAGGTCGGGAAGACAGGCATCGCGTGTCCGTCTGTCCGCCAGATGGAGACCCTGTTTCGGGAACTGCCCCTGGAGCAAGTCACACCTTCCCTGACGGTGAACGCATCAGCCCAGTCAGTATTGTCCATGTACGTGGTTACTGCTCAGAATCAGGGAATACCGCTGGAGCAGATCGGCGGCACCACCCAGAACGACATCCTCAAGGAGTTCATCGCCCGGGGAAATTACATCTTCCCGCCGGGGCCGTCGCTCAAGATGGGGGTGGATCTCTTCGAGTATTGCGCCCAACACCTGCCCCGTTGGAACTTCATAAACATCTGTGGCTACCACGTGCGCGAAGCGGGCTCCAGTCTGGTTCAAGAGTTGGCGTTCGCCTTTGGCAACGCCCGGGCCTACCTGGACGAAGCTATCTCCCGGGGCATGGATGTGGACGAGTTCGCGCCGCGCATCGCCTTCAACTTCAGCGTGTTCAACAACGTGTTGGAGGAGGTGGCCAAATTCCGGGCGGCCCGCCGGATCTGGGCTAGGCTGTTGAAAGAACACTACGGTGCCAAGAACCCCCGCTCCCTGACCTTCAGAACCGGGGCAGGCAGCGGAGGCAGTACCCTGGTTGCCCAACAACCGGAGAACAACGTTGTCCGGGTGACTCTCCACACGGTTATAGCCGCCATGGCCGGAGTACAGTCCATGCATACAGCTTCCATGGACGAGGCCCACGCCTTGCCTTCGGAGGAGGCCGCCACGCTGGCCCTGCGCACCCAGCAGATCGTCGCCTATGAAAGTGGCTTGGCCGACGTGATCGACCCACTGGGCGGCTCGTATTACGTCGAGAACCTCACCGACCAGATAGAAGAGCAGGTCGAGCTCTACATGAAGCTCATTGAGGGGCGCGGCGGCATGGTGGCGGCCATCGAGTCTGGCTGGGTGGTGCAGGAGATCGCTGAGGCAGCCTACCGGTTCCAGCGGGACGTGGAGCAGGGTGACCGTGTGGTCGTCGGACTAAACCGGTTCACAACGGATGAAGCCCCGCCGATCGAGCTGCACCGTCCCGACCCAAGCGTGGCCCAAGGTGTTATCGGCGAGGTTGAAGCACTGCGAAAAGAACGGGACTCTGCCAAGCTGAATCGGGCCTTAGACGACTTGAAGTCCGTGGCCAGCGAGGGTGGAAACCTGATGCCCGCAACATTGGAAGCCATCCGCGCTCTGGGCACGGTAGGGGAAGTCTCTGCGGCTCTGCGCCAGGTTTTCGGAGAGTGGCAGGCTCCCAATATCACCTGATTGCTGGATTCCTGTTTTCACCCTAATGGCGAGACTCAGTTTCAATCGCGACCCTAAACGTTCGTCCTGAATTCCGTAGAAGGATGCGCATAAGTCCTCTCTCAAAAGAACGTACTCCTAATCGAGCATGTAGTGTCTGGATTCCAGCCTTCGCTGGAAAGACGGGTGAAACGGGTT
>CAYVIG010000281.1:0-3257 GCA_964451445.1 uncultured Dehalococcoidia bacterium
GAAAAGGACGCCGTGCGATGCGGAAAGATGGTGTTCTTGCCCTTTCCAGTCATCCTCAGGGATTTCCGGAAAGAAATTGCAGAGGTCAAACTCCAGTACTCCGTCTGAAAGAGATGTGATCTCTACGTTGCCGATTTTCAGCTTATCGTTGGGCATTGCGACACTCCTGTTTGGATAGTTGTTTTACGGAAAATGGATTTAGCTTCGGTGGTCGGCGACTATCTGACCTTCTTTCATCACAAGTTCCAGCTTACGCAGGTTCTCGATGTCGGTAAGCGGGTTGTCACCGACGACGATCAGATCGGCCAGCTTGCCAGGTTCGACGGTGCCCAACTCTGGCCCAACGCTGCACAACTCGGCGGCGTTCTTGGTGGCGGCGGTCAAGGCCTGCCAAGTGGTGGCTCCGCATTTCACCCACAAGCCAAGTTCCAGAAGCGCGGAGTCTTTCATGGGTGATATGTCCGAGCCCAAAGCCATCTTCACCCCAGCGGACAAAGCTTTTTGGAACGAAGCCCGGTGCTCCGCGGCCGCGGCGTCGGCCCGCACCACCAGGTCTGCTGCAAGCTGCTTGCGGGCTGCGTAGGCTTTCTCATGGTTTGTGGTAGCCAGGTTCGGCGAAAGCTGACTGATGGACAATGTGGGCACATACCAGGTGCCGCTGGCCACGAAATCGGTGATGCAGTCTTCATCCGTGATGTAGGCGTGTTCCACACTGCGGGCGCCCAACTGGATGGCCATCTTTACCGACTCCGGGTTGGTGGCGTGAGCCATTACCGGGAAGTTGCGCTGTTTGCACAGGGCAAATGCGGTTTCCATCTCCTCTGGCAGAAGGAACGATTCAGTATGCCGATCCCAGCGGGGGCCCATGATGCCACCGGAGAGATTCAGTTTGATGTGGTCCACATCGTGTTTCATCTGGTCACGTATGGCCTCTGCGTAACCGTAAGGGCCGTCGCACTCACGGGCGTGGCCAGAGGTTAAGAAGTGGCCGCCGGTGGTGGTCAGGAAGCTGCCGCAGGCAAAAACCCTTGGTCCGGCAGGTCCTGGACCTTCAAACGCCTTGCGCCAGGCCACGTCGATCCAATGGTTCGCCCCGCCGCTGCGGACTCCAGTCACTCCGGCTTCAGTCAGGCCTCTTTGCAGGTTCTGGCCAAAATCCGCGGTGATTTGAGATACAGTAGTACCTGCGGGGACCGGATGCTGAGGGTGTACGTGTACGTCCCAAAGCCCTGGCAGCAGATAAGAACCCTTCAGGTCAATCACCTGGTCTTCAGAGGAGCTGTTTGGGGGTACACCGTCCCTAATCTCCAGGATGCGGCCGTCCTCAATGACGACCGTGGCGTCGGTTTTGGGGTCTGGATCAACGCAGTCGATAACGTTGCAATTGGTCAGTATTAAGCGCAAGGGTTTCACTTCCTGTTGGATAACTACAGTTTCGGGTTACTTAAAAACTACGCACCGGGCCGGGTCTGCCTCGGACAATACTGGAGCTGGGTGCCCGGTGTGGATGTAGTCTGCTAGAAGCTTGCCGGACATTGGGCCACGTCCAAATCCGGAGGATGCCAGGCCAGTCAGTACAAACAGGTTCTCAAACTGAGGTACCTTCCCGATGATTGGCTTGCCGTCCATGGAGAATGGCATGATGCCTGCCCATGTTCGCGCAATGGGCAACTTACCCACCAACGGGATGATCTCAGTGGCCTGGCCGCGGTTTACCTCGATTCCTGTGGCGTCGGGTGTGTAATCGTAACCCACCAATTGCCGGTCTCCGCCGAAGATTATCTCCCCGTTTCTGGATTGTCCGCCGTAGAGGTGACGGGTAATACGTGTGTCGCCACGGTGGGTGATCTCTGGTGGGAAGTTGTCGTCCTGTGATTCACCGCTCCAGTCGAAGGACGATTCTATGGAACCGCTCAGGTGGTAGATGCTCGGCGGCACTGGCGCGGTGGCCCACATCTGACCCTTGATGGGCGCAACGGGAATCTCTATGCCAAGTATGTCTCCCACTGGTCTGGACCAAGCGCCGACAGCCAAAGCGAGGGTTTTTGCCCTAAATTCACCCCGGTTGCCCTGAACCTGCCAAGAACCGTCTCCCTGTTGGGTCATACCTTGAACGTTGTGGCCGGTTCTGATATCAGCGCCCAGGGCCGTGGCGGCTTCGGCAAATGCCATCGTGGCTTTGGTTGGGTTGGCTTTGCCGCGTTTGGAAAGGTACATGAAGCCAGGGATCGATGCTGAAGCTTCCGGTTCCATGGCGCGGGTCTCTCTGGATGTCAGTAATTCTGCGTGATAACCCTGGGTCTGGTAGTTGTGTACCCGGTCCCGCACCCAGTCCCACTGTTCTTCGTTGTGGATGCCTTGCAATCCACCTGGAGCAATGAACTCGATGTCATACCCCATATCCAACTGCAGGGTCTTGAATATCTCAAAGCTGCCCGCCGTCAGGTATGACTGCAAATCAGGGTTATTTCCCCAACCCAGGCCACCAAGACCGCCGGCGTTCACGCCAGAAGCTTCGCTGGCAACCTCGCCCCGTTCCAAGACCGTGACCCGCTGGCCGTGCTGGGCCAGATGGAACGCGGTGGCAATACCACAGATTCCGCCGCCGATAACCAAGACATCGGATTCATTTGAGTTAGCCATGAGATATTTTCGACCTGCCTTTAGCGGCTTTCTCCGAGGTTAGCCAATCATAGGCGCGGCCAATCCTGGGGTCAATGGATTGGGCAATAAAAAAGGACAGCTAAAGGGGGATGGCGGTCCCTTCCGAGGATTCTAGTTTTACTTGGGGTAAGGCTAACCAGTAGGCGCTGGATCGAGCTCCGACAGGTCTTTGACCTCGATGTTGGAGACCAATACCGTTAGGTCATCGACGCGACGGACTTCAAATTCCATGAATTCGTCGTCCACCACCATGTACTTGGAGACCACTTCCCAGATCTCCTTCTTCATGTCTTCCAACTTGTCCGGTGCCAGCTCCAATCGGTCTTGGATAAGAACCAGCTTGAGCCTTTGTTTGGCTGTGTCCTTGGACATTGCCGCGGTGGCGTTGTCCAATTCTTTGCCGCTTATATTAAAGAGCCAACGTAGTAGTTCACGCATGAGAATAGGCCCTCCCGTTCATGCCGACCATCCCTTTAACACGGGACAGCAGGCCGTTCTTAGGTTCAAGGTCCATCAATGGGATATCTTCACCATCGACCCTGGCAGCGATGCGCATGAATGCGCCACCGGCAGAGGACTTGTTGTTGTGGACT
>CAYVIG010000282.1:0-3228 GCA_964451445.1 uncultured Dehalococcoidia bacterium
TAAGAACGAGCCTACTCTGGTGAGGCCGTTCCCCATCAGCGTCGATTTTGAGCAGATAAACCATGACTCTCAGAGCGCCGAAGTGACCGACGAAGTGGAAAGGCTGATGGATGAGATGGGTTTGGAAGGACAGATCGTAGGTCTTGGGATTGACCGCATCGATTACACCAAGGGCATCCCTCACCGTATCCGGGCCATCGGGCGGTTCTTGGGAAAGTACCCGGAGTATGTTGGCAAGGTGGTGTTCGTCCAGGCTGGGGTCATGAGCCGAACGGACATTGACGCCTACCAACTCCTTTCAAGCCAGATAGACCAGGAACTGGCCAGCGTTAATTATCGCTATAGCACCGACAATTGGAAGCCAATCATCTATCTGCCAGATGATCTGCCCGATGTCACGTTAGCTGCTCTTAGGCGCATCGCCCGCTTCTGCGTGGTTAGCTCATTACATGACGGCATGAATCTCGTGGCCAAAGAATATGTGGCCAGTAGGTTTGATGAGGATGGTGTCCTGATCCTGAGTCCGTTCACCGGCGCCGCCAGCGAGTTGGTCGATTCTGTGATCGTGAACCCCTATGCCACCGACGATTTCGCCGATGCGATCTTGGAAGCTGTGACGATGCCGGAAGAGGTGCGGCACGAGCGGATGGTACGCATGCGTGAGGTTGTGCGGGAAAACAACATCTACATGTGGGCGGCCCGGCTCTTTGTTGATCTGATGCAGGGAACACGCCGCTCCCGTCGTCCGATTCGCAGCTTCTAGCACCGTTCTTCTGGTAGTCTGAACCCATGCCGCACCTGTTAAATGTCTGGCCGTCTGTGAGCCGCAAGCTAGCAGCCTCAGAGCGGGTACTCTTGCTCTTCGATTATGACGGTACCCTGACGCCGATCGTCGCCCGCCCCGAGATCGCGATCCTACCCGATGAAACACGTCGGCTACTCTCATCACTCGCTGGCATGGATCGATTCGTGGTGGGCGTTGTCAGTGGTCGGGGACTGGCTGACTTGGAGTCGTTGGTGGCCATACCAGGACTGGTATATGCAGGTAATCACGGCCTGGAGATCAGCGGATCGGGGATGGATTTTGTGCATCCGGAAGCTCCGGCGTTTGTGGATTCGTTGGTGGAAGTCGCTGGAAAGTTGGAGCAAGAATTAGCAGAGGTGCCCAGAATACTTGTGGACAATAAACGGCTGACACTGACCGTTCATTTCAGAGGCACTCCCGACTTGTACAGCGCGCATGTGGATGCCGCTGTAGTTACCACCGTGAAACCCTACGCGGATGCCGGACAGATGAAGATCACCCGAGGCAAGAAGGTGGTGGAGGTCAGACCCAACATAGACTGGGGAAAGGGAAATGCCATCGAGCAGATATACCGGAATTGTGGCGACGAGCCACTGCCAATATTTTTCGGTGATGATGAGACGGACGAAGAAGGTTTCGTTGAGGTGCAGAACGCTGGAGGAATCGCGGTATATATCGGACGGAGCCGACAGAACACTGTGGCGTTACACCAACTGGAGTCGCCGGTCGAAGTAGGCCAGGCGCTTGCTCTTTTGGCCGAGCTTTAGAAGGGCCGGACACCGGGCTAAGGCAGCCCGTTCTGCTCCACGTTAATCAGTTTATCCAAGCGGCGTTGGAACCGTTCTTCCTTGATGAAACTGGCACCCAAGAAAGCTTCTAATACAACCTTGGTCAACTCGATGCCGATGACCCGACCGCCGATGCAGATGACATTCATGTTGTCGTGTTCCACACCCTGGCGGGCCGTGTAGGAATCGTGGCATAGGCAAGCCCTGATGCCCTTTACCTTGTTGGCGGTGATGCTCGCGCCGACCCCGCTACCGCAGACCACAACACCTCTTTCGGTATCTCCTGCTAGAACAGAATCAGCCACCGCTACTGCGAAATCTGGATAGTCGTCGTCGGGGTCCATCGTGTGGGCTCCAACGTCGCTGACCTGATGTCCTTGGGACTCCATCCAGGCGACGATTTCACCCTTGAGATCAAAACCGGCATGGTCAGCGCCAACGGCGATTTTCATCGATTTCCCCCTGATTTACGGCCTCGCAAAGTTACCCAAGCATACGCATTGGGCACGACTCACGCAAGGCCGCCGGCGGTTTTCCGTGCCTGATATTCCGGATATTCCAGCTAGAGAATAGATATAATGATGCCTGAAGTATCGATCTTCCACGTTTAGATTCGATTCCCATCAAACTGGGCTTATGCTAGAATGCCGAAACTCCACCCTGACTTCGTATGCGCTCGATTACCCGCCGTTTGGGACCGGTTGAGCATTTCTTGCTGGCCCACGGCGATCCAGGATTCTGTTCAATTGGCGTGCTCATGATCAAAGCGGTCTCCTTTGACTTTTACAACACCCTGGTCAGGTTCTGGCCTCCTTTGGAAGAGATACAACAGGCCGCCTGTCACGAACTTGGCCTGACCGTACAGGAAGACGATATCACCCGCGGTTACGCTGTTGCTGATGTGCTCTTCAACCGCGAAAACGAAGATCGGCCCCTCTCCAAACGTACCGATGAGGAACGTCTGGAGTTCTTTGGCCGCTACGAGCAATTGATATTGGAAACGGCCGGTATCCCGGTATCGATGGACCTGGCGATACGAGTCTGGAAGATGGCGATGTCAGTACCCAAAGATTTCGTCCCGTTCCACGATTCGGTGCCTGCTCTGGAGCTATTGCGGGCATCCGGGTACCAGGTTGGGATAATCACCAACCTGCGCCGGGACTTGGAGGAACTCTGCCAGCGGGTTGGTCTGGCCCCGTATCTGGATTTTGCCGTTGGGTCAGAAGAAGTTGGCATAGAAAAGCCCCACCCGCCAATCTTCATGGCCGCTGCAAAGGAGGTTGGGGCCACACCCAACGAAATCCTACACGTAGGTGACCAGGTCCGTTCCGACGTCATGGGCGCAGAGGGCGTTGGAATGAAAGCGGTCCTAATAGACCGGACCGGACATACCCCAGAGTCTGAAGGCTGTTTGACTATCTCCAGCCTATCTGAGCTAACCAAGGTTCTGGAAGATCTGGCCTAGGCACCCCTTGCTGAGTAGTATTCCTTGTGGTGGCTTTGACATGGTAGATGGTACCCTTTACTCAATCGACTTCATTAGGCGTGGGCAATTGCCAATTTCATAGCGGAGGGTCCAGATGGCGGAAAAAACTCAGACCACCAAACAGGATAACGAGCCGGTAAATATCGCGG
>CAYVIG010000283.1:0-3225 GCA_964451445.1 uncultured Dehalococcoidia bacterium
TTTAAATTAATTGTTTCCTAATTCTCGATCGATACGAATCATATCATTTCTTCTTGACAAATCTCATCAATCGCTTCTTTAATACATCCCTTATTTTATAAGGTTTTATTTTAATCAGATAGTGACAGTAGTTACATAGTAGTTATCTTAATCACTAAAATTTACTTTAAATTCTATCTATTTAACTACCGATAAATCTAAGTGTACCTCAAATTTTCTTAGGCGTAAGCCTATCTGCAATCAGCGTTAAGCTTCGTATATTGTCGTACTCATCCGTGCTTACTCATTGGTTTTGAGCAAATTCTAAAACCCTGCCTATTGCAGAACTTAAAACAATCTCTCTACCGATATAGATTGCACCATACTTTGTCAGGTGCGTCCTATCTGGGCTTAAAATCTGTCCCAATTCATTAGTAATTAAAACACCCTCTTTATTGGAAAGCGGCTTCATAATAGAGATGTAGTTTGCAGAAGGGATTAGCTCAATTGCACGTGTTTCGTCTATCATTTGATCCAGCGTGATAGGGTTTCGAAGCAATTGTCTATCAGCAATATCAATTCGAGTAATCCAATTTTGATTAAAGCCAAAATGTTTGTTGCCAATGAAAAATATTTCAGAGTTTCCTTTGTGTGAATATTCAATTGCCTCGTTTATGCAGCTAGGATTGTTCAAATCTTCAAATCGATTGTTCAAATCGTAGTGATTAGCAAAGATTATCAAATTGGCTTTTGAAGAAAGTTTTTCGCCTCCTTCTGTTTGAAACAAAGTACAGACATCATAGTCATCAGCAAAAATCAATTCAAACTTAGAAATATCATAAGTTTCTCTAAGAACGTTAATAAAATCACGTCCAAATGAATTTCCTATTACTAAAACTTTTAGTTGTAAATTTGTTTCAAATTCATTTTTTTTAAAAACAAAGTTTCTGTCATTATATCCATAATCAATATCTGAATAGGAAATATTTTTATCAAATACTCTTGACGCTAATCCATTATATTTGTGAGCGATATAGCCAAACCCCACCAGCACTACTGCTGAGGTTAAGATGGTAGCCAATAAAATTTTTCCACTTATCATTGACTTGTTTCTGAATGGCTTTTCAATATATCTCCAACTAAAATATGACGGAACGAATGCTAGAAGCACCAACGTAAAGTTCAGCATTAAAGAAGGTTCTGTTTGTTTATAAATTTTAGCAAAGGATAGTAATGGGTAATGCCAGAGATATGCAGAATAGCTAATCAATCCAATCGCAACCAGTGCTCTAGCGCTAAGAATTTTTGCGGTGAACGTTTCTTTATCGGCAAACAATATTACTAGCATTACGCCAATGACTGGCGGCAAGGTATAGATACTTGGCCAGCGCGTATTTTCACCGTAAGCAAAGATTGATATAAATATAACTGTCAGTCCAAAAAGAGCTAAAGAACCACTTTTTTGTAATCTTGTGTTGTACATAATGAATGCTGAAATCGAGCCAGAAAATAGCTCCCAAGTTCTTGCATGTATGAGGTAAAATGCTGCCTCAGGAGCCTCGCGTGAAAGCCACTCGCTAAGCGCAAAACTTATAAATGTTATAGATATTACCAACCAGTAGACCAAGCTTTGCCCAAATCGCCATATAAGGACAAAAAGTAATGGAAAAAAGATATAATATTGCCCTTCAATTCCTATGCTCCATGTGTGGAGTAGTGGCTTAAATTTCGCAGCTAAATCCCAATACCCTGACGTCAAAAAAAGCAAAATGTTATTTCCTGATAGTGTAGTTGCAACTATTGACTGTCCGAAATTCTCAAAAGGGTCTGGCAGCATCCAAATCCAAGCAAACGGAATGCACACAAGCATTACAAAAAAGAGTGCTGGGAGTATGCGTCTAGCACGTCGTTCATAGAAGTTAACAATGCTGAAACGTTTGTTTTCTATATCGTCAATTAGGATTGTTGTAATCAAGTAACCACTAATTACAAAGAAAACATCAACACCGACAAAGCCACCACTAAAAACCTCAAATTCAGCATGGAATAAAATTACGGATAATACGGCTAGTGCTCTTAAGCCATCTAGTTCAGGACGGTATTTCAAAAGTTTAGAACCCCATTTTGCACGTCGATTGGTAATTTAATATGGGTAACTAAGTGGACATATATCTACAGCACTAACAGTCAATGCTTTCTTTCCTGTTGCTGTTTCATAGTAGCAAATCTTATCCATACCTTTTGTTTCTTCGTTTCTATTATTAATAGGTGCAGGTGTTCCCATGTTCATTAACATGTTTCCAAGATTGATTAACGCTTGTGACTCTCTTTGTCTCTGTGCATCGGCTTGTTGTCTTGCAATAGCTTCATTTTTTATTGCTTGTTGCTGGATTTGAAGATTCTTCTGTTGCTCTATGACTGCCAGTTTATCTAACTCGATTAAACATAATCCCATTCCATCTGTATCATCCTCAAATCCGTACTCTCTGCATTTCTCTTTTTTGCCTTCTAACACTCTTAATTTTGCTTGTATTGCTCTCTCTTCTTGTTGTTTTTCTCTTTTCTCTTTTTCTAATTTAGCCTGTTTAATCTGATTTTCTTGTTCACCCGGTGAGTAGCATGTCGCTGAGGTTATTTGCGGATAGAATAACCAATCTACCAGAAAGTTATAAGTTCTGTATGTCGAGTTATGTTGAGTTTTAACTGATGTGCCAAAAAGTTGATTACATAAGTTAGGATAGAACCAGCTATATAATGTTTCTGAAAAACATCTGACGCCAGCAACTGTTGGATCACAACCTTTTCCATTATAGGCTGCTTCTCCTTCTGTTTTGACTGTAACCACATAATTTTTAGGATCATAACGATAAGTTAATTTGCGGTCTGCGAACATGGTAAAAGTTTGATCAGCAGTATGTATTTTATATGGATGTGTTGTCCAACCATCAAAATTATTGTCCAGTAAAACTGGTTTGGTAACACAACCAGAAATAAGAATTACACATAAACAAATTATAAAATAGTTTTTCATCAAACAACCTTACACAATCATCAAACTCTTGTGAAGGCTGAAATAGATCCTATATAGCTCTTACTACTTTTGCTTTATCCATTTTTATATATCCATTTCAGGCGTTGTATAGGCGTTATTGTAACCTGTTGATTTAATTGATTATTACTTAGACTTTTTGACAAATCTCATCAATCGCTTCTTTTTCCTTGTTTGACGTGGTGTCAATTTATTCC
>CAYVIG010000284.1:0-3217 GCA_964451445.1 uncultured Dehalococcoidia bacterium
GTACCAGTACGGCAACAGCGGAAACCCAGACGCCCATTACGACACCACTGGCCCCGAGATCATAGAAGCGCTCCCAGACGTCAATATGTGCGTTGCCGGACTGGGCACCGGCGGCACGTTGATGGGCGTGGGCCGTCGCCTCAAAGAACACAATCCTAACGCCAAGCTCGTGGCTGTAGCTCCGGAACCGGAGGACTTTATTTCCGGTCTTCGCAGCCTGGAAGAGGGGTTCATCCCTCCCATATTGGACATCAACCTATTGGATTCCAGGATGCTGGTCAGCAGCTTTGATGCCTTCTCCACCGCCAAGCGCCTGCTGCAAGAAGAGGGTATCTTCGCCGGTGTTTCCTCCGGATCGGTTGTCTACGGCGCCATACGCCAGGCCGAGCGCATGGACCAGGGCGACATCGTCTGTCTCCTGGCCGACGGCGGCTGGAAATACCTCAGCACAGCCCTCTGGACCAAGGACTACGAACAACTGACCAAGGACGCCAAAGGCAAGGTTTGGTGGTAGCCAGACCTCAGTCTATCTAGGCGTAATTCGGTCCCTCCAACCGTGTCCCCGCAACAAGATTCCTCCCACAAGGTATTTTAAGGCCCTCCTACGTCGCTTCAAACCGGTAATCAACTATGCCGTGAATTAGCAAGGTTTGAGGCTGACAACGCGTGGCAGAACTTGAAACTCCAGCCGTGGCGATGCTATACTGGCTCTACATATAGACCTTCCTTAGAGAGCGGGATTTCAACCCGCTTTCTTGCTGATGGAGACAAACGTTTTCCGTCCGGGGATTGGGAGGGACACGAACAAATGAAAAGCGATTTTCTTATAGCGTTGACCCAGCTGGCAGCGGAACGTCATCTGCCCCGAGAGCAAGTCCTCGGAGCCATTGAGGTTGCCCTGGCGTCGGCCTTTAAAAAAGACAACCCGGCCTCGGGCCAAAACATATCAGTCACGCTCAACCCCAACACCGGGGAAGTGAGCGTTTTTGCTCTTAAGACAGTCGTGGAAACGGTGGAAGACGCCGACAAAGAAGTCACCGTAGCCGACGCCCAGTCCATCAGGAAGGGTGCCGAGTTGGGTGATGAGGTTGCGGCCGCCGAGCCACTACCCCATAACGCCAGCCGAATCGCCGCTCAAACCGCCAAGCAAGTCGTGTTGCAACGCCTACGAGAGGCGGAGCGTGACCTTCTTTACCAGGAGTTCCAACAGCATGAAGGTGATATCGTCTCCGGTGTGATCGAACAGGCCGAACCTGGCCGTACCATCACCCTGGACTTGGGCCGCGCCCAAGCTGTGCTCCCCTACGAGGAACAAGCTCCCAACGAGCGCTACCGGAAGGGACAACGCACCAAGGTCTATCTGGTCAGCGTCCGCAGCACACCCAAGGGACCGGAGATACTGGTCTCCAGAAGCCACAAGAACATGCTCAGGCGCTTGTTTGAGATTGAGGTTCCTGAGGTCTACAACGGCGTGGTAGAGATTAAGGCCATCGCCCGTGAAGCTGGTTTCCGCAGCAAGGTAGCCGTGAGCGCCACTCAGCCCGGCATCGACCCGGTGGGTTCATGTATCGGCATCCGCGGCAACCGGATCCAGAGCATCGTGAATGAACTACAGGGCGAAAAGATTGACATCGTGTCTTGGGACGAAGAACCCAGGACATTCATCACCAACGCTCTCAGCCCTTCCGAGCCTGTCCACGTTGAACTGCTGGAGGCGGATCAAACCGCCATAGTGGTGGTTCCAGACCGGCAACTCTCCTTGGCCATCGGCAAAGAGGGCCAGAACACCCGGCTGGCCGCCCGCCTCACCGGCTGGAGACTGGACATCAAGAGCATGACCGAGTGGGAAGAGATCAAGGAAGCCACTCAAGCCCTGAACGGTACCGCAGTCGAACCTGAGGTTGAAACCGCCAAAGCTGTGGAAGAAGCAACCGCCATCGTAGAAGAGGCAGCGGCCGCTGTCGAACCCGAACCGGTGGCAGAAGCCGAAATCCCAGAAACGGTGGTGGCAGAAGTCGCTGCGCCAGAGGCCATCGAGGAAGAAGTCGACGAAGATGCGATTCTCGCGGCCTTGATAGAGGAAGAAGAGCAAGAAACGGCGGTAGCAGAGCCTGTTACAGCCGCGAGCCTCAGCGTTGAGGACCTGGGCTCCTTCACCATCGATGACGTCGAATTGTCAGATGACGATGAGGAGGACGAGGACGAGGAAGAAGAAGGGGACTTGCCAAGCTTTGATGATCTACCGGTCCTGATTCCGGACGCTGGCAAGATTCGGTTCGCTGAGGATATCGTTGAAGAATACCGTGGCGGTGCCCGTGGTGGCCGACGTCGCAGAGGCGGCGGTACCCGCGGTGGTGGCGCTCGCGGCGGTGGTGCCCGTGGCGGTGGAGCTGCTGCAGGCGGTGGCCGCTAAATCCCCTGCCAAATCCTTCCCTGAATGGTCTCTCGCCTGGAGTTATTACCCAGGTTTAGGCACATTCATCGGTGGGAAGTATTTTAAGAGGGCGTTCTTGCCAAAGAGCCGACATGTCCCCGAAAGGAGTTGCGTAGCCTGCAACTCTAAGCTGCCAAAAGCACAACTCAATCGGGTGGTACGGACACCTCAAGGTTCCATCGTGGTCGATACCACAGGAAGAGAACCGGGTAGAGGAGCCTATCTCTGCCACCAGCCCGACTGCTGGGAGAAAGCGATTGGCAAGGGTGCCTTGCAACGCGGTTTTAAACAAAACATCCCTGCCAAAGACCTTGACGCAGTTCAGGCATATTACGAAGAAAAAATCGCCTCCCAGGCACAGGCCCCATAATCTTAGAACTTTATTGGATGTGTAGATGACTTCTGACGGAAACCCCTCAGCAGTGGACGACGCCGGTACAGCCGAAAGATCCCGTAGCGCTGCTGGAGCAACCAAACGGGCTTCAACTCGTGCTCTAGTCCTTCCGGAGGCCATGACCGTACAGTATCTGGCTGAGGTTCTGGACCAAAACCCAATCGACGTCATCAAGCAATTGATGCGTAACGGGATCATGGCATCCATGAACCAGGTGGTCGACTATCAGGTCGCCACGCTAGTAACCACTGCCCTGGGAATCCGTACCAGCATGGTCGAGGGACCATCTGCCGCCAAGGGCCCAACCCCCGAAGGCAGCGTAACCGAAAACGAGTCCGATTTGGTGGTTCGCCCACCAGTGGTAACCGTCTTGGGCCACGTAGACCACG
>CAYVIG010000285.1:0-3190 GCA_964451445.1 uncultured Dehalococcoidia bacterium
GCCAGCCGCCGACGTTATACCTGGAGTTGATGTCCGGCCGGTGGTCGTTGTCCACTCGTACAGCCACGAAGTTCTCTTGGATGATCTCTTGAACATCGGCGTCGGTGTAAGTGGTTTCGTCCATCGCGTGGCACCAATAGCACCACACGGCAGAGATGGAGAGCAGGACAGGTTTATCTTCTTCTTGGGCTTTGGCGAATGCAGCGGGGCCCCAGGGTTGCCAGTCAACCAGATGCGCGTCGTTTGGGTTCGGGGAGAAACGGAACTTGGACAATGGATCCGCCTTTGTGAAGTTGCCACTCCGGTCGCCCGCAACATTGGGTTTATTGCCGATGTTTATCGGGGTGGAGAGGCACAGAAAGTGCTTAGAACGTTAGCATAGGCACCCCTTATTTTCAATTGACGCTCCTGAATCTCCCTGGGTTTCATTGGGTGCTCGGACAGTCTGTGGCCGTTAAACAGTCACCAAGTTAGGTCGGTCCATCTGATGACCTGAATGTGAGATGGGCACGGCAATCAACGTGTGACGACCTTCCGCAATGGTCAGCCAGCCATCGACCTGGGAATCTTTGGGTTCCGGAAACCTACTTCTGAACCACTCTTGGATCAGTTGATTAAACTGAGAGTGGCCTTAGCACAAACCCGATTCTGGAATCATTCAGGTAATTGCCGTATTGAGCCTACAACGCCATGGTCGCATGGCAATGTGATCATGGCGGGCCTTGTGGCAGCTGACGATGATTTGCATTCCGATTTAGTAGTATGCTTAAGTTCCAGGTTCAAGTAATTATCAGGACTAAGAGGCACAAATGTCTGAGATTTTAGAGTGCAAACCCAACCCATTCAACGGGATGGTAGTCGTCCCCTCAGGATTGCCCTCCGACCCGGAAGAATTCGACGCTCGGTTGGCCGCATCAATGGAAAAGTGGACCGCCGACGGATATTTGACCATATGGTTGGAGATTCCAAAAGTGAACTCTGGTCTGCTGCCAAAAGCAGTCGATCGCGGTTTTGATTTTCACCATACTGGCGACGACTATATCCTCCTCACCTGTCTGCTGGTGGAGGGATCCCACATCCCGCCTTTTGCCACTCATTACATCGGGATCGGCGGCGTGGTTCTCACTCCGGAACGGGATTTGCTCGTGGTGCGTGAGAAATTCGGCGTTGGCGGCCGGGAGCCCACACTGAAGCTCCCCGGCGGCGCCCTCTTGGCTGGCGAGCACTTGGGCCAGGCCGTTGAGAGGGAAGTTCTCGAGGAGACCGGGATCAGGGCAAAATTTGAATCCATCGCATGTTTTCGGCAATGGCACGGTTATAGGTACGGGAAATCCGATATTTATTTTGTTGGGAAATTGAGCCCGCTCAGCAAAGAGATCACCATGCAGACAGCGGAGATTCAAGAATGTCTCTGGATGCCTGTTGATGATTTCATTGGATCCGAGAGCATCAGCAATTTCAACAAACAGATCGTGCGAGCTGCCCTGGAGACAGACGGAATCGTCCAATCTTTCATCGAAGGTTTTGGCGGTCCGGAGAGCAGGGAGTATTTCATGCCGAAACACCTGATTGACGGCTCAGGAGTTGTTCCTTTCCCCACAGATTTGTCGCGGGAATTGTAATTCTCGGCCTTTTGGGTATTGAATGGCCGGTCACAGAATCCATATATCTAATTACTCCCATATAGATTCAAATACCTCTAATGAAAGTTGAAGTAGAAATAACCCCGGTTTCTTCCATTGATCAAACACTCGAATTAGTCGAAGTGATAGAAGGTTTTTCGGCAACCCGTCTCGGGGTCTCCGATGTTGTGTTGTTTAGAGACGTTTATTCGACCATGACGATATGCGCCCAGCATACCAACCGGGTCTTGATAGGCCCTTTGGTTACTAATCCTTATCTGAGGCACCCGGTACCTACTGCGGCTAGCTTTGCGACGATGAATGAAATATCGTCAGGGAGGATGTTCCTCGGTATAGGTGTTGGTTCTGGGATATCACAACTCGGTTTTTCCCAATCAAATCCTGCTGGGATATTAGAAGAATTCATCTTGGTATTTAAACGACTTTTGGAAGGAGGAAAAGTGGATTTTGATGGCGACTACTTTTCGCTTTCCAACGTGGCATTGCCTCATGAGCTTACCGCTAAGATACCTATTGTGATTGGGACTCGGAGCGAACAGGTTTGTAAACTCGCCGGGAAAGTAGCTGATGGAGTTGTGATTGGAGCTAGGGAAATATCGGACCGTGCTCTTTCCGAGTATGTAAATTGGATCAACGAAGGTGCCCGCAGCTCAGACCGTCGCTTGGATGAAATAGAAATTGCGCCGAGGGTTACCGTATGCATCTCGAATGAACGAGATGCAGCTCTTGGTAGTGTGGTCCTTTATACTGCTCACTACTCAACGCTCGGTAGGTACGATGAATCTCTTATGGGCAAAAAAGAGTATGAATCGATCAAACATCTCGCCAATCAGGCAAGCGGTTGGTATTTCGAACCTGACGTCATGTATCCGGAAGAATTGAACACCATTGTCACTCCTATACTTATCGATAAATTCGCCATCGCCGGAACCCCGGCTGACTGCCTAAACAAATTTCAGACGATAAAGAACCTGGGGTTCGAAAGCGTCAGCATCAATATCGCCGCGGTACGAAGACCTGGAACATCTCTCCATGAGGGAACGATGGAAACCCTACAAGGGCTTCAAACTATCATGCCAGAGATACTGCTTATATAATCCAAATCCCCTATAGCGACCAACATCATCTATAACCCCACACGGGGGAGTGATTACAATTGAATGAAGGCTACCCAGTACAGTCGAGAAAGCATGGACCGGCGTCGCGTAATCTGCTTTGAAACATGGATTGATCGCTGCGAGGGTGCTCCCAGGCCTGCAAAAAGCAGAAGTGCTACTACCACAGTGGTAAAGCAAATAGTAGGATTCGGGCCTACGAAAAGATAGGAGAATGACGGCCCCTTAAAACCACCCAAAAACCTAGCGATTCTGTGTTAATGGGAGCCGACAACTGACACAAAAAAATAAAAACGGCACACAAATGGCACACATAGCCCAAAGAAGAAGCCCTCTGACTGCATGTCAGAGGGCTTCTTCGTGCCTAGATCGTGGTACGCCCGGCAGGACTCGAACCTGCAACCCCTGGGTTCGAAGCCCAGTACTCTATCC
>CAYVIG010000286.1:0-3187 GCA_964451445.1 uncultured Dehalococcoidia bacterium
GTTTGGAAGACTATCAGACCCGCCAGGTACTGCCCCATGAGTTCACCCAGGCTCCGGCGATCCAAGACCGGGTCTGGTAGATGGAATCACTTTCCGCGAACATAAGCCCGATAATGTCCATCTTCCGCGACACCGGAGGTGTGCTGGCCAAGGTGTTCGAGCAGGTGATGACCGCCACACCGGAGTTTGACGCCATCGACAACTCCGACAACGGAACTGCCCTGTGGCGTATCTCAGACCCTGCCGTGCATTCCCAGATCAGTGAATTCTTCGCCAGCCGCCCCATCTACCTGGCTGATGGCCACCACCGCTATGAAGCGGCCAGGCAGTATCAACTGGACCGCCATTCTGAGACCGAAGCCGCCAAAGCGCCGAACTTAGCCCACAACCATGTGATGATGACGTTGATCGCCTTTGATGACCCGGGCCTGGTGGTGCTTGGCTATCACAGGACTCTGAACGGTGTTCCCGCCGACAAACTGACCAGGATCAAAGCCAAGCTGAACGAGTTGTTCGACGCGGCACCTTTGTCCGGCAACTCGGACGCCCTCATCGAACAGGTAGATGAACAGGGTGTCAACACACAGTTGTTAGCGGCGGTGGACAGTGACGGCGCGAGGATGCTGCGGTTGAAAGAGTCGGCCATCGATCCATCTTGGGGGTCGTTGTCCGCGTCTGAGGCTTGGGTTCTTGAGGAGCAGGTCTTGCGGCCGGAACTCGGCGACGCCACCCTGGACCATCTGGATTTCATGCACGACCATGATGAGGCCGTTGAACAGGCCAGGAAAGGGGAGTTGCAGATGACCTTCCTGCTGAAACCGTTCCCGCTGGACGCCTTTGAAAGCATCGTGGGCGGCGGTCAGCGTCTGCCGCGAAAATCCACCTTCTTCTTCCCTAAGCTACCCACGGGGTTGGTGATTAACCGGCTGGAAGGGGAACTCTAGAGAATCCTAGCTGGATTCATAGTCGCCGTTGGTGCGTGCCCTGAATCGGTCGGTGATGGCCTGCTCTGCCTGGCGGCTGTTGGCAGCTATGAAATTCTCTAGCAGCCTAATCTCGGTTTCAACGTCTTCAGTACCCGAAGCGCCATTCTGTTTCAGACTGGCCAGCTTGGAGCGCGCCTCGTCCACTCGCTTCAGCAACTGAAGCGCTTCCAGCTCTTGGGTCGCCGTATCTTTGATGGCCAGCAATCTGCGCCTGTTGGCTATAGCATCATCCAGTCGCTCTTCAATCTCGCCCATGGCAGCCAGTGAAAGCTCCAGAGATCCCTGACCATAGACCACCTGCCTGGGCAGTCTACGAAGCTGCGTTCGGAACTGATTGACCAATTGGTTCAGTTGGTCTTCTTTGTTGTGCATCTCGGCCAGCCCCAACCGAAGAGTAGCCATAGCATGTTCAAGCTGAGAAATGGCCATGTTTGGCGCCTCCCAGAACTAGCGGATGTGAATAACGCCAGAGCAGCAGTCACGTTGCTCCGGCGATTTTTTATTTCAGTAATTATCCCACTGGAGGGGTCTTCTTCCCTGCGAAATAAGACCCAGTTCAGCAGGGAATCTGATGTGCGCAGCGCGAAAGTCTTTACCTCTTGAATCCCACCTGCGGTAGGACGATCTGCAGCGCATCCACAACCTCGGTGATGTCCGACTTGGCAACCGCGCCCAGATGGCCGACACGGAAGATGTCGTTACTCATTTGGCCTTGTCCACCGGCTAGAACCACGTTGTGTTCAGTGCGCATCTTGCCGACCAGCGCTTTGTTATCCACGCCTTCGGGAATCTTCACGGCGGTGACGGTATTGGAGGCATATCGTTCTTCGCTCACCAACAGCTCCAATCCAAGTTCCTTCATGTTGTCGCGGGTGAACTGGGCGATGGTCGCGTGCCGTCCGAACACATTCTCCATACCCTCTTCCAACAACAGATCAAGGGCCTTGCTCAGCCCATACATCGCCGAAAGGTTTGGCGTAAACGGAGTCTGACCTGTTGCTAGGTACTCCTTGGCCATTGCCAGGTCAAAGTAGAACCGAGGCATCTTGGCCGTCTGCTGTGCCTCCCAGGCACGCTCGCTAACACTGATGAAAGACAGACCAGGTGGGATCATGAACCCCTTCTGTGAGGCAGTTCCGACCATGTCGCAATCCCAGGCGTCAACGGGTAGGGGAATACAACCCAGACTGGAAACGGCGTCGACCAGCAGAAGCTTGTCGAACTCGCCTTTCACTATCTTGGCGATCTCTTCCACCGGATGGGTAACGCCGGTGGAGGTCTCATTGTGGGTAACCAGAACCGCTTTGATGCTGGGCTCGGCCTGCAGGGCCTTATGGATCTCGTTCGGGTCAATGGGGCCGCCCCATTCGAAGTCCATACGCTTAACGTCTGCGCCGTAGGCTTCCACCATGTCCACGAAGCGGTCACCAAAAGCTCCAGCCGTGGCGGCGATCACCCGGTCTCCGGGGGACAGGGTGTTAACGATGGCTGCCTCCAAAGAACCGGTGCCAGAAGCGGTCAGTATATAGAGGTCATTCTTGGTCATGAAGACCTGCTTCAACTGCTCCGTTGTCTTGGCGATTATCTCGCCGAATTCCGGCCCACGATGGTTGATCATCGGGTCGGACATAGCGTCATTAATATCGGCGGGGATGGGAGTGGGGCCCGGGGTTCTAAGGTTCTGGGGCGTCATTCTTGGCATGGTTTCCTCGTCCTAGTTTGGCCACGACAACTTATTACTGGTGGCGCGGTTCGCGGGGTGGATTCTACATCCCGTCAATCAGCGGCCATCGGCCGGGTCTGATGAAGAAGTCTTAGTACTAATTCAATCCGACAATAGTCATGCCGGTTCGCTCTTTGACCGTCTCCGTTGGACACATTTCACCGCGCCTGTAGAGGCGTGATTTGACGACCGTCCGAGCGGGAAATGATTATATCACCGACTAGGCAGGCCGTCATTTGGCAATTTCGGGTAGGTGGGTTGAGATTGAACATGGGAGCAACCGACGTCGCTAGCCGTAATCACCGTATAGATAGATGGCGAAAAACAGTCCCAATAACGCGGCAGCCATGGTGCCAAAGGCCACTGTGAACCCTATTTTAAACAGCGCCGATTGAACACCTCTGAACATGAGGAGCATCGACAACGTGAAGAACGCGCCTGGAACCAGGAAGACAAACCCAAGGATCGCCCAGTAGCT
>CAYVIG010000287.1:0-3178 GCA_964451445.1 uncultured Dehalococcoidia bacterium
ACTCAAAAACCAGTGGGGCAACCCGTGTCAGTTCGACTCTGACCTTCGGCACCACCCCTTTCTAGGCACGAAAAAGCCCCCAACGCAAAATTGGGGGCTTTTGCTTTCATACGGTTTGCCGACATTGAATTTCTAAGACACTTTTATGGGCGCTTCCAAAATTCTTGGAGTTAGTGCCTCTTCAAAGCGGATGGCAGCCTCTTCTTGAAGCCCCGGCATCACGCGCGAGTAGATATCCATAGCTATCGCTATTCCAGACTGATTTAACCATCAAAGCGCACGGGTCTCCAATGCTTGAAGTTGACGGCAACATCGTATCTATGTTTCCTTGGGTGGCACCATTCCACACCGGACATGGTAAGCCACTCAAAAACCGATGGGGGATGGTTTGGGTATATTCTCTTAATCTAGGCACAAAACCTTGACAAAACAGCTTCCCGGATGCTAAGATAGCGGAGCGTTTTCAGAAAAGTCTCTGAGGGCGCTCTTTTTTTGCCCGGCGCCAAAGATTAAAGAAGCTCCCTAGTTTGAGGGGGCTTTTCTTGTTTCAGAGACACCCTCCGCCGGGACTGATGTATCCAAGAACCTAAAGCTCGACGGCTATCTTGTGGGCCTGGTAGGTCGCCATCTCGATGTTTCTCGGCTGGGCGCTGTCACCGATGACATAGATCTCCTTAACGCTACTCGCCAACGAACGATACAGGCCGTCGTTGGGCTGACCGCCCGTGGCTAGGACTACTGTGTCCACGGACCCTATAGTCCTGGCCACGGAGGGATTGACCACGTTATACACGTCCACGAAGTCTTCCCCGATTTGCGAAACGCCAGTCATGGGACTCATGACAACCCCCTTGCCAAGCAGGCGCTCGTACAGGTGATGCCAGGCAGGTCCTGGAATATCGCTGCCCACCCACTTAAGGCCGGTGACGATCTCGACCCGCTTGCCTTGATCGGCCAGCACTTCGGCCACAACACTTCCCGGCGGAGTGCCTTGAGTGTCTATGATAACTACGTGTTCTCCCGTCCGCGCACCGGTCAGCACATCATGGAAGGTAATTACGTTTCTGCCGTTGGCTCCGGGAATTTCGGGGATGTAGGGGATCGCCCCCGTGGCCACGATTACGGCGTCGGCCCTCTCTGCCAGCACACTTTCGACGGTGGCCTCGTTGTTCAGTCTCACCTCAACACCTAGTTGGGGAAGCTGGCGCTCGAAGAACTTGATAATCTCCTCGAAAGACTCTCGCATGGGCGGCAGCATGGCAAGTTTGACGCCGCCCCCCAACCTGGCCGAAGCTTCGAGCAGGATCACCTTGTGACCCCGTTCAGCGGCAACTCGCGCCGCTTCCATCCCCGCCGGTCCTCCGCCTACTACCACCACCTTCTTCGAGACTGAGGCCGGGCCCGGGTCTGCCCACTGCTTCTCGTGGCCGGTTACTGGGTTGTAGATGCAGGTTATCGGTAGGTGCAGGTTTTGCCTTCCGACGCAGCTCTGGACGCAGGCTATGCACATCCGGATATCATCTACTCGGCCCTCCCTCGCCTTATTGGGGAGGTGGGGGTCGGCGATCAGTTCTCTCACCATGCCCACCAGATCCATCTTTCCCTCCGCCAGCATACGTTCTGCCAGGGCAGGGGTGTTGATACGTCCAATGCCAATGACCGGCAGGTTAACGAGTTGCTTGATGCCCGCAGGGCGTTCGGCGAATTCTCCCGGAGCATGATAATAGGGGGGCCAGTGAGCCCGAAAAGACCCTTCGTCCTCGGTATGGCCTAGCCAAACATTGAGGTAGTCCAGCAGACCCGTGGCCTCCAGCAAGGGGGCTATGGTCTTGCTGTCTTCGTAATCGATGCTGTAATCTACCAGGTCGTCGCTGATGCGAACCCCTAGCAGAAGGTCTGGTCCCAACCCCGCCCGCATTGCCCGGAGGATCTCGTACAGGAACGTCATCCTCTCTTCCGTGGTCGCACCGCCGTACTTATCGGTCCGGCGGTTGCTCTGGCTGTGGAGGAACTGAGAGACCAAGGCGCCATAGCCTACCACGAGCTCGGCACCGTCAAGGCCCCCGTCCCTCACCCTTCCTGCCGCTGCCCCAAAGGCGGAAACTATCTCCTCCACCTCCGCCGTGCTCATCTCATGGGGCATAGCTTGGACATAACTAAAGGCCGGAGTGGGAACCGCAGACGGAGCCACCGACAGCCAGTCTCCTTCCAGCATATCCCGCTGCAGTACGCCTGACCGTCTGCCGTTGTGGCTTAATTGCGCCAATACCGGCACTGAAAACTGGTGGACTAGGTCCGCGATGACCTGGTAGCGAGGGATGATTCTGTCGTCCTGATTAATGAAATAAGACGTACTGGTGGGGTGTACGCCACAAGAACCCAGGGTCACCAAGCCGGCGCCGCCTTTTGCCCTTTCCCTGAGGTAATAGGCGTAGTCCTCGGTAGGTAGTTTTTGTTCGTCGTAGAACTGTGCTGCGTGGCCTGTGACTACGATCCGGCTTTGAAGGTCGTGCTTGCCTAATCGAAACGGGGTAAATAGAAGCGGAAACTGCTGGGTGATGATCGGGCCTCCTGACGCCTTATTTTGCAGGGAGTTCCGTATTGATTGTAAATGCACGGCATGTACATTGGTCGATTAAGAGAATAACCCGTCGGACCTTGTTTATTACCTGTTGGGCGGTGCTATTGAGCGTTCTCAGGTTCAATCGACGTACCAGGTGGCATCGTAAGTCACGCCGTCCCTTTTTGTTTTGGTGCGCGTACCTTCTGGTGCGCTCTGTCGGTTCTTGGGTGCTGGACAGCGGCAACGTGGTGGCCCAAGGGCTGGCTATCGCGTTGGATAAACCCTTGGAATGGGCCACCCATTTCTAGGCACGAAGAAGCTCCTCAGACCGAAATCTGAGGGGCTTCTTCTTTGGCCGCTGTGCTCAAATTGTTCTCAAGTAGGTTTTGGCGCTACTGCGACAAACTAGGTCGATGGCACTTTCCTCTTGAGTAAGTTGGCAATAGTGGCTACAGATGATAGACATCGCTCCTTCCAAGCTGGTTTGCAATTCGAGTTAATCGTCGTTGGGGTCGAGTCCCAGGGCGACCTTGCCGATAAATTCTATCGCCTGATTGCTCGCCCAAGGTTGCATGAATGGACCGGCCCTAACATCCCGGTAAAGTCTAGCTAAGG
>CAYVIG010000288.1:0-3155 GCA_964451445.1 uncultured Dehalococcoidia bacterium
TATCAGCCCAATTCTGGTCAACTAACATGTCTAGATACTGATATCGGCCACTATGCCGGCGGTTCAGGTAATTCGGATCAAACTCCGTGTCCTGAGGGCACATTCATCAATTCCACCCAAACCAGTGCTTGCACACCTGCTCCACAACACTACTACGCAAATGGAACAGGCAACATCAACCCATCACCCTGCCCATCAGCAACAGCAACCCTTGGACAGGGTTCAACATCAGTTGACAGTTGTTTGGCCGATTCAGATAGTGACGGTACTCCGAATGAAATCGATAACGATGATGACAATGATGGAGTCCTCGACCACAACGATGCTTTCCCAACCAATGCAGCAGAATCGGTCGATACCGATGGTGACGGGGCTGGAAATAACGCAGACCCGGATGATGACGGCGACGGCTGGGACGATACTTTCGACGCATTCCCATTGGATGACAGTGAATGGCTAGACACAGATGGTGACAACATTGGTGACAACGAAGATACCGATGATGATGACGATGGTTGGAGCGATTCTGATGAGGGAACTTGTGGTAGTGACGCATTGGACGCCACAAACCAACCCATGGATACAGACGCCGATTCGATTTGCGACGTCATGGATCCTGATGATGATAACGACACCATCCCAGATACCAGTGATACCTGCCCAGGTCACGATGACACACTAGATTGGGATGACGACGGCATCCCCGATGGTTGTGACAATGACATGGACATCGATGGAGATGGAATTGACAACATGGCAGACCAGTGTGACAACACCCCCCTCGACGAAATCAATCAAATCGATGAGAACGGTTGCGGTCCCTCTGAAAGTGGCGATGATGATGGTGATGGCATTTCAGATGGCATGGACCTCTGTCCCAACACACCATTAGATGAGATTCCAAACACCTCGGGTTGTGGAGCATCACAGAGAGACAGTGATGGTGATGGTTGGGTGGATTCTGACGAACAGGCATGTGGTCATGATTATCTCAATGCAAATGATGTGCCTGACGAATCTTGCGCAGCAAGTGAAGGTGATACCGATTCAGAAGATGGAATAATGGCATTCAGTTGCTGGATTTACATCATCCTCCTCCTCATTATAGTTCTTGCAATCTTGATGATTCTTTCATCAAGTCGTGATGAGGATGGCAAGATCATATTCAACATCACGAGTATCACAACAAAACTCGCGGGCAAACTCAAGAGCGAGGATGATGATGACGATGATCCATTTGCCAACCTCGAAGGCGAATCTACTGCAACATCGTCCCCTGTGGATGATTGGTTGGATGAACCACTTCCTTTCAAGGAAGATGAAGAACAGAAGGCGAATGACGCCAAGGCCAAGGCCGAGCAAGAAGCCGTTGAGCAGAAGTTGAAGGCCGCTGAAGAAAAGGCAGCCGCTGCCGAAGCAAAGGCAGTTGCAGCAGAAGAGAAGGCAGAATCCGAAAAGAAAGCAAGGCACGATGCCGAAGATTCCGCACGCCAAATAGCCGAAGAGGCTGCTAAAGAGCGCCTTGAACAAATGGAAAAGGAAATGGAAGTACGCCGTGCTAAACTTGCTGAAATGGATGAGGCCACTCGCGCTAAGGAAGAAGAGCTTCTGCGAATTTCAGAGAAAGCAAAAACCATTGATTTTGCAACCATTGGTGTTGCAACAGCGTCTGAAAAGGACAACTTGCAAGGAATCAAAGGTGTTGGCCCATTTATTGAGGATAAATTGAACGCTTTAGGAATATACACATACGCTCAAGTCGGTAGTATGACCGCTGAAATCGAAGAACAAGTAAACATCGCAATCGAATTCTTCCCTGGAAGAATCAAGAGAGACAAGTGGGCCAATCAGGCCAATGAGTTAGAGAGCAAGAAAAATGAAAGCGATCCTCCTCAAATGCCAGATGCAGTGAAAGAAGAAACAAATGGCGATGAAACATTTGATGACGTAGATTGGGAGTGAGTGACATGAAGGATATTACACTATTAAGAAAGACAAGTAGCAGCAAAAAGCAACGAGGGACCATTATGCAGACACGAGCCATATTTTTAGTCGCCATCATGATATTGATGTCACTATCTCCACTTTCAGCAACACAGCTGGAAGAGGATGTAGAATCAGATAACACGTCAGGTAGAACAAGCACCCTATCTTTCATTCAATATTATGGATCAAACAATGGTGTATTCACCTTTACAAATCAATCAACCATTGTTCCAAAAACACCTCAGGTGATTCCACTTAACGCAGTCCCAGATGGCTTTTATTATTCAAATAATGATGTTCAAATCGGGGGGGATAACCCCCAAAATTGGTGGACACTGAACGACCATACATTCACTGACCTTGGCACCAATTCCGATGGAAATTTAGTTCTAAATGGAAATACTAATTTCGTCCCTCATAGTCAAAACTTTGGTGGTGTTGAACTAGGTGGAAATACTGGTGATAACATCACCTCCGATAATTGTTATGTGCACACCGCCACAGGATCAGGAGGTTTTGCTGGATGGTTCAAACCCAGTTCATTTGATGGCCAATTATTCAGTAGAATGCGAACTGAAGCCGATGGAACATTTGACGCCTTCAATGTGACCATGACTCCCGACGGTTATCTTCAGACTCACATCTATTACAATGCGGAAAATGGTACAGATTTCGCGTGGAATGACTACGATGGTTCTGGTGATAATACACAACATGATTTGAATCGCATCTATAATTCATCAACTGGGATGACTACAAAAATCGAATTAGATGAATGGAATTACATTGCTGTTGAATATGATGACGATAGCTGGAACCTGTACACTAGAGTGTATGTCAATAATGGAACCACATCCCAAGTGAGCAACCGTATGACACATTATTTCCATGGCACCCATCAAGAGGGCAACGTAGGATCCCCACTGCAATGGGGTTCTTCTCCATGTGTATTTGGCGAGGGTTTTGACGGTGAAATGGATGAATTACGCGTAAGCCAATGGGATTTCATGAACGCTAACGAAGCAATCGGGCATTGGCAGACAGACGGGCCCCTCACTCTACCCCCTGGTATTTCCTTTGATTATCAAACAGGCATACTTTCAGGAGCACCACTGGTTCCATGGCCCCCTACTGATTACGATATCACGGTATATTCAGCGACTCACAAT
>CAYVIG010000289.1:0-3142 GCA_964451445.1 uncultured Dehalococcoidia bacterium
CAGATGAACGGACTGCCTCTACCGGCCACGTACCACCTAGATGGCTGATGCGGGTCCTTCGACGGAGTTCAGGACGAACGATTTAGGGGGTGAGTCAATTCGCCCTAGTACCGTCTTTCCAGCGAAGGCAGGAATCTAGGGATGTTGCGCTACAAGGCATTTACTTCACCGGAAATGCATGGATTCCGGCTTTCGCTCGGAATGACGAGGTGGTGCGGACAGACGATGGTGGGTCAAGTGATGGGAGAAACAGACCGGATGGTGTGGAGTCGAAATAAGAAAAGGGTCCGCCATTGACGGACCCTTTTCTTATTGGCTGGTTCTTGTTGAAGACGGCCTAGTGGTGATGCCCGTGGTCGTCTTCTTCCTCGTGGTGTTCCTCGGAGATCAGGGCCTGGGAGGTCAGGATCATCGAGGCCACGCTGGCCGAGTTTTCCAGGGCAGCGCGCGAGACCTTGGTCGGGTCGATGATTCCCCTGGCGATCAGGTCGCCATACTCGTTGGAGGAGGCGTCGAAGCCGAAGTTGGCGTCGCTGTTGCTACCGACCTCATCAAGTACCACACCGGCTTCATTCCCTGAGTTGTCGGCAATGATCCTGATGGGGGTCTCAAGGGCTTTCTTCAAGATAGTCTTACCCACCGCTTCATTATCTGGGAGGGTCAAGCTGTCCAGAACCGGCATGGCCCGGATATAAGCAACTCCACCACCGGGCACGATGCCCTCGTCGATGGCTGCCCTGGTGGCAGACAGCGCGTCTTCCACTCTGGCTTTGCGTTCCTTCAATTCAGGCTCGGTCGGTGCGCCAACTTTCACAACGGCGACGCCGCCGGATAGTTTGGCCAGCCTTTCTTGCAGCTTTTCCTTGTCATATTCAGAAGTGGTCTCTTCGATCTGAACCTTGATCTGCTCGGTGCGGCCTCTGATGTCGTCAGATGTACCGTTGCCATCGATGATGGTGGTGCGGTCCTTGGTGGATTCCACACGTCGGGCCTGGCCTAGGTCGTTGACGGTGGTCTGGTCCAGCCGACGGCCGGTCTCTTCGGAGATCACCTGACCGCCAGTGAGGACGGCGATGTCTTCCAACATGGCCTTGCGGCGGTCGCCAAAGCCGGGAGCTTTCAGGGCCAGGCAATTCAGCGTGCCGCGCAGCCGGTTCACCACCAGGACTGCCAGGGCTTCGCTATCGATGTCTTCAGCGATGATGACCAAGTTCTTGGTTACTTGTAGGACCTGTTCTAGCAACGGCACCAACTCTTGGGCGGCTGAGATCTTCTTATCGGTGATCAGTATATACGGACTTTCAATGACCGCATCCATTCTTTCCGGGTTGGTGACGAAGTAGGGGCTGATGTAGCCCCGGTCGAAGTTCATGCCTTCAACGAACTCGGTCTCAGACTCTACGCCTTTGCTCTCTTCGACGGTGACAACACCCTGAGAGCCAACCTTGTCCAGGACATCAGCCAGCATGTCGCCAATCTCCTTGTTGTTGGCTGACACCGAGGCCACCTGGGCCATCTGGTCACGTCCGGTGATGGTATTGGAGTTCTTGTTCAGTTCTGCAACCACGGCCGCAACGCTCTTATCGATGCCCCGTTTGATGGCCATTGGGTCAGCGCCGGCCACCACGTTCTTAATCCCTTCCTGGACGATTACTTGTGCCAGGATGGTGGCGGTGGTGGTTCCGTCGCCGGCGACCTCGTTGGTCTTGGCGGCGGCTTCTTTCATCAGTTGGGCGCCCATGTTCTCAAAGGACTCGGGCAGGTCGATCTCTTTTGCGATGGTCACACCGTCGTTGGTGATGACGGGCGCTCCCCATTTCTTTTCAAGAACGACGTTCCGGCCCTTGGGACCCAGGGTCAATTTCACTGCGTTGGCAACGGTGTCTATGCCATGAAGCAGCGCTTGTTGGGCCGCTTCGTCGCGGATGATCTCTTTGGCAGGCATTTCTAACTCCTTAAGTTGGGCGGGGAATCCTCCCCTCTACCAGGAGGGAATCGGCCCTCCGTGTATTAACTATGTTCCGGATTGGGTTCTTTAAGTAAGAATGGCCAGGATGTCGTTGGCACCTATGACCAGAAGGCCTTCGCTTTCGACTTCAATTTCCGTTCCGGCGTATTTGGAATAGATCACGGTGTCTCCAGGTTTGACTTCCATATCGATACGTTTGCCATTGCTGAGCACTCGGCCGGGACCGGTGGCGACTACCTCTCCTTGTTGCGGCCGTTCCTGGGCGGTGTCGGGCAGGAATATTCCGCCGGATGTGACACTTTCAAGTTCACCGGGTCGGAGGACTACCCGGTCACTCATGGGACTCAGGTCGGTTGCTGATTTTGCGCTGGAGGTCATAGGGTCTCCTCTGGATATTACCGGTGTATTTTTTAGGCATGTGCCAGTCAACTACCGGGTTTTGCAACATAAAGGATAAAACCGCTCCTGCCAACGGTCAAGTTATGAGCGTCTTTAGTTATCCCGTCGGCCTTCCTACTGCGCTGCCATGCTAGACTGCCGCCATGTCGTTCATCGCCGATCTGCACCTGCACTCGCGCTTCGCGTACGCTTGCGGTAAGAACCTCAACCT
Organism: uncultured Dehalococcoidia bacterium; assembly: GCA_964451445.1. Taxonomy (GTDB): domain Bacteria; phylum Chloroflexota; class Dehalococcoidia; order Lucifugimonadales; family UBA3495; genus UBA9611. The sequence continues at coordinate 2,580 of CAYVIG010000289.1, forward strand.
GGCCAACATGGCCTCGTGGGCCAAGGCCAAAGGCATCGATCTCCCATCCAGCGCTGATTTCACCCATCCAGTTCTGCGGCGTGAGATTCGTCCTTGGAACTGAGATCAGTTGCGTGTTCAAACATGGAAGGCGTTCCCGTCGAGTGCATTTGCTGGTGTTTGTTCCCGACTTTGACGCTGTCCATGCCATCCGGGCGATGATGGAAGACCTGAACTCCAAGCTGAACGGTGATGGTCGTCCGATCGTTGGCGTCTCTGCCGGAGACCTTACCTCCCGACTACTTGAGATAGATGGAGACTGCACAGTGGTTCCGGCGCATATCTGGACGCCTTGGTACGGCCTCTTGGGATCCAAATCTGGCTTTGACTCCTTGGAAGAACGCTTCGGGGATATGACCCGGAACATTCATGCCGTGGAAACCGGGTTGTCCAGCGACTCGGAGATGAACTGGCCGGTGCCCGCGCTGGCAGGCAAGACCATAGTGTCTTTCTCCGATGCCCATTCTCTTCCAAACATGGGTCGAGAGTTAGATGTGTTTGAAGGTGACGCTACTTATACAGAC
>CAYVIG010000290.1:0-3134 GCA_964451445.1 uncultured Dehalococcoidia bacterium
GGCCGCGCAGGAGGTCGATGGCTTGAAAGATGCCGATCCAGAACAGATGGAGGACGATTGCGGAAGCGCTGATGGACCCAATGATCAGCAAGGCCCAAAGAAAGGTGTGGTCGGAGCTAAAATTGATTAGGAATTCGTTCATCGTGGGGCGGTGGGGCGATGGCTCGGCGGTCTTAAAACTCTGGTTGTGGAGTGCCGGTCGACGGGTTGGATAGTTGAAGGCCTTGTCTCGTAGAGGATACCATAGTCCGAACCTGCTGCTATCATCCGTAAGGGCTTCCGCAACAGAATACCACCGGTCAGATTCAGGACAAGGGCCATATGCCAGGTACCAAATTCAACTTCCAATTACGTCACACCGAAGGCGCTGCCAGGGCCGGCGAACTTGAGACTCCTCACGGCAAGGTGCTCACGCCATTTTTCATGCCAGTGGCAACACAAGCCACTGTTAAAGGACTAACACCAGAAGAAGTGCGGAGTGTTGGCGCTCAGGTGGTCCTGAGCAATGCCTATCACCTCTATCTCCGACCCGGAGTGGAGACTGTCCAGAAACTAGGTGGTCTGCACAAGTTCATGGGTTGGGACGGGCCGACCCTCACCGACAGCGGCGGGTTTCAAGCGTTCAGTATGGGGGCTCTCCGGAAGGTGAGCGATGACGGGATAAAATTCCGGTCGCATATAGACGGCAGCGAGCATAATTTCACTCCCAAACTGGCTACGGCTAACCAGGAGGGTCTGGCTCCAGACATTGCCATGTGCTTCGACCAGTGCATTGCCTACGGTGCCACCGAGAAAGAAGTACAGCAGGCCATGGATCGGACTCACCGTTGGGCCAAGGAGTGTTACGACATCCATCAAGCATCCCCCACCGGTGTTGCTTCCGGCCAGGCCCTGTTCGGCATAGTCCAAGGCGGCACTTTTGAGGCCCTGCGTGATGAGTCGGCACACGCGATCTCTGAGATTCCGTTCCACGGCTATGCGGTCGGCGGGCTGGCGGTAGGTGAGAACAAAGAAGACATGTACCGGTTTACCGGCCGGGTGACGGAATTGCTGCCCCGGGACAAACCCCGCTACCTGATGGGTGTGGGTTCTCCGGAAGACTTGGTGGAGGGCGTTGCCAGGGGTATCGATATGTTCGATTGCGCGCTGCCAACCAGGGTGGCCAGAAACGGGAGCTTGTTCACACCGGAAGGACGGGTGGACATCAAAAAAGCTCGGTATGCAGAACAGCAGAGCCCGCTGGACGAGACCTGCGATTGCTATACATGCCAGAATTATTCAGCGGCGTATCTGCGGCACCTGTTTCGTGCTAAGGAGCTGTTGGGGTTGCGACTGGCTAGCATCCACAATCTGCGGTTTGTGCTGTCTCTGATGGAGCGGATTAGGGCTGCCATCCTGGAAGGCAGGTTCGGAGCCTTCCAGAGGGAGTTCATGTACGCCTACAAGCCTGCAAACGAGGTAGCTAGACAGCAGCAAAGTGAGCAAAGGCTGCGGGCACAGGGAGCCTAGCCGGTCATTTGCAGGCAGTTGGCAGGAGAGGATTCGGGTTGGAGCGGCCCAGTTTGGTCGCGGTCTGGGTAGGCTAGAAGCCGCCGGCAACCGCGGGGACTATGCTGATCTCGTCGCCGTCGCTGGTGGCGGTGCCCAGTCCGTCCATGAAACGGACATCTTCGCCGTTCAGGTAGATGTTCACGAAGTAGCGGAGTTCGCCTTCTTCGTCAACCAATCGGTCTTTGAAGCCGGGGAATTCAGCGTTTAGTTTTTCAACCAGTTCACCTAGAGGGGTGGGCTCTACTTCAACTTTATCTTTGCCGTTGGTCATACGACGTAGGGGCGTTGGAATTCGGACCGTGACGCTCATCTGGAAAAACCCTCCTGCTGGTTCAATCGCCTCATTAGGCACTTGTTATGCGCCTTTGTTATGAGGCGCGTAGGGCAGAATCAACTTCTAGATCGATTTCTACCCGTCAATTACATCCCCGCCAAGCGGGTCCACCCTCACACCTGTGGAACTGACCCATTCCAGTCCACTCTGTATCTCTGATTCTTCGCCGTCCAGTTCCAAGACCACCCAGCCCACGGTTTCGCCGACCTCGGCTCGCCGAATATTGGTCACGATCTTGAACTTGCGACCCAACTCGTAGATCACCGGTTGCTTGACCAAAGTTTCTTCAAAGGTGAACTTTACACGCTGCTTACCCATACCCGAACACCCCCCTGCTTATTCTCGTGTCTTATCAGCCTTGTTACTTGGCCTCTTGGAACATCTCTTCAAAAGAACGCATGCTCGGTTTGATGTCTAATGGGTCCACCACTTCTTCCACCGCTTCGATGGTCTTTAGTCCGTTGCCAGTGATGTAGACAACGGTTAGTTCGTCTGGCTTGATGGCCCCTGATTCGGCCAGTTTCTTCAGTCCTGAGACCGTGACACCGCCTGCTGTCTCCGTGAAGATACCTTCGGTTTCAGCCAGCAGCTTGATGCCGTTCACTATCTCAGATTCGGGCACTGCGTAGGCAGAGCCTTCGGATTTCTCAATCACCTTGATGGCGTATATGCCGTCTGCCGGGTTGCCAATGGCCAGAGACTTGGCCAGGCTGTCCGGTTGTACCGGTATGACCTGGGATTGTTTATTGTTCCAGGCGGTGGCGATGGGTGAGCATCCCTCTGCCTGCTGCATGTGCATCTTGGTGGTTACCGCCGGGTGGTGAGCGGTGTTCTGGTCTACACCAAAGGAGCTAGATTCCACGCCGTCCAGCAAGCCCAGGCAGGCCAGTTCGTTGAAACCTTTCCAGATCTTGGTGAACATGGCACCGGACGCGGAAGGCACCACCACGTGGTCGGGGAGTCTCCAGCCCAGCTGTTCTGCGACCTCGTAGCCCAAGGTCTTGCTGCCCTCGGCGTAGTAGGGGCGCATGTTGATGTTCACAAAGGCCCAGGGGTAGTCATCGGCCAACTCACTGCAGAGTCGGTTCACCTGGTCGTAGGTGCCGTCCACGGAAACCAGGATGGGGTTGTAGATGGCAGCGCCAACGATCTTGCCCCGCTCCAAGTTGGAGGGGATGAAGACCACGGCACGGACACCTGCGCGGGCGGAGTGCGCCGCTACGCTACATGCCAGATTCCCGGTGGAAGC
>CAYVIG010000291.1:0-3116 GCA_964451445.1 uncultured Dehalococcoidia bacterium
CTTCCTGTTCTCAGGTCAACATGCCCGTCCGTATTAACGAAAATAACGACTCCTAGTATCAAACCCATCCAAGAGATGATCAGTGGTTATGCCTTCTCTAGGCACGGCTCCAGTCTACACTGAGAGACGACCTGCTCAATTGATAATCGTCATGCCGTAGGCGTATAATACAGGCGCAACCGAGACTGATTTTCCTATTGCTGAGAAAGTTTGTCTCTTGCCACCAACTAAAACGCAAACACTCGGAGGACGGCAAAGATGGTCGAGGTACTAACAGGTACATTTACGGTTAAGGCCGGTCATGCTCAGATGCTCAAAGGCGGAGTCATCATGGACGTGGTGAACGCCGAGCAGGCAAAGATTGCAGCAGAGGCCGGTGCAGTGGCTGTAATGGCTCTGGAACGCGTGCCCGCAGACATCCGTGCTGACGGCGGCGTGGCTCGCATGACCGATCCGCAGATAATCTGCGACATCATGGACGCAGTCAGCATCCCAGTCATGGCCAAGGTCAGGATCGGCCACTTCGTTGAGGCTCAGATTCTAGAGTCCATCGGCATCGACTACATCGATGAATCCGAAGTTCTGACCCCCGCCGACGAGAAGCACCACGTGTGGAAACACGACTTCAAGGTGCCCTTTGTCTGCGGTTGCCGCAACCTGGGTGAGGCCCTCCGCCGCATCTCTGAAGGCGCTGCGATGATCCGCACAAAAGGCGAGGCCGGTACCGGTGACGTGGTTGAGGCGGTGCGCCACATGCGCACGGTCCAAGACGCCATTCGGAAGCTGGAGAACATGCCCGAGGACGAACTGGTTGTGGAAGCCAGGGACATGCAGGTTAGCCTGGAACTGCTGACCAAGACCAAGGAGATGGGCCGCATGCCCGTGGTAAACTTCGCCGCCGGTGGCGTAGCCACTCCGGCAGACGCAGCGCTGATGATGCAACTGGGCGCAGACGGCGTATTCGTCGGCTCCGGCATCTTCAAGTCGGGCGACCCCGCTAGTCGGGCTCACGCCATCGTCCAGTCGGTCACCCACTATCAGGATTCCAAGATTCTTGCTGAGGTCTCAAAGAACCTTGGCGAACCCATGGTCGGCATCAGCGCCAAGTCCATTCCCGAAGACGAATTGCTGGCCACCCGTAGCCAGTAACAGACTGGGATTAAAAACCGTACCCGTGTTCTTCTCTTTCCCCATTAAGCAGAGCGGGAAGGACAGAAGAACACGGCAAATTTAAAAGAAAGGATCAGCGATCTGAGTTGGAAGTAGGCGTCTTAGCAGTACAAGGCGACTTCGCCGAACATATAGCTGTTCTCAGTAAGCTGGGTGTCAAGACCAGGGAGGTCCGCCTTCCGGAACACCTGGACTCTCTGAGCGGACTTATTATTCCAGGGGGCGAAAGCACCACGCTTTCCCGCCTGATGACTCTCTATAACCTGAGAGAGCCACTCCAGCAGATGGCCACTGAAGGGCGTGCCGTCTGGGGCACATGTGCCGGGATGATCATGCTCTCCCAGGAGATCACCGAGAATGACCCCGTCCCCCTGGGCATCATGGACATAGGCGTACAGAGAAATGCCTTTGGCCGCCAGGTGGATAGCTTCGAACAGAGACTGAACATAAACGGCCTCGATGGTGGCCCGTTCCACGCCATCTTCATCCGTGCTCCGGTGATCATTCGGATCGGCAAAGGTGTGGAAGTCCTGTCCGCACTGGAAGACGAAAGGCCAGTGGCAGTGAAGCAGGGGAACCTTATGGCCACATCGTTCCACCCTGAACTGACCAACGACTATCGATTCCACAGTTATTTCTTGGAACTGGTCAAGGGTAATGGCAAGTCTTCAGGAAACGACTCCCCGTGATCGCAGCTTTCCGACTGGGTGACGCATTGCGTTGCATGCTGGTCGGCGCGCCCGGCGGACCCAATCATGCAGCGTCTACCGAGTCTATGGTGCAGTGCCGACCGCTCCGAAACACCAACTTCTGGCGGCAGTCCATTGCGCGCGACCCCAACCGGGTCACCGTGGGAGATTGGAAGGGCATGGACGTCTCAAGCCTGGCCTCTGCCAGGGTGCGCAGCGGCGTCAGAGCCTGGGAAGTTGACCGGCTGTATCTGCCGGATCAGGAGCCAGAAAAAGTCTTGGATCTTCTCGAGCAAGTTGTTCAGTGCGCCGGCGCCCGTGGAGCAGAAAGGGTCTTTCTAAGAGTGATGCTGGACAGCCCAATCACAGACTTGGCCCGCAAAACGGGGTTCTATCCCTATTTTGAAGAGACACACCTGGCGGCCCAAGAGTCGTTACAGGTCTTAGCTCAACACAGTGACGTTATCGGCGAAATGGGCAAATTTGCTCCCGAGGAACCGACCGCATCCGACTTTCATGGTCTGTTCCAGCTATACTGCGCTTCAACGCCGCAGCGGGTCAGAGAGGGAATCGGCCTGACCATTGACCAATGGCACGATTCCCAGGAAGCATTCCAGACTCATGGCAGCGAAACAGTCCTGAAGGTCGACGGTAAAGTAGTCGGCTGGTGGGCGCAGCGAACGTTCAGGAAGACCTCCGCAGGGCGAATGCAGTGGCATCCCAACCACCCTGAATTGGTCTCTCATCTAATACAGCTATCGCGGCAGACCCAAAATTGGCTGATACCTAGCTATCAGGAAAACATCGTAGACCTGTTAACCCGGCAGGGCTTTCACGAAGCCGGCCGTTATATTATGTTAATCAAAACGGTAGCAGTACCGGTTAGAAGTCGCGAACTTTCCTACGTGGAGGCGTGATATTGGCAACGGTTCAAGAAACAGGGCAGGAAGCAGAGGATCAGGACATTCAGGAGATCGCCGAACAGCAGGTTGAGGTATCTGGAAAAGACAATCTCCAGAATTCAACAAGCAAACGTGACCGCGAAGAGCTTGAACTGGTACTGGATGTTCTGCCGCCGGCCGTCGCCGCCATCCTGCGAAAACGCTATGACCTAGATCAGTTGCTGGAGATCATACTGGACTTGGGCCGCTTGCCCGAGGCCAGGTTTGTGGACGGAGATGCTGAACTGGACGAAAACCCAGTCACCGCCGATGACATTCAAAATGTGATTGGTCGGATCGGCGATTTTGGGGAAGA
>CAYVIG010000292.1:0-3109 GCA_964451445.1 uncultured Dehalococcoidia bacterium
TCACCGGCTTTGCTGTTGGAGAATAAACCTCTACTAGGGCCGCTCTCACGGCTTTTGCGCACCACCTCCCGGCGGACCTGATGGCCACGCCCCATCCGCTCGCGATCCATATCCATCTGCTCGCGCCGCATCTCCTCATCCCGATCCATGCGCTCGCGCTCCATCTCACGGCGTTCTTCATCCTCCCGCTCCATCCGCTCGCGCTCCAGATCCATCTGCTCACGCCGCATGTTATCCTCCCGCTCCATCCGCTCGCGCTCTAGTTCACGGCGTTCCTCATCCTCCCGCTCCATCCGCTCGCGCTCCTGTTCAGCGTTTCGTCCAGGCGGATTCCCAATGCTCTGGGGTTGCGCCTGATGCCATAACCATCCCTCGATATCAAAGTTCATTTTGGTGGTTTTGCCGAGCTCCAGTTTCACCTCACGTGGTCGCTGGTATTCCCTACCTTCGTACGTCACACTGAACCGCAACATCACGCTTGAGTATTTTCCTCCGGTAGGGTCCTCTACAGCGATTTTATATCTCCCTTGTCTTATGTCCACGCGGGCTATTTCCTGTACAGGCGGTTGCAGGCCAATGCCAGGTCCAGCGGTGACCCGTACGGTGCCATCATTTAAAGGTTGGCGATTTAAGCTGACATAGCCGTCGAAAACGTGTTGGGGTGCCCGCTGGGCATGGACTACCCCGGTAAATATTGAAGACCCTACTGTAGTTAACAGCATGCCTATTACGAAGACAATCGCTGCGCCACGGAACATGCCTAGCCTCCTGATTTAAAGCGATAGGTCTACAGGACTCTTTCAAAGGTTCCCACAAGTAGTGGTACATTCACTGTTATCTCGACCTTATAACGCAAAATGGCTTGCCATAGCAAGCGTGTAAGCGGAGTCATTATGTTGATAGTGCCGTAGATGTGCAAATGTAATAATCAGTAAAGCGTCTTTAAGATTTTTCCTATCCACGAAATCCATCTACTTAGGTTTGTGGTAGGAAGCCGACTTAACCGAGAGGCGCAAGCTGCTTATGGCGATGTTAGACGCAGTCGATGGCAGTGCCGTTGAGGAAAACTCCGTGGCGGCCATCAAACTAATCTTTGAAGTAGCCACTACCTACGAGTACAGTGGAATTGCCCTGGTAAACCAGGCGCCCCAGACTCAAGATGAGCCTGAATCGTGTTCTAAGTACAGCCAGAGAACCGATCATTGAGTGGATTCCATGATGAAACTGAATAATGCGTAGCGCATCTTAACCAAAACGGATGAGGGTTGTTCCTTGCCAGTGCGGCTCTTCAACCGAACCACAATTAAGGAGTATTTATGCGTAGGGGTACGGCCAACTAATTCCCACGCACCACCCAAAAATCATCGACCTGCTTGTCGAATTTGCCATGCCCCAACCTATCGTCGAGCCACACCCAAGATTTGTTCAACCACCGCCACTTAAAATTCCTTATGAAGAAGCGAGGTACCGCGTATCTTCTCAGGGGCGGTTTGGTCCATGCGCACCTGCGGACACAGGTACTACAGGTGCTCCCAACACGGTTCTGGAAGGTCATGCACTTCTTGGCATCTACCTTCCAGGTAAACACTCCCGCCGCATTGCTCTCATCCAAAGCCTCAAAACCGCGATTGCCTGTTGTGATCGCTTGCGTACCGCACTTCGGGACACATTTCAAACATGCGTTGCAGAATTCAGTAATGCCCGAGTCTATCGCGCCCAAGGCCTCAAGCGGTAGGTCGGTGAATATCTTGGAGATACGGCAGCGCGCACCTACCTGAGGGTTGATCAACAGGCCATGTCTCCCTACCTGGCCAAGGCCTGCATCAACGGCCAGCGGTATGCTTAAGGCAGTGTCATTTGCTGCAGGGATGGCGTTGTATCCCAGTCCTCGTATGAACTCTGCCAGCATCCATAAGGTTGGCGCCATTCGAGCATATGCCAAAGTACTGAGACCCTCAGTGAGTAGGGTCGGTGCATGGTCCGTACCATCCACATCCTTACCCCATTCATGCAGCAACACCACGACGTTGGTCATCTCTTTCGGGATAACCCGTGTTCCATCTTCGAGGCGAATAGGATGGTTGTACTGTTCGTAACCGGGTTCATCGGAGAACTTGATTGGGTAGTCCTTTTTCGTCTCCGAATCGAAGTAATGGGAGTACACCCAGCGGCGGTCCAGTTCGGCAAAGCCAACTTGGTCCGCTCCGAATAAATGAGCGGCCTTACGTATAACCTGGGAGGCCTCTTTAGGGGAAGTATCCGGTCGCCCCGTCGGCGAAGGCTCCACCTTGGATTGCCAGGCAGTAGCTGGAGCATCTGCCTGATTCTTTGAGAAGTCCATGAGAGATAGCAAGGAGTCTGCCGCGGAATCGAGGCTCCACGCAGTAGCCTCGAAACCAGCGCGCCCCTTGTCCGTAAGCTGCCGTTGCTTGACCTTTAGTTTGTCTCGTTCAGCCTTGGCTTGGGCGTCCCACACCATCTGTGATCCCATATGATCTCTCTGATTGAAACGAACGTATGATTCTTGCACTCGGTACATCTCAGCAGCCGAAACAAGGCTGTTTGTATCTGAATCCCCATGCGACTGTGTTTTGGCATTTCGACGCAACTTGATGTTCATGCCACGGGACCTCCTACCACTAACATACTGTCACCTATTGGGTCTGATGGGCTCTTAATGGACCCGGAAATTCTAAGCGAACCACGTTCGAGTTTGTGGTGTAGTCTTGAACCCGATGAACGATTCTTCCGTCTAGAATCAGCAGCTTATCTTTCGGTTTCCGCTGGTCGTTTGAATCTGCCAGAAAAGTTGCCGATATTATGGCACAAATTATATGCGTTGCTGTGTTGCCGAAGACTTTTTGAGTCCCGATTTTGCCCATTCTCGGATTGGCCGGATGTGAAACCAGACTAGACGGGGAGTTCGACTCGCCCCCGTTTCCCCAGGCAACCTTTCAGGAATTAAAACGCCCTGGCAACAATGCCAGGGCGTTAAATATAGGCTGTGGTGGAGACGGGGGAGAGTCGAACTCCCCGTCCAGAAGAGACCATAGGTCGGATGTACTACAAGCTTATTCGGTGGTTCAATCCTCGCCCTTTAGAGGCACCA
>CAYVIG010000293.1:0-3095 GCA_964451445.1 uncultured Dehalococcoidia bacterium
TTAGATGTTGCATTATATATTCCTGGAGATGGTTTGCAAACATCATATAAATCAGACTATGAATCAGTTGGTACAGGTAGAATGGGGCAAGAATTAGCAAAGGCTGTTGAGAGCCAATCAGGGGGATTTAGTGCTTCGGCATTTTCAAACCAAATCAAAGATATAATAGCTGGAGCTAAAAGTGAGGGTGGTAAAGTCGGCATGATTGAGGCTGGTAAATTAGCCGATTCAAAGCTGACTGGCGCAAGGGCTATAATGGAACAACAAGCAGGTGCCGTACTTAATCCTTATATTGTTGCCGCATATAAGGGTCCTACTGATATGAGAACCCATGATTTTACTTTTCAAATGTTACCACAAAGTGAAAGTGAATCTAAAAATTGTGTAAAAATAGCACAAGCATTTAAAGCGGCTATGTTACCTTTACATTCTGGCGGCCAAAGTTCGGAAGCCCCTTCAATGTTATTTGGATATCCCGATGAATTTGAAATTTCATATACTATTAATGGTGCTAGATTACCCAAAACAGATAAAAATCCATTATTCAATATAGGAAGATCAGTATTAACTCAATGTGATTTAGATTTTGCCACAGAAAGTGTTCCCTTGTTTTTTGAGGATACTCAATATCCAGTAAGTATATCAATGAAACTTACATTTATGGAAATAGAAGTAATGTATAGAGATAAAGTATTCAAAGGATTATAATAATAGGAAAGATTAACTATGTCTGAATTTTTTACACATTATCCACAGATTAATTATGATATTAGTGGCGCGAAGCCTGTAAAAACAAAAAAGGCCATTAATATTATGCTTAGATCGAAAATCAAAAACTCAATTTTAGATGATGTTGTTGCATATTTTCCTTATGTTATACCAGAGGCAGAACGTCCTGATGTAACATCATATAAAGTATATGGCAATGTAAAATTTACGTGGTTGATTTTTTTAATTAATGATATACAAGATCCCATTTATGATTGGCCATTGAATACTCGGGAATTAGGAAATTATATTAAAAATAAATATGGCACACTTGCCGCAGCAAAGAATAAGATACACCATTATGAACAAACTATCCGAGAAAGAGTAGAAGCAACTAGTACAACAGAACCTATTCTTAAGTCTACAATTGTAGTTGATAAAACAACATACGACAATCTTGCGGTAGGATCACGAAAGGTTGTGTATTATTATGATTGGGAAGTAACAAGAAATGAGGCTAAACGAGAGATAAAATTAATTGATCCTATGTATGCTTCTAGTGTCTTTTCTGAACAAGCGGAGAAATTTAAATAATGCCAGCTCGTAGTGATACACCAACATTTATAAAAAAAAGACCTAATGTTCAAGGCGTTTCTCCTGAAGCGGTGTCTAAAGGCGCAAAAAGTGATTTTTTAAAAAGACCCACCGAAGATACTGTACCAACTTGGGCTGGTGATTATGAACTTAAATTACTTACTATTACATCGCCCAACCACCATGGTGGAGAAGGTTATATTAATTTAAAAGCGGCATGGTCAGACTTTAATATCTATGAAGATATATTTGCAAATTGTCTTACCGCAAATATACGAATAACAGACAGTATAGGATTAATGGAAAGTCTTCCTATTATTGGTGAAGAAACTATTAATATAAAAGCACAAACAGCAGGTATTAAAAGACAAAGAAAAGTAGATGCTACTGGCCCATTTGCTGGAAGCGAGAATGAGGGAGAATTAGACCTTAAATTTAGAGTAATTAAAATTTCTGATATTGTTAAGCTTAATGAAGGTACTTATAGTTATAAATTATCCATGGTTTCAGAAGAATATATTCTAAATCAAAAAAAGAAAGTTAAAAAATCATCTTTAGATCCTGTTACCTTAGAACCACGAAAAGTGTCTGATGTAGTACGTTCACTTTATAAACAATTTTTTGAAAGGGGCCGGCCAACCAAAAAAAGAAAGAAGATTTTTATTGAGCCTACTAAAAACCCTACGAATTTGATTATACCTAATTATACACCATTTAAAGCGTTTAACTTCTTAGCATCTAGAGCTGTATCAGCGGGTAAACACGCGGTTGGTTCTAGTTTTGTCTTTTATGAAACTATAAGAGGATTTTTCTTTATATCTATTGAAACTCTTATGGCTGGCGGAGGAATGGGCTATGCAGAAGAATTATCAGCAGACCAAGAGATGGCCGCTCCAGGTGCACCTATGACTACAGAAATGGTATATACTCAACCAGAAGAACCCGTTAAAGAAGTATATGTGGTTCAACCAAAAAGATTGAATAAAAATTTAGATCAACCTAGTAATGTTGGTATAGAACTAGTAGCAGTTGATTCATATCAATTTTCTTCCAATTTTGATGTCTTAGAAAATTTACAAAAAGGAATGTATACTAATACTCTACTTACACATGATATAGTTAGAATGAAATATGAAAAATTAGAGTTTGATATGTATGATGAACAAGGTGCGGAAGCTCTTTTAGATGAAGAGACCGGCGCAACAGAAATAAAAGATTGGGGTAAAATTGCCAGAGATGCAAATAGATTTACTGATACATTTACTCATCTACAAGCACAAAAATTATGTACTCCAAATCAAGACGCTTTAAGAAATAAACCAAAAGAGGAAGAAGCTCTTTTATGTTTCTATCCTACAAATTTTGGTCATGATGTTGTTTTTAATGAAGACCCGGGATCACAAGGTGTAGTAGGAAGAGGAAAGTCTTCTTTGAATATTATTCCAAATAGAGTAGAACAATGGTTACAATCTCGATTAGTACAAAATCAACAGATGAATAATATTAAATTAAATATTAGAGCTCCGGGATTGTCTACTAGAACAGTAGGAGATTTAATTGAATTTAGATTACCCACTCAATATGTGGAAGAACAACAAAAAGTAACAGCCGATGATAATCATACTTATTTAAGTGGTTATTATTTAATTACTAAATTGAGACATCATTTTACTAGAGAAAAATATGAAATAGAATTTGAGGCAATAAAAGATTCTTTAGTTAAAAAGATACCTGGAGATAAACCCGGTGCTCAAGACCCATCTGCCACAGCTCAAGAATATACTGAGAATAGA
>CAYVIG010000294.1:0-3082 GCA_964451445.1 uncultured Dehalococcoidia bacterium
GGGGCTAGACAGCTCCCTTGGGTGTCCCTGGAAGATACCAGTTTCAGGTACACCATAGTTGATGACGCCAGTGGGCTTCATTGCCGCCGGCGGGGCTTTGGTCGCCTGGACTGCCGGCGTGGGTATGGCAGTCGCCGGGACCGAGCCACCGGTGGACGGAGCCGACGTTGCAGGAACGGCAGTCGCTTGTGGCGCTGACGTTGGCGATGTAGACCCGGCATCTGACTGCGGTGTGGCTGTTGCCGATGAACCGCAAGCAAATAACAAAGCTACGAATAATAGGGCGATAGCCTTCGTTAGGTTACTGCGAACCATAGGCTTTAGCGATGATTCTCGCACGTATCTCTCCCTTGTGATTACGAATAACTGACATATATTCATATCTTGAAAAAATCCGCTAAGTATAATTTATAAGATTTTAGCGAATAGGACTGATGATTTATAAATCACCAATAGCATAATGTCAATACTGTGTATCATACAATATTAATAATTGATTTGCGAATTGCTAACTACTATTTTAATATCTTATATTTAATCGTCGTTTTGAGAATGTTTATAGATGGTAAATTGTTTATAACAAGATGAAAAAGCAAAAATTTGAGATTGCATGGTTTTATTTTAGAGGTTTCGAAGCAACAAAAAACGCCACGGCATAACTGCCGTGGCGTTTTCTTATCACCGGTTAATGGACCAGTGAGACAAATCTAAACCAAATGCGGAGGCTATCTGTGCTTGATGTACTCGAAACCTGTTGGAGTTCTTACCTCACTGAACCCGAACGGCGTCCATTCTGGATCCAAGTTAGGACCGATCGGCCAAACGCCATCATGGTTATAGAGCGCGAATGCCATTACGTTGTCGTACATCCAGTCATAGACTTCGGCGGTCTGCTTCGCGAGTTTTACAGGGTCTACTTGCAAAAGAGCCGCTGATATATGTTCTTCCATCCACGGATGTTCAGTCCCGTAGCTGAAAGTAGACTTCTTGACGTAGTTGGAAGCACCGATAATGGGATTCAACCTTGCACCTACGGTGTGGCAAGTGACTCCCTGGTACTGCCTTGTAATCAAAGACGGTCTGATAGTGGCGTACGGCACATTTTGAATCTTGACGCTGATACCTATCTCTTCCCAGTATTGTGCAACCGCCTCGCAGGCTTCTGTCTCGGCGGGTGCCCCACGTATGGCCGGGGTAAGTGTGATGGTGAATCCGTCGGGATAGCCGGCTTCAACTAGCAGTTCCTTGGCTGCGTCAGGATCGTAGTCGAATTTCCATCGGGGATTTGCGATGCCTTCGTGGCCCATCCAGTCACGCATGACCTGGGGGGCTCCGTACCCACTAAGGAGTGTATCAACGATCTCTTGTCTATCGATCGAGATGGCCATCGCTTTCTTCACCAAGACGGCGTTGGCCCATTCCTGTGAATCAGGATCGTCGTCGCATGATACCCAGGCATTGGTGCAGTCGAGTTTGTCGTATGGATTGCCTTCTTTATCGGTTCCATATGTTTGCCCGTAAATATTTAGACCAGCTTGCCCTGCATTCGGCCAGCCAATAATCTTGGCACCTTCCACGGATTCAACAGTTGGAATGGTGTCGAAAGCCATTTGGAATGTGTCTAGATTACCCGTCTGGAATCCCGCAACGCGTGCTGCTTCCTCGGGGATAGTCCATAGGATTAATTCAGCGAAGTGAGGAGTCTGACGCCAATGATCTTCAACTGCTGAGAACTTCCAATATTCGCCACTAGCGTGGTCTTGAATCTCCCAAGGGCCAGTCATGGCGATATCTACACTGGCTTTTTCAGCGCCGAGTTCCTCAGCCTGCTTCTTGCTGACGATAGAAGTACTAAGGCCTCCGAGGTGTCTCATGAACTCGAATGCGCGCGCGGGAACCCATGGTTCACCGGTATCGACAACGACGGTATATGGATCGATTACCGTCTGGCTGCCGCCTACGTTACCAACCCAATAATCTCCGATGATTCCAGCCCGAGCATTAAGAGCTCCTTCATGATATTCCTTATAGGAATATAAGATGTCATCGACAGTAAGGTTTCCATAACCTTTATGGAACTCTACGTCGTCCCGGATTTTCCAGGTCCAAGTTACGAAGTCCTCTGCGATGCTCCATTCGACGGCCAGAGACGGCGCGGGTGAGAGATCTGGTTGTATGGTGACCATCGATTCACCGGCAGTTGTCGCTACGTACTGATAGCGTGGACTGGAGATAAACCTAGGATGTGCTTCGAAAATCCCAGTTTCTTTTACGCCATAGTTGATGGTCCCGGTCGCTTTTACCTTTGCTGGAGCTGCTTTTGTGGCCATTACTGCAGCTGTGGGAACAGGAGTGACCGTAGGAACTCCCCGGTCCTTCTCTGATTGCTTATCCTGGGCCTTGGCCTGAGAGTCCGCTGCTGGGGCTTTGGGGGCTTCTTTTGCTGGCGCTGATGTCGGCGCAGGCGGCGCGGTTGCGGATGACCCGCATGCGAACAACAAGGCCACAAATAGCAATACGATTGCCTTAGGCAAATGTCTGAATAGCGGTGGGTTCCATCGTGGCATTTTTTCGACTCCTTCTTGGTTTATTGTTTGCGTATTGCATGTATGAATTTATAAATATACATCGCAAAAAATTAAAAAACTTATCAAACCGATATTATCGATATATGTTTTATATGTTGATATATGTAGTCTGTCAATACAATTACTGTGATAACGCATGATAATAAATATCGAAGTGTAGTAGGTGTTAGGCTTAAATATTTTACGCTGGCGAAAGGTTTGCACTGAGCAGATAGGGGGCGAGATTGCTTAATGATTGTTTCAGAGGCGCTAGAGAATAGGAGTTTGATTTCTTAAAAAGAAAGAGCCCCTGGCATCGAAATACCAGGGGCTCTTTCTTTTGACTTCTAAGTCGGTGTTTTACCGATGTTTTACGTATTCGAACCCACTTGGGGCTTTCATGTCACTGAAATCAGTCGGTCGCCAGTCGGGGTCGATACGTGATCCAGCTGGCCAGAGACCGTCGTGTACGTATAGCGAGGCTGCCATGGAATTGTCCCAGATGAAGTTGTAGA
>CAYVIG010000295.1:0-3032 GCA_964451445.1 uncultured Dehalococcoidia bacterium
TGGCTAGGTTGAATGCCTTGCGAACGTTCACGTCTTTCCAGACTGAGTTATCTCTCCATTGTTCATGGAAATATAGACCCAGGACGCTGGCGCCGTTTTTGCTGAAGATGTTCAGGCCGTCTGACTTCAACTGGGGCGCTCGTTCACGTGAAACGGAGATCACATCAACCTCGCCAGCCTTGAGGGCGGCGATTCTGGTGCTTTCTTCCGGAATGATGCGGAACACTAGGCTTTTGAAGACTGGCGCTCCGTCTCTCCAGTGATCGTCCAGAGCTTCCATCTCCATGAAGTCGCCCTTCCGCTGGTCAACCCACTTGTAAGGGCCGCTACCAACTGGGCTCTTGGCGAATTCGTCGATACCTACGGTCTCGGTGTAGTTTTTGGGCTGAATCAAACCCTCAACGCCCTGGATGTCTGAGAGGTCCCAGTTCAGGAACCCAGACGGCTTGGAGGCTTTGATGGCCAACTCGGTCGGAGACACTACGGTGATTGCGTCCGGAGAAGGAATAGAAGCAGTAACCTTGGTCTTGTAGGAGGCTACTGAATCTTCGCTAGTCATTAATCCTATAGAGAACTTAACGTCTTCTGCAGTTAGCGCATCGCCGTTATGGAACGTGATGTCGTCCCTTAGCTTGAAGGTCCAATCAATGGCGTCAGCGCTCATGGACCAGTCCATGGCGGCGCCGGTGGTCTTGTCCACATCGCCTTCGTCATTGGTGCCGGTCAATGCGTCAAACATGAAACGCATATATGCCTTTCCAAAGGCAAATTCCTGCCATACGCTTGGGGTCTCGTTACCGAGGTCGGTCAAAGCGATGGTCAATTTACCTTCAGGTTTGGCTGAGGCTGGTACAGATGTTGCCGGAACCGCGGTGGCAGCAGGAACGCTAGTGTCCGACGACCCTCCGCTGGGAGCCTGGGTGGATTCTGAAGAAGAACCACAGGCGACTGCCACGACCAACATCAGTGAAGTTAGCGCAGCAATGAGAAACGGAATGCTAAACATTCGATGCCTGGACATTATCTCCCCCTCGTTACTTATGTTTTGTTGATTGCCTATCCAATTAATATCCTAACCGTGAACGGTTATGACCATGAAAATTGTTACTAGCCGCAAGTCTGGGGAAGATTAAGCGACAGAGGATATTAAGTCAACTGTTTGCGGCCAGTTTGAAACCTAGATTATGACCCAATACTATATGAAGCCTAGAATTGGGCGGATTTACTCACGAAATTACCCATGAGAAAAGGGTTTTCTTCTTGGTCCGAGCGAATAATCCGGTGCTACGAGGATCTAGACCTTTACGGGTATCGGTCAGAGTAGAAGAAAGAGCGTCACACCGCATATCAAGTTGATGCGGCGTGACGCTCTCTTAATGGGATCGCCCGATTCAGTTGCTGTTTGAGATTGTTATTTCTCTAAGTCGAATGGTTCTCCATTCAATATGAGAGTCTCCTCAAACGGTGTTGGGTTGGCCACGGCGGCCCTGACCCAGCAGCCGTTCTTCGCATTGCGCAACATTGTCGCCACCTTCTCGGGATCGTCGTGTGACTCTATCTCATACTTGGTCTCCACTTTGGGCGCACCAGCAAGGATGGTACCGGCCAATACGGAGCCGGTGATATCAAAGTGGACTGCTGCCTCGGCTTTTACCTTGGTGACTTTCACCTTCATCAGTTGAGAGTACCTCTCAATCTGAGTCATCTCTCAAAACAAGATGGAAGAGGCGAAGTAATACAACGGGGCGGGAGCGCTCGCACTTCCGCCGATCGTCTCTGGTTCGTCGCACATTATCTCGAAACCGCGGACTTTGGCCCTTCGCAGCATGTTACCGAGGTCGTCGACTTCACATTCGATAACCATAGCCCTGTGGCTGCCTCCTTCTGGGAACGGGTCGTAGTTTGGAGTTGATCCAGTTGTCATGATTCACCTTATTTGAACGAATGGGATAGAAACCGCGGTCAGTCTATTAGGTAATGTGAAGGGATTGCACATAGCTTTTGGGTTTTGTTAATCCCTGCAATCTCCTAAATCCTAATATTTGGTTGCTAGGACCCAGGTTCCTTTTCGATGACGTGCAGGTACATGAATGCGCCGCTTAGAAGCGTGGCGTCTTCACAGTGACCGCCAACCATCTCACCAGATGCACGAGCTGCGGCAACATGGATGTGCACCCGAAGCCCGCCGTCCGGCAGGGGCTGGATATATCCTTCCGCGCTAACCACTTCCAGAGGCTCGGTGATAACTTGACGCTGGAATTCGGGAGAGCCTGGTTCCCAGGCACAGAGGTTGCGCAGTTTCAGTTCACTCATGCTTCCAATGCAGGAGGTAATGGTGGCTTCCTTGATACCGTTTGCCCGCGCGGTTGATTCAAGGGCGTCGGACAACGATTCTCCAGCTTCAAATTTTCGGTAAACGATGTCTGAGGATTTTGTTTCCCAACCTTGTGTTGTCATGCGTTCTCCTGGTGTCTAAAGTTTCCCACTCCCCTGTAATCCTCTACTCGGACCAGCAAATGCTTGGCTGTTGATCTGACAGGGGTTTGTTTGCTCATGAATAATACCCGGTTATGGAGCGTTTATCACTGCTGTGATGATTTGACGGTTGCCTGAATTTTGGCCTCAGTGTAGTATCAACAAAATCTCTGACCATTGGGTCAGAGTGTTGCTAACGGAAGAATCAGATCAGAAAGATCGGTCCTGAAAATCATTCACCTGGGGGAAGACCATGAAATATGACGTTATTATCGTCGGTGGCGGTGCTGCCGGGTCAGTGCTGGCCGGAAGATTGGCAGAAGACGCAAATAAGTCGATCTTGTTACTGGAAGCAGGGACCGACTACCCCGACCCAAACACCCTGCCCGACGAGATTAAGTACACGGAAACCAGCTTCGCCGAATCACCGGATTCGGAGCATAACTGGGCCCTGCGGGGAACCATCACAGAGGAGCAGGGTGAGATACACGTTGCGCAGGGAAAGGTTATCGGGGGAGGGTCGTCCATTAACGGCGCGGCTATGCAGAGAGGTTTGC
>CAYVIG010000296.1:0-3031 GCA_964451445.1 uncultured Dehalococcoidia bacterium
AAGGAGCTTTTTCCAACATTAAAAAAATACTCCCACGCGCAAAATGTGTCTGTAGTGCTGGGCGTGTTCAGATGGGGATATCTGCCTGACCATTACAGACGAAGGAATCGGGTTCGACTTGGAAACAGCTGAGTTGGGCCGCGGTTATGGCCTGCCCAACATCGAAGAATGGGCGGAACGCCTGGGCGGCGTCCTGTACATCAATAGCTCCCGCGGGGCGGGCACCAAGCTTGACATCAAAGTTCCCGTGCCTGTTCCCACAATAATACCCTCACAGGTGTAACCTATACGGGGCAAATATAAGTAGAATTCGTCTCACGACTAACGGCCCACTGAGGTGAACTAGATGCCAACCAACGAAAAACTCACGATTCTGATTGTCGATGACCATGACATTGTCCGCAAAGGACTTGCCATGCTGGTCTCCCGGCAAGAAGACCTATCCGTAGTCGCCGAGGCCGGAACCGTTGCCGAAGCTGTGGAAAAGGCCCGTGAATCCGCCCCCGACGTGGTGGTGATGGACATTCGCCTGCCAGACGGCTCCGGTATCGAGGCCTGCCGCGACATCCGCGACGAGAACGGCGACGTCAAAGTCTTGATGCTCACCTCACACAGCGATGAAGAAGCGGTCATGGGCTCCATTATGGCCGGTGCCTCGGGTTATCTGCTCAAGGAGATTCGCTCCCAGGAGATTGTCGACGCCATCCGCAAGGTAGGGTCCGGCCAATCCCTGCTTGACCCAACAGTCACTGCTAACGTCCTCGATTGAGTTCGCCGCGGCAAGGAAGAAGACGTTCTCGCGCAATTGACCGACCAAGAGCAAAAGATCCTGGAGTTGATCGCTGATGGTCAGACCAACCGCGAGATTGCCGGTCAAATCGACCTCAGTGACAAGACCGTTAAGAATTATGTAAGCAACATCCTGGGCAAGTTGGAGGTCTCCCGCCGCTCCCAGGCAGTAGCGTTCCTTGCTGAAAGGCGAGGGCGCCGAGATTACAACAACTAGCTCATAAGACCCCACTCGGTTTTGATTTACTTAAGGGCCGATTGGTAAACCAATCGGCCCTTAAGAAGTATTAACTTCGGCACTCTCAGCGTTGCCATCGCCAGCCGTATCGTGAATCTCGTCGCGGTGCAACTTTTTTCAATGCACGTTTTACGGGTGCCAGCACCAACAGCTCAAAACGAATATTACTATCCGAATCTTTCTAATAGACAAACACCGGCCCAGCAGAGAGATCCTCGCCAGACGACTGGATTCCGTTCCTGGCTGAGACGTGGTGGGCTCCACCTGCAACGGCGAAGATGGGATCCGCGAGATAGCAGGATTGAATCCAAATGTGGCCTTGATTAAAACAAAGATGAAACAGGCAGACGGCATCTACAGCTGTAGGCGTGCTCTGGCCGCAGACGATCAGGCCATCATCGCAGTGTTTACGTCTTACCTGGATCCTGATGAACGCCGTCTGTCCCTTCAAGTGGGAGTGGACGGTTACCTGCTAAAGGATGTGGATACCGACAACCTGGCCAACTGGATCAAAGTGGTGGTTCAGCAACAATCCGATGAAGAAGCAAACGACATAGATTGTGACGGTTTCGGATTGAAACCCACCAAATAACGCCAGACTCACAACCAGCGTTCAGCGCTTTTATACCGTCCGACTGGACATGACAATTTGCCCTAATGGCCCTTGAAATCCTGGCGTTAAAGCGTCAAGATTACTGCGTCAAATCAATACTTCTGGAACCTGTAATCAGGTCGACCCCAGAGAGATACGAAAGCAGACATTCAGCAGCAATTGGGAGGAGTCCATGAATAAGGTGGAAGCCATAATCAGACCGGAGAAACTGAACGACGTCAAAGAGGCGTTGGTCGCAGTGGGCCTGGTTGGTCTAAACGTGGTCAATGTTACTGGACGAGGTGCTCAGCGTGGCGTAACCGCTGGCGGCTCCCGCGGCGTCGGTAGGTATGAGATTGACATGCTGCCAAAGGTGAAGCTTGAGTTGGTCGTCCATGACGATGCAACCCAGCAAGCCATTGACACCATCATAGAAAACGCCCGGACTGGCAACATTGGTGATGGCAAGATATTTGTCTATCCCGTCACAAATGCCATCAAAGTCCGGACTGGCGAACAGGGGGACGAGGCTTTGTAGCAAAGCCTCGCCCGGGCCCGGGATCTATCCAGGCAGATCCCGGGAAAGAAAAATCGAATATCAAGAGGCGATGCTGATGAGATGCCTACCAAATGCTGAGGCATACACAAAGGACGTCATCTTGCGAGACGGAGATGAGGTCTCGGTCCGCCCTCTTGACCCGGTAGGCAAGATCGCTCTTCTGGAATTCTTTGAGCGCATACCTGAAGAGAAGCGCTATTACCTGAAGGAAAATGTTGCGTCGGCCAAGGTCATCCCCGGCTGGACATCACACATGGACTCTGCCAAGGTAATCCTCATCGTGACTGTATCTGTCAGCGCCATCGTGGCCGACGCAACCCTCCATCTAAACCGCGCACCCGCCCATCACCACATTGGCGAAGTCCGAGTCGTAGTGGGCCTGGACTACCGTGAGGTGGGACTCGGAAGCCGATTGATCCGAGAGATTCTGGACATCACAGCCAACCTCGGCCTGATGAAGGTCTCGTTTGAGTTGTTGGCAAAGCGCGAGAAAGAAGCCGTCTGCCCAGAAGAACGAGTCGGCTTTAAATAAGCTGCAGTTCTAGAAGACCATGTCAAAAACTTCTGGGTAAACTTCCAGGATGTGATCATGCTGGAGATTCCAGTGGCCAATAGAGAACGGTGGTGGAAAGGCTGACCAGAGAACGGTTATCCAAAATCTGACTGACCTAACTCATATAGAATAAATATACAATTGAAGCCTGAAAGTAACTTACAGGCGATCCATCTCTATTAATGCTGTACCAACGAGGGGTTAACAGAAAGAGTTAACCAAGTATCCAAATGACGAAGACCGTTAGAGCTGCCCTAGGTGTCACGGAGACCTGAACGAAAATACTGGCATTTACGGCAA
>CAYVIG010000297.1:0-3026 GCA_964451445.1 uncultured Dehalococcoidia bacterium
ACTTGGACATGTGGAGGCAGTTGAACCAGCCGTTGCGGTTCCAGGGCTCCTCGCCCGGTTCGCCGTCGGGGTAGGCGGCGATGCCCCGGGCTGGGCTGACCGGCCCTCGGTGGGAGTCATAGACACTGAGCGACTCCATCTTGATGATCTCTGCACCCATGTCGGCGAACAACTTGGTGCAGTAAGGCCCAGCCCAGATGCGGGAGAGGTCCAGTACCCGGTAGTTTTTTAGAGGCATATTCTGAAGAGCCTTTTCCATGTGATTAGACCCCCTGTCCCTGGGTTAGTACGCCCTGGTTGATCAGGTCGGAAACTTGCGAGTCGGAGTAACCCAGCCAAGAATCCAATGCTGATTTCGTGTGTTCGCCCAACAACGGCGCGCGCTGGAAGACCCAGGCATCGACATCCTCTTCCGGCATGATCGGTGCGCCTGGATAGGTCAGCTTTCCGGCAACGGGATGGTCCAGTTCAACAAAGTAATCCCGGTCCAGGAGTTGCTCCATTTCCAGGATATCTTTCATGGTGGCAACAAAGCTGAAGCCCAGTCCGCTTTCCTGTCCCGCCTTGAAGATGTCAACCTTATTGTTCTCGACCAGAAACGGTAGCATATAGGCGTCCACCTCGTCGGCGTTTTCCAGTCTGCCGGAACGGGAGACAAACCTGGGGTCGGAGAGTTCCTCTCTCTCCATGATTCTAGCAACCTCGGGCCAGCGGTGGTCAGGGCCGGCGATGATGCCCACGTGGCCGTCCAGGCAGGGGTAGATACCCCAGGCGGCGCGGCCGTAACCGCGGTTGCCTACCCGACTGTATTCTTGGCCGGAGTAGCTGAATTGCATCAGCGCGTTCTCTAGGATGTTGGTGGCGTACTCGGCAATGGCCAGGTCTATCTGCTGCCCCTCGCCGGTTTCTTCGGCATACATCAGGGCAGCCATCGTCGCGGCGAAGGCGTTCTGCCCAGCGCCAAGTTGTGCCAGCGGCATACCCTCTTTCAGGGGTTCTTGCTCGGGCTCTCCCGTGATATTCATCAACCCGCCGAGAGCGTAGAGGTTCAGCTCTGAAGCCTTCCAGTCCCGGTAGGGTCCCGTCTGGCCGAAGTTTGATATGGAAGTCATGACCAGGGGCGGATTGGCCTTTTTTAACTCGCTGTAGGAGAGCCCCAGACTATCCATACCGCCGGGAGCGAAATTCTCAACTAGGATGTCGGCCTTGGCTGCCATTTCCAATAACACTCGCCGTCCTTCAGATGACTGCAAATCCAAAGCCACACTCTGCTTAGCCGTGTTCAGATAAAGAAACCAAGCCCCATCCTCAGGCGGAGTTCCCCCATTTCGAAAGGAGGGGCTAGGGGGGATTTCACTGTTGCCCGAGGCGAAAGGCCCCAGCCACCTGACCCCGTCTCCCCGGGTGGGGTGCTCGATCTTGACGACATCAGCCCCAAGGCCGGACAGCAGCTTCGTGCAATAGGGTCCGGCGATATAGTGGGTCAGGTCCAAAACCCTGACTCCTTCCAGTAGTCCTGGCATACAATTTCTCCAATAGATCAAAGCGTTCTCAGGCAGAAAACCGCGCCCAGGAGCCGTTGCGATTGTTGCACCCGGAGTTGGGAATTGCAACCATTCCTGGTATCTACCTGTGTTTACGATGGACCATCACGGCTGTCACCACTACTGGTTTATGGTATTCTTCTGCCCACCGAGCCCGAGTGCTTGATCCTGTGATTGACGGATTCCCTGATGTTGGGATTTATAGAGCCGTTGGAGACAACTCATATGGAACGTCCCATCTTCCATCCGGTGGGCACACCGGTGGAACAATTAGACACCCCGGCATTGGTGATCGACCTGGATGTCATGGACCGGAATATCCAGACCTTCCAGAACTATTTCGCCGATTCATCTGTGAAAGCCAGGCCGGTGGTAACCAGCCATCTCTGCCCCCAGATCGCCCGCCGCCAACTTGAGGTAGGGGGCACCATGGGCGGCATTGCTGTGACCACCCTGGGCGAGGCTGAGGTCTTCGCGAATTCAGGGTTCGCGGACATCCTGCTGGCCAACCAGGTGGTTACCGCCTCGAAGATCAGACGGCTCTGCGCTCTGGCTGGTCAGATCAGCATCGGTATAGCGGTAGACAACACGGGCAACGCAAAGAAACTTTCCGAAGGGGCCGTTGCCACCGGGGTTGAGCTACGAGTGCTGGTTGAGATCGAAGCCGGTATGGGTCGCTGTGGCATCGCTCCTGGTCCCGATGCTGTTGCCTTGGCGCAGACCGTTGACTCACTGCCTGGTTTGAAATTCGAAGGCATCATGGGCTCAGTGCCAGGCCCTAAGGGCGATGATGACCCATCCGCCCACGAAGCCAAATCTCGGGCCAACCTGCAGATAGTCATGGACAACAAAGCTGCCATGGAGCAGGCTGGCCTGTCTGTGGCCGTGGTCAGCGTAGGCGGCACTCACTGTTACGCCCAGGCGATAGGGATGCCTGGCGTGACCGAGGTCCGCGCGGGTCGTTACCCGTTGATGGACCACCGGCTCAAAGCGTTCTTGCCTGAACTTGCACCAGCGGCCAAGATACTGGCGTCGGTGATCTCCCACCCCGTCGACGCGATGGCCGTCTTAGACGCCGGACACAAATCTACCGCCCCAGACCAGGGCCGTCCGGTGCTGGAGGGGGTAGATGGTGGAAACGCCACCCGCTTCAGTGCCGAGCACGGCATAGTCGAGCTTGAGAGTGATGCTCAGAGCAGACTTAACCCCGGCGACAAGGCCTGGCTGGTTCCCTACGAATTAGGAGCCACTGTGAATCAGTACGATTACTTCCGGGCCGCCAAAAACGGAAAACTGGAGGGCTTCTGGCCCATATCAGCCCGAGGAAAACTGGCGTAAATCCACCTTAGTCCCCTTCATAAAGGGGACTAAGGTGGATTTACCACAGCACTAACAACGGAGTTTTTAAAATGAACGAACATTACCGACCTACACCTGGAACGCCCATGGCAGACCTGGACACACCCTGTCTGGTCATCGACA
>CAYVIG010000298.1:0-3025 GCA_964451445.1 uncultured Dehalococcoidia bacterium
ATCAAGGTCGCCGGACATCAAGAGAAGGTATTTGAAGGCCCGGCCCGGGTCTTTGACCAGGAACCGGCAGCGTTCCAGTCCATACAGAAGGGTGACATCAAAGCGGGCGACATCGTCATCATTCGCTACGAAGGTCCCAAGGGCGGACCAGGCATGCAGGAGATGCTGTCTGTGACCGCAGCCATAGTCGGTCAGGGACTGGGTGACGACGTAGCACTGATCACAGACGGTCGGTTCTCCGGTGCATCCCACGGGCCCATGGTCGGCCACGTAGCCCCGGAAGCAGCAGTGGGAGGCCCCATCGCACTGATCCAAGAAGGCGACATAGTGACATTAGACATCCCTGGCCGTAAATTGAACGTAAACCTATCTGACGCAGAATTGACTGAACGGCAGAGCAAGTGGAAACCCATCCCGCCGAACTATACCAACGGCGCTCTAGCCAAATATGCAAAATTGGTGACATCTGCCTCGCAAGGGGCCGTGACTCACTAAGACCATGCCACTGCGTCACTTAAACGATGCATTGATTTGGGCATGGGGAGCATGCAACCTTAACAAAGAAACGACAACGACTTGGAACTTGAGGTCATTGCGACCTTACAGATGGAGGGCTATGACCAGTTAAATGACATGGTCGCCCCCTCCGCCGCCGCATATCGGAAAAGACAGTGGAACCTGTTGGGCCGTCGCCGTTGGTCATACGGATATCCGCGGTGGTGGCAGGCCTGGCAGCCATTGGGCTGCTGCTCCTGGTTGAACTGACCGGTTGATCAGAGATCAACCGGTCTTAAAGACGGCCCTTAAGGCCGCGATATTTGGGAGAAGGGTAAACATGGCTACAGAATCCAGGGATTACGGAAAAGAAGCGGTTGTCCGCCATCGCGAGACCAGGGGCAAGGTCAGCATCGCCCCCAAGATGACGGTCGAGACGTTGGACGACCTGTCCATCGCTTATACCCCCGGCGTCGCCACGGTGTGCATGGCCATCCACGCCGACAAAGCTGAGTCTTACCACCTGACTAACCGGGCCAACACCGTGGCTGTGGTTACGGACGGATCGGCGGTACTGGGACTGGGCAACATAGGCCCGGAAGCAGCCATGCCGGTTATGGAGGGTAAGTCCATCCTTTTCAAGGGATTGGCCGACGTCGACGCCTTCCCCATCTGTCTAGCCACCCAGGACACCAACGAGATCGTTCAGACGGTTCGTGCCATGGCTCCAAGCTTTGGCGGCATCAACCTGGAAGACATCGCCGCTCCGCGCTGTTTCGACATAGAAGACGCGCTGCAGGACCTAGGCATTCCCGTCTTCCATGATGACCAACATGGAACGTCCATCGCAGTGCTGGCCGGAGTGATCAACGCCCTGCTGGTGACCGGTCGCAAGATCGAAGATGCCAAGTTCGTGTTTGCTGGTGCTGGTGCTGGAGGAATCGCCTCCACAAAGCTGCTCATGGACCACGGCGCCAAACACGTTGTCCTGGTGGACAGTGTTGGCATCATCTCCAAGGACCGGACCGATCTCACACCAGTGAAGTCGGCCATGCTAGCCACCACCAACCCAGACAATCTGTCTGGCGGAATAGCCGAGGCCATGCGGGGCGCTGATGTATTCATCGGCCTTGCCGCCGGTGACATGGTGACCCCGGAGATGGTATCCGCCATGGCCAAAGACCCCATCGTCTTTGCCATGGCCAACCCCATTCCGGAGATTTGGCCAGACCTAGCCGCCGCCGCCGGAGCCGCAGTTGTCGGAACCGGACGCAGCGACTTCCCCAACCAGGTGAACAACAGTCTGGTCTTCCCTGGAGTCTTCCGTGGGGCACTCGATTCCCGCGCAACCCGGGTGACCACCGAGATGAAGCTGGCCGCAGCCTCCGCCATCGCCGCCTTGGTGAAGGAGCCCACTCCCGGCAACGTCCTACCATGGTCGTTGGACCGCGAGGTTTCCAAGGCCGTCGCCAAAGCAGTATCCGACGCGGCCTAGCGGCTCTATGCCGACCAAGTCTTCCCGCGTAACAGTTGAGTCCTTGGACCGGTTCCGGGCCGACCTTCAATCGTTGGTTGCCGAGAAGACTAAGACGTTACCCAGTCTACGCTACTGCGACCTGCGGATAGATGTCCGTGAGGAAAAGGGCGCGGTAGCGGAGAACGGCGCCGAGAAGACCAGCTCCGAGGATTACGCATTCGATTTTGGCGTAAGGGCCATTGCCGGAGGACGTTCCATCGCTTCCGGTTACTTTGGCCGCGTCCTTGGAACCGCAGACCTCGACCGCCTGAAAGATGTGGTCTGGGACGGCATCAAGCAGGCCCACAACCGGGCCCGCGCCAATTCAAAGCAGAAGACCCAGGCCCGAAGCCGGTTCCCCGCGCTGGGCGGCAGCCTGAGCGCCGGCGACCTCGCCACCGTGCCCGTCCGTCAGGACACAGTCCCCGCCAACTACACGTCAGACCCACGGCAGGTGCCCCTGGCCGAGACCGTTAGGATGGCTGCAGATGGCTGCAAGGCCATGCACGGCCAGGGCAGCAGCATCGTCTATTCCGCCGCTTCAGCATCCACGTTCCTGCTGCGAGAATTGTTCTTCAGTTCCGATGGCGCAGACATCGACCAGACCTTTGCTCAGACAGAAGGTTTCGCCATCGCCATCTGTTCCGGCGAGCATGGCAGCTTTGAGCTTTACGACTTCACTGGCCACCAACGCGGCTGGGAGGTCCTGACCGAGGGCTACAGCAACGGCCCAATCGTCCTTCCCAACTTCATGGATTTCTGTAAGACCCTGGGGGCCGACGCCGTGGAAATCGCCGCTGCTCCGCCGCTCAAACCACCGGACAAAGAGGTCACTGTAGTCACCAACCCCCACTTCAACACCCTGTTGGTGCATGAGGTAGTCGGGCACCCCTCTGAATTGGATCGGGCATTGAAATATGAGACTGGGTACGCGGGTCGTTCTTGGTTCTTGAATGACATGCAAGACAACCACCTGGGCAGGCAGATCGCATCGCCGCTGGTCACTGCCTACTC
>CAYVIG010000299.1:0-3022 GCA_964451445.1 uncultured Dehalococcoidia bacterium
CACCGACGCCAGCTCCGACTCCGACACCGACGCCGACGCCCAATTCCAATTCATTCCCAATAAGCTGGGGGTATGCAGGTCGTTCGACGTCTTGGAGTGAAGTAAACCTAAATGGAACGGGTGCAAACGTAGTAACAGTATCTCCAGGTAGTAGCGTTAGCGTTTACGCCAGGATGACATACACTCATTCGAGCTATTGCCCAGGGTGTATCGTGCAATTTTATGTCCGAATGAACGGCGTTTTCACAAGTTGCCTCTCTAGTGGTGGCACCTATGGTGGGGGGAGCAATACTAAGTCGTTTAGTTTTACAGCTCCAGCTGAATCTGGGACATATTATCTTCAGCCAAGGGGGTCCTTGCAGTATTCGTGCCAATCGAGTACTTCAGCGAGTGAGACGTTCGGGTCCTCAACGTTAGGGACAGTGATAGTGCTCGATTGATACCAACGTAAGTAATTTCGTGACCGAGCTTACGCCATGTTGTTGAACTGAAGTTACCCTATGCCTGTCAGCTTGAACTGTGTTAGTGGATGAGATTAGATCAGACCACAGGCAAACTTTAGGTGATGCCAATTAAAAAGACCGCTGGTAAATCCAGTGGCCTTTTTTAATGCTTACAACTTATTTACCCTCATCGAACTTGGTCCTTACATCTCAGTCGCGGAGCATGGAGTCGCTAAGTAGTCGTTCTTGTTAGTGGATGAAAACAGACCCGTCACCAGAGGCCATAGACAAACTTAATGCTCTGGTTTACCTATTGGGGATTTTAGCCACAATTTATTTCTGTACTGTAGGCACGATTTTTGCCTTTAGCCTCAAAATGGTATCTGCGGTGAACTCCTGTGTACGCCTGTGAACAAAAATCAACTTACTCTTAATCAGTAGGTTCTCGGTTCGACCCCGAGGCGGGTCACCACGATTTTAGGCACGAAAAAGCCCAGATTTGAATAATCTGGGCTTTTTGTATTAGGCGAAATGGTCACAATTTGGTCACATGTTTTTTCGAGCTATTTTTCAGAGACAAGTTTCATATAAATTTTGAACTCACTTGTCTAAGAGTTCATCGGCATTAAATTCCTTATTACAATCCGCAATCGACCAGGCGCTCCCGAAATATTGTGAAGCCTTTTCCGTCAATGAAGATGCCAGGTAGTGGGACAAAACCTGGCACTTGTGACTCTGCACCTTAGGAGGAAGAGGAGGAATCATCTTAGCCGGCTTGTTTCTGAACTGAGGATCTCCAGTCTTTAAGTTTTCTATCTCTCCAAACAGCACTATTAGGAACCCTATTACGGCAATAGTTAAAACCAAAGAAGTAATTGATATGGCGGTTAGTAATCGCATGGCGGTAGTCTACACGGTTCGTTAAATCTGTAAAACAGGAGACTGGTTAGACGCTTTTCCCAGGTAATCCTGCCTATACTTTCTTCGCGTTTTTCTTTTTCCGTTTGAATATTATATGGGCGTATATGTCGAAGGTAGTTTTGATGCTGGTATGCTCTAGTTGCTCGAACAGGTCTTTCTCATTCCAACCGGACTAAGGGCCATCGTTCCGATGACGGTGGCCCTTTTCTATTGGTAAAAGTGTGAAACTGGGTTCACAGAAGGAGTCCCGATGCTAAGTATGGAGTAACCATGAGGGGTGTTGTAAACCAACACTTTTAGCTCCCATAAGTTGCTTCGGGTCACCTTTTTAAGTTGTTTCCTTAAGGCGTGTTAGTGGATGAGAACAGACCCGTCACCGGAGACCTTAGACAAACTTAACGGTGTGGCTTAGTTAGGTGCTAGGTGGCAGGGAGATTTGGGGAATTTGTACTCAATTTTCCCGACGGGGAAGTTATCGTTGTGGGTAGTCCGCCACAAAGGCAAGCTCGAGCCTAATCAAATCATCGACGCTGAGGATGAACCTCTTGCTGGGTTTGTTCATCTCAAAGTCGCTGAAGGTGAAGTTCGTTTCGGCCAGGCCCTGTACCCGGTCTGCGGTGAAAGTGCCGCTTACACTCCACGTGATTTCTTTGGTCACATCCCGAATTGTTAAATCTCCGACGAGCTTGAACAACCCATCGCCAGAATCCGGCAACGGCCACGTTAAACCAGGAGTTTCCTTGATGACAAAATCAATCATAGGGAACTGCTTCGTCTGCAAGCCATCCTTCTGAATAAAGTCGTCTCGACGGTCAGAGTCGCTCTTGAGGGTGCTGACGTCGATGGTAATCTTGGAGTCTTCCGGGACGACCTTGCCTTCAGCATTGAACGTGATCATCCCTTCGATGGCATTCGTCACGCCGACGGCGTCGTTTGGCAAGTTCAGCCTTGCGAGTTGCTCTTGCACTCGATACCGTGCCTCAGTTTCAGGACTGAAGCGGATGACAACATCGTTCCCTTTGATCGTTTCTACAGCAGGCGTTGATGTGGACAGCTGCTGGCTGACGGCTTGATTGGACTCAGGGGTAGAGGTGGGGATGGTCTCAGCACCTCCACATCCAAACAGAGATAGGTTCAATATAAGAGAGACTATTGGGAAGACTAAGGTAAAACGCTTCAAGCTATTTTCTCGAGCCTGTTAAGTAATATGACCCAGGGGATAGTTTAGGGGTTAGACTGCGGGATTATACAAGAAGACCAGACCCGCCACCGGAGGCCTTAGACAAACTTACCCAAGGTCGCCTGAGCGGTCTTTTATTGAGAACCGTCTGTTTCTGATGGGGAGGAGTTGATACTGGTTATACTGTCTTTAGTGTGCTAACACGGAAATTGCCGGACAGAAAGGAAGTTGATCGACGATTTTTAAGTTGTTGGTTTGAGCCGCTGCATCCTTACAAGCAGATTGTAGCGACGAAAAAGGCGTATATAAAAGTTGCCCATCCCATATGGCATAGGAGTAGAGGTAGCAAAATTCGTTTCCGTCGTCCAATAATCAATCTACCTAGCGGTCTGGCAAACCCATTTGTTCCGGTTAGTATGGAAAATGCCGCAATCGTGCTCACAACAAAGAAAAGTAATGGCCACATCCAAACCACTAT
>CAYVIG010000300.1:0-2996 GCA_964451445.1 uncultured Dehalococcoidia bacterium
CGACTCCGGGGTAGGGTTCGCATATTCCAGAATTCCCTGGGATACATAAACCATCCGATCCAAATAACTCCACCAAGTCGTTCACTCCGATGGTGGCAGCCCCACTACCGCCGGCAAAATTTTCGAAGCCGAATCCATCCTTAGTCGGATCGAAAATTTTCAGCAACGACTGTGAAGTCAATGATCGCTCCGTGCCATCTTTCTCAATCTCCCCTTTCGAGGAAGCAGTGGAGACGATGTTCGAGCCCCCATCTGATGAACCAGGGGGAATTAGATTTGGACCACTGGTTTCTTTGCTAGATTGGCCTCCCGTAACCGTTTCGGTAGAGCGAACCGACTGGTCAGCGGATTGCCCTCCACCACAAGCAAGACTCCAACATACCAAAAAGACTAATAGGATTAATCCGCGTATTGTTAAATACATAAGTGCAAGAAATTCATTAGCACCAATACCAGATGGTGCCATTCATGATAATAGGGTAGGGGCTCAAGGAGGAGTCGGCGTCGGCGTCGGAGCATATTCAAAGAATATCTCTCCGGTTACGCCGTTTGGTGTCGTCAATGCCACCAGGTACCTACCAGCGCTTAACGGCCTACTGGCTTCTAGATTCAGTCTAATTAGTAGAGTCTCTCCTCGAATCCACGCATCAGAATTTTGTGGGGCTACAACTTCCCACCGATCTATAGAAGTAGGAGTATCCGAATACGGTATATACCGACCACTCAACCCATCTCCCGTTAACAAGAAGACATCTATCGCAGATATGGGCTGAACATCCACCGAACCCACGTTCTTAAACCAGGCGGATATGGCTAAACCATCCCCTCTGTCGGGGACGGCCTTCAGACCATCAATGTTTGTCCCGACAAAGTTATTCGCTACCTGATTCGATGCCAATATGGAATTCTCACTGTCTACTGAACTAGGTGCGAGAACAGTTATCGTCAGAACCGCAGCAACTACCGACGCAATAATCAGGAGTCCGGATACAATTACCTTCTCCATGTAACCTTAACTAGAAATGAACCTATCACAAGACATCATAGAATTTGGAACTTGGTTTAACCTAAGTGTACTACGTACTAGGCTGAAACTCCGACTTATGTATCCGGTACCCGGCCAATAATCAATTCCTATCTATAGATCTGATTTCCGTGGTTTAAACGAGGGTATACACTCTCACACCATGACAAGCGGTCTTAAAAATGGGTACACCTCAGGCATGCTCGGAGTTTTCCAATAGCGTAGCTGTGCCCTGATGTTCTTCCCGTGATTCTCACCGAAAACTATCAAAAACGAACCATTATCCTGTCTGCGAAGTCTTCTATCATCCTATATTGCTGGTTTAAGGGTGGGTACAAAATAATCTGGTTCAGACCTTTCTTTTCTAAAACCCCGATCTGTTCAACGATCTCTGCGTCTGATCCAATCAAACAACTTCCTTTAACCAGATCTCTATCTAAGAATCG
Source organism: uncultured Dehalococcoidia bacterium (assembly GCA_964451445.1). Taxonomy (GTDB): domain Bacteria; phylum Chloroflexota; class Dehalococcoidia; order Lucifugimonadales; family UBA3495; genus UBA9611. The sequence continues at coordinate 1,471 of CAYVIG010000300.1, forward strand.
GGCTTCTTCGGGATCCAAAAAACTGTAATGCGACGCATGTAATCGCTGATGCCTGACCTCTGCCGGAAACGAATCGATCCATTGAAGATACTGGTTCCATATACCCTTAGCATATTCAGGTGGCTCGTCTCCCGTCTCGAGATACTGACTTACTAGATAATGCAATCCAGTTATCACAGCAGGCCCGACTTCACGCAGGACTCTGTCGCTCAAGATGGATTCGCCAGATTCCAACAATATGACGTTTGCCAATACCGATGTCTCGAAATCCATCGCAAGCTCATGTCCGGTTTTTTTTGCGCCTAGGCGTGCGTTATTGAGCATCGAACTAATATCTCCGCCTCTAGGTATGCCTGAGATCAGCCCATCACCGTAACTTCCAGCTATTTGTTGAGCCTTGGGACCAAACCCAGCGATATACAGTTTGATTTGATGCTCAAGGTCAATGAAATTGTGTTCTAACATCTGAAATTGGATCTTATGAGATTCCCCTGCATCATGGAGTTCCGCTTCCTCTCCACTGATTAACGCTTTCACTACTTTTATGTATTCTTCAAACTCCGCTAGTCTCATCGGTCTTTGACCTAGAGTTCTAGCAGCAGTATTTCCTGTTCCCAAACTCAAGAAACATCTTCCAGGTGCTAAACGATTTATCGTGGCGATACCATTCGCTGTGACTGGTGCTTGTCTGAGGCCAGGAACGCTCACCCCAGTCCCAAGTTGCATCGTCCTTGTAGCATTCGCTGCCAAGGCTAAAACGGCCCAACAATTCGAACGTATCATCGGGCTGTCTGTCACCCAGCAATGGCTAAATCCCAGGTTTTCCGCGTGCGTTATATACCCGATTTCATCAACCTTAGAAGTCATAATTCCAAATCTCATCTCTTCACCAGCCATTCTTCGTTCGTCATGAATAGACACCATATTGGCGTCGTAAAACTAGCACCGATAATAGCTAAAGTTTAAGAGGTATCTTCAACAATTATTAATCGTGGCCATCTATGAATTGGTTATTGCGGTCGCGATTACAAGTGGATTAAAATCTCGACTCAAAGTATGACGCAGACTCGAATCACATCGTCTATCGACGGACATATCAATAGCAGAAGGAGTAAATAAAATGGCCGGAATATCTACGACGGTTGTCAAATTAAAACCCGGTAAGATGGAAGAAGTAACCAAATTTATCGACTCGCAATCGGGTCTAGTGACTGGGTTAGAAGGTATTATCGGGTTTGGAGTCGCTGTCACAGGGGAAGACGAACTCACGATCATAGGTGTCTATCAAAGCAGCCAGAACGCCCGAGACGCATCTGATACTGTCCAAAAAGTATTTTCCGAAATGGCAGATTTCGTTGCTTCTCCCCCAGATAGAAGTGTCTCTTCAGGAGTTTGGTTCCCTGCCACATAACCTAGAAAGGGCTCATCCAGCGTTTTATTCTAATAGGTAGAGTGAGTACCACACTGGATAACTACTCCCACGTGGTTCCAAGTATGCAGGAAGCTGCGGTACTTCGATTCGAGGA
>CAYVIG010000301.1:0-2970 GCA_964451445.1 uncultured Dehalococcoidia bacterium
AACCCACGACACCCGGATTAAAAGTCCGGTGCTCTGCCAGCTGAGCTAACGGCCCGATTGAGGGGGATGCCGAGGAGGGAACCCTCGGCTCAGATATTGTAACACTCGCGCCTGAGTGTGGACACCGTTTTTCAGTTTTGTTGGGTGAGTTCCTCTGGGCTGTTCGTTATCACGACGGATAGGACTACGTTCGGTCAGGCGGTTTGCATGGTAGAAACCAAACTGCTCCAACGAAACCCCGATGTTCGGGCCGGTTGTGTGTAAATTGGCGTTTATGGTCATTTGGCGACGTTAGCCTACTCAGTATTTGGAGATGAACTATGGGCTACACACCGAATCACCTGGGCACGTGAACATTTGGGTTCGAAACGAAGAGGCCTACCAAAAATAGTACGGAAAAGTATTGGCCTATGACGTTGTCCTTAGGAGAGTCGCACCTGGCCGAATCTCATGAGCTGGCAATCATGGAAGTCGGCAGCGACGCCGAAGGGCCACATCAAGGTCAGGTGAGGCCTGAACCACATGCCCTGGCGAATGTACACCTTGGATGACCTGAGCGATTTCTACAACAACTTGAAGGGCATGGATGTGGAGATCAAGAAGTCCACCAACCACGGCCTGTCGCTGGGTATCTACTTTTAAAACCCGGACGGCAACGGCATCGAGTGTTACTACGAGACTCCAAGGAACGAATGGTTTCGACAGGAGAAGCTCTTCTTGCACTCTGACCGACCTAACGTCCATTTCCCGGGGCCCTGGGAGAAAGACCCTGCTCAGGTCTAACAATTTCACCGGCAAACGAAAAAGAGCGGCCCGATTAATCGGGCCGCTCTTTTTAATTACCTGAAAGCTGACTGCTTATCGCTGTTAGCTAATGCGTCACTGCGATCGCCTCGATCTCAATCAAGAAGTCTTTGTGGACCAGCCTTGAAACTTCGACCAAGGTGCTGGCAGGGTAACCATTCTTGAAGAACTCGGCACGTACCTCATGGCTGGCGGCCAAATGCTGCTCAAGGTCGGTTACAAACACCGTCACCTTCACCACGTCGTCCATGGTGGCACCGGACTCGGCAAGTACCGCCTGCATGTTCTGCAAGACCTTGCGTGTCTGGGCGTGTATGTCGCCAACACCAACCACGCTGCCGTCCAGGTCTCTGGCTACCTGACCCGACACAAACACCATCATCCCTGCCGGAACCTCCACGCCGTGGGACATTATCCCGGCAGACGCGGCCAGCCTCGCGCTTTGAAGAATCTTCTTAGCCACAATGGACCTCCCGATTATTCAGTTGTGGGACGTACGAGCCTAACCCTAGCGCCACTCGGTGTCCGAGGGGTAAAGGTTCTTGCTGCCCCGGGCTGAACCCTGGATGCCTTCAACGCGCCACTTCTCTGCGGCGGCCTTGAACACCTGGAAATGAGGTGCGGCCAGGTGGTCGTTGAAGGCGGCTTCGTCCTTGTAGACCTCATAAAGCCATATGCGGTGGTCATCATCGGCGTCCTGCACGGCGTCGAACCGTAGGCAGCCAGGCTCATCTTCGTTGGCTCCCTTAGCGTCGACCATCAGGGCTTCCAGGAACTCGTCCCGGCGTCCTTGCTCGATTTGGATGGGAACGATAACTACATACATGATTTCAATCTCCAATAATTGATTGCGGCGAGATAATGGCTGCTAGCCGCGCTTGACCAGGCGCATGGTAACCCCTTTGAGGTTGTGAGGCAACGGAGTCCGGACTTGCGGACAGCTCGCCGTCATGCCTCGGTAGGTGTTTCGTGCACTTCTGCCGAATCGTCTGATTCTGCTTCTGGGATTCGGTTTGGCTGTAGGGCGGAGAGGGTCAGACTCACCACAACGATGGACATCATGGCCAAGAAGGCGTAGCGGAGCCCGACGGTGAACGCACGGCCCACTCCTTCGTTCTCGCCTCGCACCGCTTCCAGGCTGGGCTCAAAGCCCATCGAAGTCATGGTGGCGGTGACGATGATCGTGGCAAAGGCGATGCTGGTCACATTGGCGGCGTTTCGCACTAGGTTCAAGAAGCCCGAGACGACACCGTATTTCGCCACACCGACTGCGTTCATCACCGAACTTGAATTGGGTGAGTAGAAAGTACCCATACCAGTGTTCATCAGCATGAGAGCCGGAACCACCATCCACAGTGACGAATCTTCTGTGACTTGGGAGAGAATCAGCAGTCCGGTGGCCGAGGATGCTAGTCCGCCTACGGTGAACGAACGCCAGCCAAACCGGTCCGATAGCACCCCGCTCACCGTGCCCATGATGGCCATGCAGATGGCCCCAGGCACCACCACGAAGCCGGTTGTCTTTGCGCTGTAGCCAAGCACGTTCTGCAGGTAGAAAGGCATCATGAACAGAACGGCCGAAGAGCCCAAGAATGTCAGGAAAGCGGCAGAGATGCCCAGAGTGAATGTCCTTCCACGGAACAACCTGATGTCCAGCATCGGGGCGTCGGTGCGCAGTTCCCACCAGATGAACGCGCCCAGCATCCCGATGGCACCGGCAAATGCGGCGAGTATGGGCGGCGAGAACCAGCCTGCTTTGTTGCCGGTTGTCATGGCTAGCAGAAGGGCTACCAACACTCCGGTGGATAGCGCGGCGCCAAGCCAGTCGAACCTATCTCGTTCGGCCTCCCTGACCTCGGTCCCACCGCGCAAGATCCATAGGGTGGCCACTGCGCCAAGGGTGTTCAGAGGCAACGTAAGGAAGAAGACGAGTCTCCAACCAAACCAGTCCACGGTCAGGCCACCAATGGCTGGCCCGGCGATGGCTCCCACGCCGACCATGGTCATGAACATGCCTATGGCCCGACCCTTCTCGTTGGCTGGGAACACGGCTGTGACGATGGCCATTCCAGTGCCCTGGGTCATGGCTGCACCAACTCCCTGCAGGACGCGGGAGGGGAACAACAACTCAAGCGACGGTGACAGCCCGGACATGGTAGCCCCGAT
>CAYVIG010000302.1:0-2962 GCA_964451445.1 uncultured Dehalococcoidia bacterium
TCTTTTCTAATTTGTCTCCGATTCGCCCCAGAAATTCCGGGAATGACTTCTGCTCAGATGCCCAGTGCGTACAACGCCGCCGACGTTGAACAACGCATCTATGAGAATTGGCAATCCAAAGGCTATTTTGATGCCAAGATCGTGAAGGGCCAAGAGCCCTATGTGATCATCATGCCCCCGCCCAACGTCACCGGGGAGCTACATTTGGGCCATGCCCTGGAAAAGGCTATCGAAGACGCCTTGGTACGCTGGCGTCGGATGAGCGGAGTGCCCACCCTCTGGCTGCCAGGCACCGACCATGCCGGTATCGCCACCCAGTGGACGGTGGAGCGGCAACTGGCGACAGAAGGGACCAGCCGCCATGATTTGGGCCGTGAGAAATTCCTGGAGAAGGTTTGGGAGCACGTCGGTCGGGCCGGTGGAGCCATCCACGAGCAGTCTCGTCGCCTGGGAATATCCGCCGACTGGAACCGGCTCACGTTCACCCTGGATCCAGGCCCGTCGAAGGCCGTCCGTACCACCTTCGTCAATCTGTACAAAAAAGGCCGTATCTACCGCCACGAGCGCATCATCAATTGGTGCACCCGTTGTGCCACGGCTCTTAGTGACCTTGAAGTCGATTACCAGGATGTGGACGGCAACCTCTACCACATCCGCTATCCGTTGCAAGACGACCCAAAGTCGTCTATCACCGTTGCTACCACTCGGCCTGAGACCATGCTGGGTGATACCGGCGTGGCAGTCCATCCAGAAGACGAACGATACAGCGACTTGATCGGCGAGAACGTAGTTCTGCCAATCTTGGGCCGGCCCATCCCAGTGGTCGGTGATGATGCCCTTGACCGCGAGTTCGGAACCGGCGTGCTGAAGGTCACCCCGGCCCACGATCCCATCGACTTTGAGATTGGCGAACGCCACGGGCTAGAGGTCTTCAATGTTATTGGCCTGGACGGTAACCTGACCGCTGCCGCCGGTAAATACGAGGGTGTCAACCGCGCGGATGCCCGCGTTAAAGTGGTTGAAGAACTTGACCAATTGGGCTTGCTTGAAAAGGTGGAAGAACACCGGCATTCGGTCGGCCACTGCCAGCGTTGCAGCTCGATTGTCGAACCCCTGGTCAGCTTGCAATGGTTCGTAAACCTTGGCGGTCCTGACCAATCAGACAGCATCGCCGGAAAAGCCCACGCGGCCGTGGCCAACGGTGATATCAAGGTCATTCCCGAACGGTTCACCCGCGTATACCTCAACTGGCTGGAGAACATCCGCGACTGGTGCATCAGCCGCCAGCTCTGGTGGGGGCACCGCATCCCGGTTTGGTACTGCTTTTCCTGCGACCACATGACGGTCTCTGTGGAAGACGCCGATAAGTGCGAGAACTGCCGCAGCGCCGAGATCGAACAAGACGCCGACGTTCTGGACACCTGGTTCAGTTCCGGTCTCTGGCCCCATTCAACCCTGGGCTGGCCCGAAGAAACGTCAGACCTTAAATACTTTTACCCGACCGCAGTGTTGGAGACTGGGTACGATATTCTGTTTTTTTGGGTTGCCCGCATGATCATGATGGGCATTGAGAACACCGGGCAAGTGCCCTTCCGCACTGTGTTCCTGCACGGCTTGATCCGTGATGCCACCGGGGCCAAGATGAGCAAGACCCGGGGCAACACCCTGGACCCGCTGGAACTGATCGAGAAGTACGGCACCGACGCCCTGCGCTTTGCCCTCACCACCGGAACCGCGCCTGGTAACGACCTTCGTTTTGGCGAGAACCGCTTGGAAGCAGCCCGCAACTTTGCCAACAAAGTCTGGAACGCCTCCAGGTTTGTGATCTCGGGATTGGACGATAAGTCAGACCTCGACGGATGGCACGACCCGCCCAAGGTTGAACACCGCGAGGACCGCTGGATAATCAGCCGACTGGATCAGGTGACCGTAGAGGTCAACGAGTCGCTGCGTAGCTTCGAATTGGGCGACGCTCAGCAGAAGCTGTACGACTTCTTTTGGAACGATTACTGTGATTGGTACATCGAGATGGCCAAGCTGCGGATTCGTTCCGGCGAAGACCCCTCCCCATCGCCAACCCTGGTACACGTGTTGGAACGAACTCTACGTCTGCTGCATCCCTTCATGCCTTTCATCACTGAAGAGATATGGCAGAATCTGAAGTCCAAGCTTCCCCAGGAGGGAGGCACTGCAGAGTCGATAATGGTGGCCGCATACCCCACAGTGGAAAGTCCCCGCGACGACGCTCAGGCCGAAGAAGAAATCGGGTTGGTGATGCAGGCCATCCGCGCCGTTCGTAACACCCGCGCCCAACTGAGGATTCCCGCTGGACAGCGGTTGGAGGCCCAGTTCGAGGCCAACGGCATGCAGACACCCATCGAATCGGAAGCGGAAGTCATCAAGGCACTCTCACGGGTGGAACCCCTCCATATCGTACCTGGTGGCTCACACGGGAGTGACCTACCCAAGGGTGTGACTTTGGTCGTAAATCCGTTGATCATCCACCTGCCTCTAGAAGGGGTGGTTGACCTCTCCGCGGAACAAGAACGCTTGCGTTCCGAACTAGACGAGTGCGTCCAGAACATGAACCGTGTTGAGAAACTTGTCTCCAACCCCAACTTCCTGGGCAAAGCCAAGCCGGAAGTAGTTGAGACCGAACAGGCCCGTCTGCAAGACCTGAAAGAGCGTCAGCAGCACCTGAACGAGATTCTGGAGCAGTTGGCCGGTTAACCACATGACACAACGACTCGGAATAATCGGCTACCCCATCGGCCATTCGATATCGCCCGTGTTTCAGCAGGCGGCGTTGGACCACCTTGGTATCGACGCCACATATGAGAAATGGGAGGTCACTCCGGATGAAGTTGGCGACTTTGTCTCTGGACTCAGGGCTCCGGACTCCTGGGGTATCAACATCACCCTCCCCCACAAACAGTCGGTGATTCCCTTCCTGGATAAGGTG
>CAYVIG010000303.1:0-2961 GCA_964451445.1 uncultured Dehalococcoidia bacterium
TCTGTTTCAGGGGCGTCATGTTTCCGTAGTAATCAACCTCGACATTCTCCACCATCGCCGAGGTCGCACGTCCGGTGCGAAGTTGGGTCAGATCCCGCTTGAAGGCGTCAATCGCACGGTCCATCTTGGTGGACGTGTCAGATAGTACTTCTTCAGGGGTTAAATCGAAGTCGTCGCCTTTTGGAGGCATAATCAGTCCCTCTCAGAGATTAGTGTGCCCACGGTCTGCCCGTTAAGTATATTGCCAATGGTCCCCGGTTCAAAGACATTGAAGACTACTATCGGCAGTTTATTATCCATACAAAGCGAGAGGGCGGTGGAATCCATCACCGCCAAACGCTTGTTCAGGGCGTCCATGTAATCGAGGGTGCCAAACCTGATGGCATCTGGGTTGGTGTTTGGGTCAGAATCATAGACCCCGTCCACGTTGTTCTTGGCCATCAGCAGGACATCAGCGCTGATTTCCAGTGCCCGCAGCGCCGATGCGGTATCGGTGGTCATATAGGGGTTCCCGGTACCGGCGGCAAAGAGGACGACCCTTTGTTTTTCAAGGTGCCGGATGGCGCGTCGTCTGATGTACGGCTCGGCCACGGCCTGCATCTGCAGTGCGCTCTGGGTACGTACGTCGACCCCTTGCTGCTCCAGGCTGTCCTGCAGGGCCAGTGCGTTGATCATGGTGGCCAACATGCCCGCGTAGTCAGCGGTAGCACGGTCCATTCCCCGGGCCTCTGCAGGTTCACCTCGCCAGATGTTGCCGCCGCCCATGACCACGGCAATCTCAACGCCCAGCTTGGCGGCTTCACCGATCTGGGATGCCAGATAGTTCACTGCGGTGGGGTCGATACCGAACGGTGTGTCTCCTTTGAGAGACTCGCCGCTGATCTTGAGCATTACGCGACGGTATTTGGTTTCTGGCATACCAGGTATTGGACTATTCGCCGACGGCTAATCGGGTGAATCTGACCACTTTGATGTTCTCTCCAACCTTTCCTGCCAACTCTTTGACCATCTCTCCGACGGATGCAGAGTTGTTCTTGATGAAGGGCTGAAGCATCAGCGCGATCTGGGCTTGGGGACGGTCGTCCCCTTCTTCGATCTCGTCCACGTCGACATAGACCGGGTCCATGGCCGCGACCTGCAGGGCGATGTCGTGGGCCAATTTTTGGAATTCTTCAGTGCGGGCGACGAAGTCGGTCTCACAGCCAAGTTCTACCAAGGCTCCTACCCGTCCTCCGGTGTGGATGTAGGTCTCGATGACACCTTCGTTGGTGTCACGGCCCACCCGCTTGGCCGCGCTGGCCAAACCCTTCTCGCGAAGGGCGACGATAGCTTTTTCGATATCGCCGTCGGATGCTTCCAGGGCAACTTTGCAGTCCATGATCCCAGCACCGGTCTGGTCGCGAAGGGATCGGACTTGTTCTGCACTAACAGCCAATTGACTGCTCCTATTAACCGGCCAGTATCTGGCCGTGGATAGAGAACGCCGGAGTCATATGCTCCGGCTGTTTCTCGAAGATTACTTGGATACTACTCTGCGGCTTCTTCCGCAGGCGCCTCAGGCTCGGGGGCAGGGGCTTCAGCGACCGGTTCTGGCGCTGGGGCTTCTTCCACAGCGGCGGGCGCTTCTGCGACGGCCGGTGTCTCTTCAACCTCTGGTTCGGCCACCGGTGTCACGGCTGCTGCCGTTGCCGGAGCAACCTCGGCGACGGTGGTGGTGTCCAGGCCTTCCATCTCTGGCAGCCCTTCTTCCTCTTCGTCGTCATCAGGTGTCACGTAGGCGGTCATGAACGTGGACTGGTCCACTTCAGCCATGGCTTCCATCCGTGCGTGCTCTCGGGCTTCGCGCTCGGCGAGTCCTTCGAGTACAGCAGAGGCCATGCGGTTGGTGATCAACCGGATGGATCGGACGGCGTCGTCGTTGCCTGGGATGATGTGATCGACCTTGTTGGGGTCACAGTCCGAGTCAACGATGGCGAATATCTCGATTCCCATGCGCTGGGCTTCGGCGATACAAATGTCTTCGCGGCCGATGTCGATGACAAAGATGGCCTTGGGGACTTCTGTCATGTCGCGCACGCCTGTGAAGTACTTCTCCAGGCGGTTGAGGGTGTCACGTAGTTTGACGCCTTCCTTCTTGGGGAGGAGGCGGAAATATCCTTGATCCCGCTTTTGCTGAAGTTCCAGCATGTAGTTGATGCGGGTGCGAATGGTCTGGAAGTTGGTCATGGTGCCGCCCAACCAGCGTTGGTTGACGTACAACATACCGCAGCGCTCGGCTTCGCTCTGAATCACTTCTTGAGCCTGGCGCTTGGTTCCCACGAACAGGACCTTGCCACCCTCCGCAACCAGATCAACCATCTCTTGATAGACATTGTTGATCATACCCAGGGTCTGTTGCAGGTCAATGATGTGGATGCCGTTTCTCTGGGTGAAGATGTACTTCTTCATGGTGGGGTTCCACCGTCGGGTCTGATGCCCGAAGTGAACACCCGCCTCTAGGAGGGCTTTCATGGTGAGGTGCTCTCGCACGAACGGAGCCGGTGCGGGAGTAGGGGCCGGCGCTTCGGCTACGGCGACACCTCCAGCGGGCTCGGGAGCTGGTGCCGGAGCGGCTTCCGATACAGGCGCAGGGGCCGGTGCGGGTGCGGCGGCGGGTACAGGTGCTGGCGCTGGAGCCTCAGCTACAACTGGCTCAGGAGCCGGTGCTGCAGCGGGGGCGGGTTCGGGAGTGGGTTCCGGGGCCGGAGCAGCCTCGGGGGCTTCCCCTGTCGGCTCAACCGGTAGTTCGTTGGACTCAACCATATATTGGGTCTATTCCTTTTGTCGGCCAATTCGACCGACTACGTCCGAGAGTCCGTCGCAGGTGGGCAACGTGACCCGCAAGAATCCTAACCCGATTTCCGGTTTCGAGCCTGAGCCGAAGCTGGAGACGGGGTAGTTAAATGCTTGTCGGAGTATAAC
>CAYVIG010000304.1:0-2958 GCA_964451445.1 uncultured Dehalococcoidia bacterium
CGCCCTCGGCCGCTAATTCCCTGGCGATGGCCCGGCCCAAGCCCCGGCTGGATCCGGTTACTATGGCCACCATGCCCTCCATTTTGTTTGTGTAGACTCTTCGCATAGTTTGGTCCTATTAGGCGAATTGGGCTTCGGCCCAACCCTGATTGAATGGCGTCCAAAAGTGGGAACTGAGTGTCAGGTTCTGGAACATCCACCGGCCATTCACCCGAACGTATTCCTCATCGTATCGGGCTGAACCCCATACCGCCTGGTTGCCCTCGGCGTATGTGCAGGGTTGGAACAAGTACCAGACCCCGGTGGCCCGGTCACCATCCACCTCGATGATGGGGTTCATAACCATGTGGATGGCAAATGGCAGCCGGTTGGGAGCGTTCTGGAAGAACTCACGGATGGCCTCCCTGCCGTTGTTTCGGCCCCGTTCCTTGCCGTCCCAAACCGCATCTTCGGTGAAAAGTTCGGCCAAGGCATCGGCGTCATAGGTGTCGTCACAGAGGGCGCAATAACGGTGCTTCAGCCGTTTGATCTCCTCGATGTCTTCCAGGGCTTGGATGCGACGTTCCAGGCTTTCTAGACTCATGGGTTTCCTCCGGTTATCGGTCTTAGATTGCCGTCCAACCGCCGTCCACCATCAGTAGATGGCCGGTGGTACCTGCTGACGATTTACTGGCCAGATAGATGACCGCGCCGACCATTTCGGATGGGTCCATGCGGCGTCCCAGGGGTAGGTGTGCGTCCAGGTCGGCCTGCACTTCTTCGGCAGTGCGAGTGCTGGCGGCAATCATGCCAGGTGTGCTGGTAGGACCTGGGCCGATGGCGTTGACGTTTACCCCGTGGTGCGCCCACTCGACGGCCATGACCTTGGTGATACCGGCCACGCCGAATTTGCTAGCGCAGTAGGAGGAACGTTCCCGAGAGGCGACTTCGGAGAGCTGAGACCCTAGGTTGATGATGCGCCCATAACCCTGGGCCACCATGTGTCGTCCAGCAGCTTGAGCGCAGAAGAATACACCCTTGAGGTTGATGTCGATGGTCGCATCCCAGTCTTCTTCGGTGACTTCTAGTGCTGGCTTGGGTATACGGATGCCAGCGTTGTTGACCAGGATGTCCAGGCGACCGAAGTCGTTCACGATCTGGTCAATTGTCTTTGGGATACCTGCAAGGTCCAAAACATCCAAAACATAGGCGGCGCTTTTTACACCCTCGGCTTCCACCTTGGACTTGGTCTCCTCGGCTAGATCCATCCGGTCGGCTCTGTCAGATACCGCCACGTTGGCTCCAGCCTGGGCCAATCCCACGGCCAGGGCCGCGCCGATGCCTCGGCCTGATCCGGTTACCAACGCAGTTTGACCCTCCAAACTCAGTCCCTCATAGGGCATTTCGGTTCCTCCGAGTTAATCCAATAGGATTTCTTATCGTTAGATTGTGCCATTCATGGCAGTCTCGCCAGGCAGGAAATTGGCCGTAGCATAGCATACCGGTGGCGAGCCTGGAGATGCCTGCAATACGCCGAAAAATGGAAGCAACCAGGAGCTTTTGAAGGAATCTGACTTGCATGGCCTACCCCTAGAACTTAAAATCAGCCGTAGTTCAGAATAATCGCAAATTTTTGTCTGAGTAAAGGAATCCATGGCGGAAACGGCACAGAAACCAATCAACCGCAGGCAGGACCCTAACTTCATACTGCGGAGCCTTTCTTTCGGTCACGGGATATCCCATCTCTATGACCAGGGATTCCCGGTATTCATGCCGGCGATCCAGTCTGCCATGGGTCTCTCCAACTTCCAGGTTGCCTTCATGTTGGGCATCCGCCAGGGTGGGTTCGGCGCCGTAAACCTGATCGGCGGGGCGATCGTCGACCAGATGAAAGCCAGTTGGGGGCCGATTCTCGTCGGATGCATGATATGGGCCGCGCTGGGATTCCTAGTGCTGGCGGCATCCCCCAACCTGTTTGTTCTGACCATCGCCGTGATTATCGTTTCCATCCCGGGCGCTCTCTGGCATCTGCCCTCTACCGCAGCCCTTTCTCGGAGATTCCCAGACCGGCGTGGATTTGCTATTTCGATGCACGGGTTTGGGTCCAACGTGGGAAACGTTATGGCCCCAGTGGTTGCTGGTGGCCTACTGACATTCATGCTGTGGCGGCACATTCTCCTGATATATGCCGCTCCTGCGGCCATCATGGCTGTTTTCGTATGGTGGTCATTACGGGATCTTGGGAAAGAAGGCGGCGACGAGGAACAACCGAAGCAAGAGCGGAAGGTGATTGGCGCCTACCGGGAAGGCCTGGTCATGTTCAAGCACCCAGTGGTCGCAACCCTGGTGCTGGCGGCGGCGATTCGCGGGGTGGCGAACAATGCGCTCTTCCAGTGGTCTCCCTTCTACCTGAAGAACGCTACTGATGGCGGACTGGACATGAGCTACTTTGCGGCCGGTGTCCACCTGTCGCTGTTGACGGGCATGGGCATAGTATCCGCTCCAATCCTGGGTTATCTGTCTGACAGGTTTGGCAGAAAGCAGGTTTTGGTGCCCGGGCTGATAATCGCGGCTGTGCTGACCCTGTTTGTCGTCAGCGCTGGGGACAGCCTGATGCTGGCGGTACTAATGGGTGGAGTAGGGCTGTTCAGCTTCGCTCTGCAGCAGATCATCCTCGCCGCTCTGCTGGATGTGGTGCCAAATGGCACGGAAGCCACCGCCTCTGGCCTGATATTTGGAATAAACGGAGTGCTCGGGTTCGGGTCTCCGTTTATAGCAGCTTTCATCATTGAGAACATGGGCGGGTACGGGTCGATTTTCTACTACGTTGGCTTTTTGACCATTATTTCCGCGGTGATTATCTCGGTGATCCCCTTCCCTAACCATCGGGTTGAGAAGCTTGATGGGACCTAGATTTTCACTGTCTTATTGGTTGAACAATTCGTTTGACACCGATTTAGGCCCAGCTTAAAATTAAGT
>CAYVIG010000305.1:0-2957 GCA_964451445.1 uncultured Dehalococcoidia bacterium
GCGTGGTGGATATCCACTCCGAAGCCAAGCGGCTGGCCGATTCAGGAGTCGAGTTCATCCGGCAGCCGGAGCAGGAGTCTTGGGGCGGTTGGGTGGCCACGTTTAAAGACCCGGATGGAAATGTGATTCAGTTGATGCAGTTGGTGTAATTTGGACGATAAAATAAGGCGTAACAGGAGCTTGGGAGGACTGGATGGTCGATGAGGACAGGATTCAACAGGCAGCCCAATTCTTGTTTGAGGGCCACAAGGCACGCTCGAAGTACGAACCCATCCCTGACGAGATAGCTCCTCGGGACGAGGGTGAGGCCTACGCGATCCAGGAGGCGTTCCACAAGCTGGTTATCCCCCAGCGTGGGGCCATCGTCGGCTACAAGATTGCATTGACCTCGGCGGTGATGCGGAAGATGGTCGGGTTTGACCACCCTTGCTCAGGCGCGATTTTTGCCAGCGGGGTCAAGAACTCTCCGGCCACGGTCGAACGTTCTGATTATGTGCGCTTGGGCGCTGAGTGCGAGATAGCAGTTCAGTTGAACGCGGACCTTCCGGTATCAGGCGCGCCATATGACCGCCATAGAGTGGCCAAGGCCGTCGATGCGGTCATGCCAGCCTTTGAGTTGATTGAAGACCGAGGAGCTGACTACAAGAACCTGTTCTTCCTGGGCGTGATGGCTGATAACGCCTGGAACGCCGGCTTGGTACTTGGCGAGCCGATGATCGAGTGGCAAGATATCGACCTGGTGTCGGCAGCCGGAGAGATGATCATCAACGGAGAACCGGCGGGTGGGGGCAAGGGCAGTGACGTGTTGGGTCACCCACTGGACGCCCTCGCCTGGTTGGCCAACAGCTTGGCCGAACGCGGAAAAAGCCTGCAAAGGGACATGATCGTCATGACCGGCAGCATAGTCAGCACCAAGTTTTTAAATGCGGGCGACGAAGTCAGCTTCGAGATCGACACCTTGGGCGAGGTCTGGCTGTCGGTGGCTTAGGTGATGAACGTCGCATCCCCAAAGCTGTAAAACCGGTACTTCTGCTCAATAGCCTGTTGATAAGCATCCATCATCACCGCACGTCCTTCCCCGGAAGAGCCGTTGTCACCCATACCGTGTTCTACGAATGCTGACACCAGCATCAGGAGGCTGGAGCGGGGTAGGTGAAAGTTGGTGACCATGGCGTCCACCAGCCGGAAGGTGTGGCCGGGGAGGATGAATAGGCTGGCTTCTGCGTCGGTCTCCGTTAACTCTGTTTTTCCACTCTGTTCGAGGTTCAGGCCTACCTGTTCCAGCACCCGTACCGACGTTGTCCCCACGGCGATAATCCGGCGTCCATCTGCTTTAGCCCGATTCAGCGCCTCGGCGGCCTGCCTGTCTATTGAATAGTGCTCGGTGTGTATCTTGTGTTCGCTGGGGTCGTCCTCGTCCACCGGCTTGAAGGTGTCGAGGCCCACATGCAGGGTCACAAACACCGTCTCCACGCCTAGGTCACGGGCCTTTTGCAGCAGGTCGTCGGTGAAGTGCAGGCCAGCGGTGGGAGCGGCCACGCTGCCAGGTTGGCGGGAATACACCGTCTGGTAACGCTCGGTATCGTCCAGCGACTCCTTGATGTATGGCGGCAACGGCGTGTGTCCGAAGCGATCAATCCCTTCTTGCGAAGACAGGCGTACTGTTATGAGACCGTCATCATGGGTGGCGACGATCTACACGGAAACTCCCTCCTCGGCCCCCCCCATCCGAAAAGGGGGGCAGAGGAGGGGGGGGTGCTCCTTAATCTCGACAACCACCCCTGGCCGTAGTCTTCGCCCTGGTCTGGCCATGGCTTGCCAGGTGCCGTCGGCGTTGTGGCGCAGGAGCAGGAACTCGGCCTTGCTTCCGGTATCGGTGCGGCGTCCGAAGAGCCTGGCCGGGATGACCCTGCTCTGGTTGAAGACCTTCACATCACCGGGGCGCAGGTACTCCAACAGGTCAGGGAATTGTCTGTGTTCGATTTCGCCAGAATCGCGGTTGAGCACCATCAGCCGAGAGGAGTCCCTTGGTTCGATGGGAGACTGGGCAATCAGTTCCGGAGGTAGGCGGTAGTCGAAGTCGTCGGTGCGCATGAAGAGGAACTTTCAGCGGGGCTGTCAGCTGTCCCGTCCGTGGATGCTGAGGCGGGTGGCGGTGAGGGTGTTGACCAGCAGCATGGCGATGGTCATGGGGCCAACGCCGCCTGGGACTGGAGTGATGGCTGATGCCTTCTCGGCCACAGCTTCGTAATCTACGTCACCCACCAGGCGGTAGCCGCGCTTGCGGGAGGCGTCGTCCACCCTGTTGATGCCAACGTCGATGACCACTGCGCCGTCCTTGACCATATCAGCCGTGACTACGTTTGGACTGCCGATGGCTGCGACCAGGATGTCTGCCTGACGGGTGACCTCGGCCATGTTCTTGGTGCGGGTGTGGCAAACGGTGACCGTCGCATTGGCACCGTCGGCCCGCTGCATCAACAACAATGCCATGGGTTTGCCCACAATGTCGCTGCGGCCGCAGATGACCACATTCGCGCCTGACGGGTCGTGGCCGTTACGCATCAATATCTGCTGTATGCCAAAGGGCGTACCGGGGATGAAATCGGCCCGGCCCTGGACCAGTTTGCCAACGTTGAAGGGGTGCAGGCCGTCCACGTCCTTGTCCGGGTTGAGAGACTCTATGACCTCCAGCTCATCGACCTGGGGTGGCAGCGGCAACTGAACTAGGATTCCGTGGAACCGTAGGTCATCGTTCAATTGGGCGACAACGTCTAAGACCTGCTGGTTGGTGGCGTCGGCGGGCAGCAAAAAGGTGTCACTGACCATGCCCACTTCATCGCAGGCCCGGCGTTTGTTGCGCACGTAGATAGCCGAGGCTGGGTCGTCCCCTACCAAGACCGCCGCCAGGCCTGGTGTGACTCCGTGTTTCTCTTGAATCTCAGCCACGCCAACCG
>CAYVIG010000306.1:0-2954 GCA_964451445.1 uncultured Dehalococcoidia bacterium
AGTAAGGTGAAAATCTTTCAGTTTTGGGCCTTAGTTGCCGTTATTTCCCTGAACGCTGAAGCCCCTTCAGATACGCAATGTGGCCCTGGTGCTGGTAGACCTCTCCGATCACCTGTCGGAAGATTCGGCCGATGGACATCTCAGGACGGGCTTCGCGAGGAACCACATCCATCTGTTCTGGGGTGACCGTCTCAAGGTAATTCAGGGTTGCGGCGCGGACTTCGGCCCCGTATTTGAGCATCTCAGTAAGGTCATAGGCGGGGAAAGCCGCCACCTGTTCTTCGGTATGCTCAAAGCCGTTGTCCCGGGCTGGGAGGCCAAATTTCTCGTCCCAGCCGTCTCTGGCCCAAATCTCGGTCTCGCGCTGGATGAAAAATTGGAACCACATGTCTTCTACCCTGGTCATGTGCCACAGGATCCAGCCGATGGGGTTCGCCTCCGGTCCGGCACGCCACATCAGCTCGTCTGGCGTGATATCCCCCAGCGCGTCCATCAGGTACTCGTGCTCAGTGTTGAATGCGTCGTCGATAAACTCGTTCAGAGTCATTGGTCCCTCACTATTCGGTTCGGCTGAAGGCCCGGTCATAACTGTCTGATCAAGCCACTGCCGGAAGATTTTACGGCAGGCCACATGATACACCCGGCCAGCCTGTTCGGGGTATGCTAAACTGCACTCGAAGCACGCCTGTGCCTGTATACGGGATAGGTAGCCTGAATATTTGTAGAAGATACCGGGAGCGCTATAGATGGCAGACAACCTGATCACCCCAGAGGTCCGTGCCCTGATCGGGACCGAGACCGAACCCGAGAAAAACCGATTTGCCCTCAGTGATGAAATGGCCTACGACCTGGCCGACGCCACCGAGGACCCCAACCCCCTTTACATCGACAAATCCAAGGCTGAAGCCAGCCGGTTCAAGGGCCTGCTCTGCCCGCCCTTGGCCACCTGGAAAGACATCGCACCGTCCATCGGATATTTTGGGGCTGGCCAGGAGTCCCACTTCGATGTGCCGCTGCCCTTCAACAGCTACGGCCTGAACGGCGGCAGCGACTGGCAGTTCCTGCGGCCAGCCTACGTAGGTGACTGGGTGACCCGTCAATTTAAAGTGGTGGATATCTTTGAGAAGCAAGGACGCACCGGGCCTCTCGTTTTCATCGTTCGGCGGGAAACACAGACAAACCAGCACGGGGACGCCATCAGCGTTGCTGACCGCGTGAGCATCCACCGTAGCCGCCCGCCAGAAGAAGAAGTCCAGGCGGTAAACGATGCAGGTCAGGGCCTTGAGTCGGTGGTCATCTCACCTCCAGCGCCAGACCATACCGTTCCCAGGACGGTCCATGTCGCAGGAGAGCAGAAACATTTTGAAGACATGTCGGTGGGAATGGAGCTGGAGCAGGTGGTCAAAGGCCCGCTCACAACCACCCACCTGGTCCGTTGGGCCGCTGCCAACGGCAACTACGCCCGCATCCACTGGGACCTGCCGTTTGCCCAGATACATCAGGGCCTTTCCAATGTCGTGGTGAACGGTTCTTTGAAGAACCAGTACTTAGGCCAATTGATGATCAAGCTGAGCGGACCGGAAGGTTGGTTCAAGCGGTTCTATGTCGAACACCGTGGGATGGACTACCCCGGTGACATCATCACCGGCTCGGGCGTCGTAACCGCCGTACGTGAGGTGAACGGCTACGGCCACGTTGACTGCGACGTGAACCTGACCAACAACCGAGGAGACACTACCGCCACCGGACACGGCACGGTCGTACTCCCCAAGCAAGGTCAAAGCCTGCCGCTGATCTGGGAAGTGGAAGACTGATGCCAGCGGGACTGCTCAGCGGCTTCTGCGTATTGGATCTCGGCTCCGGTATCTCTGCTCCCTGGTGTACCAAGATCTTGGCTGACTACGGGGCAGAGGTGATCAAGGTCGAAACCCCTGGCTCCGGAGATTCTGCACGTCGCATGGGGCCATTTGCCGGTGACGATCCAGACCCGGAAAAGAGCCTGACATTTTTATATCTAAACACCAATAAGAAAAGCGTCACCCTGGATCCATCCAGCATCAGCGGTAGAAAGCTGTTTCACCGGCTCGTGGCTGACGCTGATGTCCTGGTGGAGAATCATCCACCTACCAAAGCCAAAGAGCTAGGTCTAGACTACGAGTCTCTGGCTAAGGTCAACCCTGGACTGGTCGTAACGTCCATATCACCCTTCGGGCAGACCGGCCCCTACCATGATTACCAGGCAACAGACATAGTCACTTACGCCCTTAGTGGGTTGATGTACCATTCGGGAGATTCAGACCAACCACCGTTGCGTAACGTACTGGACCAGTCTTTCTACGTGGCCGGAGCCAACGGTGCCGCCGCCACGCAGATTGCGCTTTTTGCCCGGCTTAGTTCCGGCGAGGGCCAGCACGTGGATGTTTCGGCGGCCGAGTGCTTGGGAGCTCATCTTGTACAGCCGTTGCCCTTTTATAATTACATGGGGGCGATCAAAGGCCGACGACCGGTCCGTGGCGCCGGGTTCGAAGAACTTATGCCTGCAAGGGATGGGTACGTCGCCCCTTCCGTTCAGGGTTCCAGGCCTTGGGAAGTCATCGCCAACCTGATCGGACTGGAAGAACTGCAGGATGAGAAGTTTGCCACCGGAGCGGGCCGCATCGCACACGGCGAGGAACTGAAAGAACTACTTACCAGAGGGTTGGCCCAGTGGGACCGGATGCCGCTGTTCCTGGCGTCCGGCGAGGCCCGTCTCGTATTCGGAATGGCTCAGGATGCTGGAGACCTAGTTGAATGTCCACATCTGGAGGCCCGCGAGTTCTTCGTTGACGTTGACCATCCCGTGGTCGGACCGGCCAAGCACCCGGGATTGGCCGTTCGGTTGCCGGGAGAGACCCTCACGTCTACACAGCCAGCCCCACTATTGGGTCAGCACAACACCGAGATATTTGTTCAGG
>CAYVIG010000307.1:0-2946 GCA_964451445.1 uncultured Dehalococcoidia bacterium
ATCGCCACCCCCATCCCATGGAAGAATATCCCCTCGGAATCGGCACGCCCTGTCACGAGTGCGCAGGAACGATAGTAGAGAGCAAGTCAGATGACTGGCCAGTTGGCCGAAGGGTCATCTACCTCCCCGCTCTGAACTTAAACGGCGGCGCTGAGTATGTGGTGGCCTCACCCGAGACTCTGGTTGCATTACCAGACGAAGGCGACATGGGAGATTGGCTGATGTGCCAACCATTTGGGACCGTACTGTACGCGTTGTCCCAAGCTGGTCAGATTGCCGGTATGAACGTGGCAGTACTGGGTCAGGGCTGTATTGGACTGCTCTTCACCATGATTCTCAAGGAATTGGGCGCGCGCAGAATCATCGCAATCGACCCCAATGAAGACCGATTGACCATGTCTCGCAAACTTGGCGCCAATCTGGCCATAAATACCAGCAGGGTTTCGCCGGTGAAAGTGGTCCAGGAAGTTTACGGCAACCTGGGGGCCGACGTGGTGATCGAGGCCAGTGGTGACACCGCAGCACTGGACGAATGCGTGGCAATGGCACGCATGTATGCCACTCTAGTGTTGTTCGGGATACCCGAGGAAAAAGAAGTCACCTTTGACTATCTGGGAGCCATCTCCAAGCAACTCACTATGATTGGCACCGTAAGCGCTACCTGCGAATCGCCTGCGAGACCCATCCAGGAAGCAGTGGACCTGCTAACCAAGGGTAAGATTGACCTGTCCTGGATGATTACCCACCGATTTTCCTTTGACGAAGCCCCTGCCGCATACGAGAAATATGCCGACCGAAGCGAAGGGCTGATAAAGCTAGTACTGGACCTCTAATGCCCGGAATACGACAAAACCCTAGCGTCGGATTATCAGCAACGAGAAGTAGTCCAGATCTTCGGAAGAGATACTTGAGATGTCTTCCACCACGTCTTCCCGGGCGGTGCTTGCCTGGCGTACGTAGGTTACTTTCCCCACCAGACCCAGCTTTTCCCGGTCGGCCAACGCCTGCAGCAAGTCGCGGTTCACTTCCATCAACACTGTGGTGTCGGAGTTCGTGACAGCTTCCATCAGGTCATCTTTCCCGTAGACCTTGGGGAGGATGGTCAGCCGCTGCCCGTGAGTGACTAGAGGTTTGCCGGAGCTGCCAGCTGCAGCCATCACAGACGACACGCCAGGTATGACTTCGATATTCGGCTCTGGCATCACCGACCTGACACTTTCCAACACCAGTAGGCATTCGGAGTAGAGCATGGGATCGCCCTCGGTGATGAATGCGACGTTACGACCATGACGCAGGTGTCCAGCGATATCCTCTGCCGCATCGATCCAGGTCTTCGGCTCTACCGGCGTTTCGTCGTCGGACGGGATCGTTATCGCGATCAACTCTGGCTGCGCAGTCTCAAATACGCCACGAACCACACCCAAGGCAAAACTCTCTTTGCCGTCATCCAGTTGGGTGAAGCTGACCACGGAGACATTCTGAAGAGCCCTGTTCGCTTTTATGGTCAAAAGATCAGGGTCACCCGGGCCTACGCCTATGCCATAGAGAGTGCCCAATACATTATTATTGCCGCTGGTTGTCATTGAATCGTTACTCTAGACTGCGCTGCACAATCTAATTTGAGATATTTTTTCTAGTTGCTTGGAAAACTCGATCTGGGAATCAGGGCTAACTCGTCACTCTTCTTGCGACATCACCCAGTCATAGATGTGCATGGTGGCGAAACAATCATCCTCATTGTAGATGATTATCTTCTGTTTTGATGTCTCATCGGTGCTGCCGGACTCGATGTACTTTAGGTAGAGATCCATGGAGCCAACGCCGCTTACGTCAGATTGGCGCCAGCTAAAGTCCAGGCACTTGGCAATGGATTTTAGAGACTCACCATAGGCAGGAAAGGCAAAGCCCTTGGTCGTCCACGGTGACAGGTCTTCCAGCCGATCGAGCACGAAGTCAGCCATTTGCTGGTCTACGCCGTAGCGCTCAACCATCTTCATTAGATGTGTACGTTCGTAATGGTGCCAGTGGTAAAAGACCGGGTCTTCTAGAGAATTGGCCCATTCTAAGAACGCAACCAGGTTTTCGCCTTCTTGACCAAAGATATCCGCGAAGAAAGGTATGAACTTGGCATCGGAACCTAGCGTTCGGTAGACGGCGCCGATCAGGTAGTTGACTAACTCTTGGCCATCCACCAGATCATGGTCTTGAGCGCCTTCGAAATCGAAGAACACCTCGGTTGTTCCGCGCAGGAGTTCACCAAGTTCTTGTCGTCGCAGCGGCTTGTTGCCGTCTAACGCTTGAGCGGACACCACCATCTTCTTGGCGCTTGCTGGGCCGATGCGATCGATGCTGACGAGCTCGGTCTCACTGGCCTTGGCGATGCTCTCGATGGTCTTATAGCCAGCGTCTACAAGATTGAGACGAACCGCTGCTCCAACACCTGTTATCAGCGAGACGTCATTGTTTGCAACGGCCTGTTGGTCCACGAAGGTAGTCCATGGCCAACCGGCCACCCCGTAGCAGAAATCCACCGCCTTCCCGGCCATTATCTCTCTGACCTCTTCAAGCACTTCGTCCAGACGGTCGTCAACCTCATCCATCACCACCGGGATAACTTCAAAGTCCCGGTTGACCATCTGGAATTCGGGGGGTTCATACCTTTGAATCAGCCCTAAGACACGGTTGTAGACCGCGGCCTGCAGTTTCTGAGACTCCCTCAGCCTTCGCGAAGACTTTACTTCCACGATGCGGTAGCTGAAGTCTCCGAAGACCGAGGGCCGACCATCCACTCGTTCCAACACATCCGGACGCCCCGTAAGGCCGTCAGGCCAGGAAACAAGAGGCATGTTCTTGATGAGTGGAGACCCGGCGGCCATGACTTCCAGGCATCTGTGAAATCCCTCTTCTTCGTTGGTGAATATCTCCTGGATGCCGCCGGGGTACAAC
>CAYVIG010000308.1:0-2944 GCA_964451445.1 uncultured Dehalococcoidia bacterium
TCGGGAAATATCATCTGGGAATGGCATCCAGTTCGCCGATAGCCGCTTGAGCACGACCAGGCCCAAAATTCCAAGAGAATACCAAACCAGGTTAAGGTCGTCCAATATCACGTAAGACCACAAGGGCAACAGCGTTAGGGAGATCAGCACCCACAAACCGGAGCTCTTGGTGACCTTCCAGCCACCAATCGCGACTACGGCACAGGCGATTGCCAAGAACGGCGACAGGGCAACAAGTGTCCCTCCGGCAACGGCGATACCTCGCCCGCCCTGGAGTTTCAAGAAGATCGACCAGTTGTTTCCGGCAACCGCAAGGAGCGGAGGACCAATCAGGTACGCTGACGATTGGTTGATGTCCAACGCAAACAACCCCACCCAGATGGGAAGAGCGCCCTTAATGAAGACCTCTACCGCCGCCACTGGATAGACCCATTTCTTGCCAACATGCTCGTAGAGATTGGCGCTTCCCACATTGCCGCTGCCGTAGCTGCGGATATCCACTCCTTTGGCAACACGGCCGATGAGGTAGGCCGTGGGTATGGAACCCAGGATGAAAGCGCTTATGTATAGTGCGAGTATGTCCATGATCCAGTTCTTCTGGCGACCTAGGCTCGTCCTGCCTTGGCTTTTTCCGCCGCCTCTTCCAGCAGCTTGATGGTTTCTTCAGGCGGGCCCATAGTACCCGGAAGTGGCTCACCCGAGTTGCCAAGTCCGTGGTAGTCGCTGCCACCACACGGAATCAGGTCATATTCCTTGGCCAATCGGGCTAGGTGTCGTACGGTGTCATCGTCATATTGAGCGTAATAGACTTCCATGCCCATCAGGCCGACTTTCTTGAGGTTGGCAATCCCAGCTTCCATGTCGTTCATAAAGGTCGGGTGGGCCAATGTCGGAACACCGCCAACCTTCTTGATCATCTCTACGCCTGCGGCTGGAGCCAATTTTGGGCGATCATAGTAGGCCAAGCCGCCGTTCCCAAGATACTCATCAAAGGCCTCTTTGGGCTCTTTGAAGTAACCTGCCTCAACCATCGCCAAGGCGATGTGTGGGCGACCCACTGTGCCATCGCCAGCAAAATGCTGAACCCTCTCCCACTCGACTGGCTTGCCCAGCGCTTCCAGTTTCTCCACCATGACCTGGGCTCGATCGACACGACCCCTGCGGAACTCGGAGAGCGTAGCTTGAAATTCCTCGTCATGATAATCAAGGAAATAACCCAACACGTGGACCTCGTCACCTGGTATATCGGCGCTCATTTCGATACCCGGGATTATGCGCAGATCAGGGAATTCCTTGGCCGCTTCATATGCTTCCGCCAGGCCCTCTGTACTGTCATGGTCGGTTATGGAAATAGTCTTAAGGCCGTTCTTTGCCACCATCTGGACCAACTCGGTGGGGGTAAGACGGCCATCCGAAGCCAGGGTATGCAGGTGTAGGTCTATAGTCGCGGCCAATCTGTTTCACTGTCCTATCTAATTGTTCGAAGATTACGGTTGTGACCAACCAAGCTCTTGAGCCTGCCCGGCGACCGGTGAAAGTCACCTGCTTTCAGTATACGCAATAACCGAGGTCAATTGATCCATATACTGAACTATGCCGAGCGGCTAACTAATCGTTTGTAGTTGTGACCATCAAATTAAAAAGAGGACCCAGCAGCCGGACACTCCCGCTTCCAGATCCTCTTTTTTATATTGGCGAATTGTAGTTCGGGTTAGTCGTTACTTAGCGTATTCGACGTTCCGAGTCTCTCGAATCACGGTCACCTTAATCTGGCCGGGGAAGACCAGGTCTTCCTCAACTTTCTTGGCTATATTCCGGGCCAGCCCAGCGGCTTCAACGTCGGTCAGGTCGTCTGGTTTAACCATGACCCGAACTTCTCGACCCGCCTGGATGGCAAAGACCCTTTCCACACCATTGAAGCTGGTGGCAACCTCTTCAAGTTCCTTGAGCCGTTTGACGTACAGCTCCAGGGACTCTCTGCGGGCGCCAGGCCGAGATGCGCTGATGGCATCTGCTGTGGCCACCAAGAACGACTCGACCGTCTCATGGTCGTCGCTGTGGTGCTCCAAGATACCCCGATAAGAACTATGGTTGATGCCATGCTTCCGGGCGATCTCGGCACCGATCTCAGCGTGGGGGCCGGAGACCTCGTGAGTAACTGCTTTGCCGATGTCATGCAGCAGGCCGCCCATCTTGGCAATCTGGACATTGGCTCCGGCTTCCGCTGCCAGCATTCCGGAAAGCAAAGAGACTTCAATGGAATGTTTAAGCACGTTCTCGCCGTAGCTGTAACGGTATTTCAGTTGACCGAGCAATCGGATCAACTCCGAGTCCAGACCGCTGACCCCTGCATCAAAAGTGGCCTGTTCGCCGGCCTTCAATATGGTTTGGTCAATCTCTTCCTGGGCCCGGTTGACCATGTCCTCTATTCTGGCGGGTTGGATTCGCCCGTCTGAAACCAATTTCTCCAGGGCCAGACGTGCAATCTCGCGTCTGACCGGGTCGAAACAAGATACGGTGACTTCCTCGGGCGTGTCGTCGATGATGACATCCACACCTGTGAGAGCTTCCAGTGTACGAATGTTGCGTCCTTCGCGGCCAATGAGGCGACCTTTCATCTCATCGTTGGGCAGGGAAACCGTTGAAGTCGTGACTTCAGAAACTACGTCGGTTGCAAGTCGGTTGATGGCGACTGTGATTATCTTCCGCGCGTTTTCGTTGGCCTTTTCTTTGTACTCTTTTTCTAGTTCGTAGTACCTCTTGGCCAGGTCATGCACTGCTTCTTCTTCGCCGCGCTTGACCACTTGTTCGCGAGCCTCATCAACGCTGAGACCTGCCACCTGTTCCAAGGCCCTAGATTGTTCTGCCTTTAGGTCTTCGGCATCTACCAGGGACTGTTCTAATTCCTTTTCGTGGACAGATAGTTCGCGCTCCTTTTCTTCCT
>CAYVIG010000309.1:0-2934 GCA_964451445.1 uncultured Dehalococcoidia bacterium
TCGAAATTTCTGGTCCTGACCCTGTTGCTCCATGGTTTTATTTAGGAGATAATTTAGGTCTGAATCATTTTTATGAAGATGAAGATGTTATCAATGGAGTTGAATATACCTATGCTATTACCGCTTATGATATGGGAGTTAAAATTGATACGGTTGTAATCAACAACATTGATGGTAATATCACTTTAGATACTACTTGGAATAATTCTAACCCAGGTCATTTCACTTGCCCTGATGGATGGGAATGCCCAAGCTTTGAAAGTCCAAAATTATCAGAAAGCTTTACAGATTATAATTCTAATGGTACTTGGGATGATGATGAGCCCTTTACAGATATTAATCCGAATGGCCAATATGATGATTGTGAAGAATTTATAGATATGGGCAATTGTATTTGGGATGAAGCGGGCTGTTCTAATGAAAACTTTTTAAATGAAGAAACCTGTCTAGACGCAGGTCATGAATGGACCGTTGAAACTGAAGATTTCACAGATTTAAATGATAATGGTGTTTGGGATGATGGTGAACCCTTTATAGATACCAACCCAAATGGTCAATATGATTTTTGTGAAGAATTTACTGATATAGGAAACTGTGCATTTGATTCAGTTAGAGAAAATTTAATTAATGTAATTACGATTACTCCTTCAGCTACAGCTACAAATATTACTTTTCCAAGTGAAACTGAAACGGAGACTTTCATAGTCTCTAATGATTCTAATCTTGGAACAGGAGATGGGTTATACAGATTAGTAGACGAAGCTTCTTTAGCACCAAAAATAATTAAAATGGAAATTCAAGCTGATGGAGATGAAGATGATTTTGAGGGATTTAGAACAAGAAACCCAGAGCTTTATATCTATGAAATTGATGAGAATGAGAATTTGTTAGATGGAAATTATGCAAGTTATAATATTAATGAATTAACTGATGAAGAAATTAATAATTATTTAGATATGCCAGGTTCAGAATATTCTTTTGATTCAACTCAAATACATATTCCTGCATACCTAATTGATCCTTTATCTCTTATGTTTTCTGATCAATCAGGTGCAGAAAATAATTACACGCAATGGTTTAGCGGCATACAAGTAAGGTTTGATAATTATTGGTTTGAATTGCCACAAACAAACAGTTATGCAGGAATCAAAGATATAAGTTATATGAATATTGATGGGACTGATTATGAAGAAGATTTAGATGGTAATGGTATAGTAGATGTTTTTGAAGATTTTGATGATGATAATGATTTGACTTTAGCATGGTACTTAGGCGAGTATGATGTTGCTGGAAATTGGTTTAGTAATTCAGGTGGAAAAATTCAATTATCATATTGGGGTGATGGTTTTGATGCTAGATCGATGTTTGATTATAAAATAGAATTTAGCCCTACTCAAAATTTAGATACAGCATATAGAGTAATTCCAAATGGCGACCCATGTTTTGATATAACTCTATCTACTCCTGATTGGGATGGTGATCGAGATGAGGTTAGCTTCCTTCCATTTAAAGTAACTAATATTACTACAGGTAGACAAGTTAGATCTTGGCATACAGATAAAGGCGTATATACAGGTGATGGAGGCTCTCCGGGAGCTGATGACCCTGGTTACGGTGATTGCGTTTGGCAACATAATGAAACCATTTCTTTTACTCATGACAGCTTAGCCTTTTCAGATGATTTAGATGATATAGATGATGAAAAAACATTTGAATTAGTTGTTGAATATTCTATGCAAGCATTAAGATTAAAATATGGTGCTGATATATTTGAAGGATTTCCAGAATGGTCAGAAGAAAGCATTTATACAACAGATACAATTATTGAACATGCAAAAAGCATGTGGCAAGCAAAAAGAGATATTGATCCAGATACTGAAGTATATCCAGAATCATGTGGAGGTGTTTGCGAGCCAAATAGTGTATATGATATTGATGGAGACCTTATAAATGATAATCCATGGCAACAATTATATCCATGGGATGAAGGAGATTACATTATTGTAACTCCAGATAAATGGTTTCAAGATGGCGACTCATGGACTGCCGATTTATCTCTTCTTGGAGCAGAGCAAGAGTTAAACAACTCTCATGTTAATTCTATTATGGTTTTACCAAATCCATATGTAGTAAGCAGTGTATATAATGAAGAATTATATGATAGCAGATTAAAATTTGACAATTTACCTAATCAGTGTACTATTAAGATATATACAATAACAGGAGAACATGTATCAACAATTGATCATAATGATACAGGCGATATGGCAAATTGGGATATGAAAAATATGAATGAAGATTTTGTTGCGCCAGGGATATATATATATACCGTAGAAGCAGGTTCATTAGATCCTATAATAGGTAAGTTTGTAATCATTAAATAATTATTACAAGTCGTTACAGTTTTTTTATAAAGAATTAATTACATTATTAATAAATAGAAAAGAAAGGAAGATAAAAATGAAAAGGTTTATACTAATTGCATTTTTATGTTCAATATTACTTCCTAGAGAATTATTTTTAAATACAGATGAAGCTCTTTCAGTAAAGAGTTCTAATTATTCTCATGGAATCGATATTGATTACGAAAATCATATAACAAATACTACGAGAGAAGATATTATTTTGTTTCATTGGGATTTTGAAGCAACAGATTCTCTATGGAATAATGATTCTGGATGGCAACTAACTGAAAGTGACTATCATAGTGAAACTCACAGTTATTTATCCCCAAATGATGAATCTACATACAACTCAAGTTGGAATGTAGTTTCTGATCCAGTAATGTTACCAGCGCTTGGTGATGGTGAGGTAATGAGATTTAAATTCTGGATTCATGGAGATACTCCTGATACAGATGGTGATGGTGATAATTATCTTGAAGATTATTATCAGCTTTCTATTATGGATCTTGAAGCTTTAGCTTGGCATGCT
>CAYVIG010000310.1:0-2931 GCA_964451445.1 uncultured Dehalococcoidia bacterium
GCAGCGAAGGCAGATGCGTTGGGCCCGTGTTCCGCGTGGAGGATGAAGTCCACGTCCAAAAGATTTGTTGTCTCTTGGTCGGGTAGTTCGTCAAACAGCATGTACAGGAAATTGCCGGCGTGGCTCAGTTCCGGATTAGGCGCAACCGGTTCCAATCCCTGGCGCAGACGGTGGTGGGCGGCCGTGATGGTCGGTCCCATTGCGGTAAGGCGAATGCCCTTCCGGATGGTGGCTTCCACCGAATTGTCATTCACTTCCGGGTCAAAGGCGCTCAGGGCCGAGATACCGGTCCTGAGGGCGTCCATCGGGTGGCTGTTCTTGACCAGGTCCAGAACCTGGATAACCTCGTTGGGGATGATTCGGTTGGCGCGCAGTTGGGCGTCAAAATCGGCCAGTTGATTCTGGTTGGGAAGATCTCCGTAGAGGAGCAGATAGACCACTTCCTCAAAGGTTGACTTCTCGGCCAAGTCATGGATGTTGTAGCCGCGGTAGAGCAGCTTTCCTACTTCGCCGTCGATGAAGCTGGACTTAGTCGTGTCAAAATAGACGTCTTTAAGTCCTTTGATAATCTCAGGGGGCATGGATCCACCTTCCTTCAGGGTATGTGGCCGGGTCCAACTACGGGGTTTCGGCGTTTGGTATTGCAGAATTTACCGGGGAAATATCGTTGGATATTGGGCTAAGAATTACATAATCATCCGACTGTAATTCGTGCCTGATTCTAGCATCGCTCCATAGGGGTGTCAACCTGAAAACAAGCCTGGGAAACTGTCTAGCAATCCCCAAATCTAATCCTGATTTACGACCCAAACAAGGGGATAAGACGGTTTAAAACTTAGCTCCCGGCAGGGGTGACCCAGATGGGTTGCCAAAACACCTATAACACGGGCCTAGGTATGGTTTCAATGTACATCTGGAGTCTATTTTGAGGCCGCTGGTTATTGTTCGTTAGTAGAAATGACTGTTGAACGACGATAAACATCAAAACGGAGATATGTCTGAGTGGACGAAAGCGATGGTCTTGAAAACCGTTTCTGCTGGTTCCCGTCAAGATGTACTCGATCTCCCATTCCCAGTAGTACTTACCAACTCGTACTGATGCAGATGTTTGTTCAGTGGTAATGAGGCGTGGAAGATTACGATCCACGCCTCGTACAGCATTTACTTCGACCTTGTTTTGGATCAACTTAGCCGTTATCTTTAAGTTACTTTCCCCAGTTGCCTACCGCATGCCTGGCTGATATACCGTCACCTACTATTTGCACGTCACAGCTGCCTGTATCTTTCCAATGATTGGTAAAAGTATTTAAATCTTCATAAGCGTCTGCTTCGACAACGGCGAATATCCTGTGAAACGGTTGGTTAAGATACACAGCAATCACCTTTACTTTGTCATTACCTTCCATCCAGCGGCCGCTTTCTCTTTGAAATTCCTGCATATCTTGTCCCCCTTTCCGTGCCGCTACACCCGGGCAACTCAAGTGGTCATGTTGGGCGGTGATATGAAATAACATGGAATCATCTCCAAAAATTGAAATAATGTCCGAGAATACTAAACCATTTAGCCACCCGTGGTAAGTATCCGCAAAACTGATATCCACGGACCATCTGTTGGTGTAGCATTTATGTGTAGGTATATAAAAATTGATTGCAATTATTATCATTCTAATAATCTTGATAGCAATACTGGTTGTCTTTGGTGGCGTCCGCATGGCTCTGGCGTACGCCGAAAGCAGGCGCGCTAAAGCATTTGCAGAAAGGGCTCTTGTTGAAATGCGTTTAAGAGAGGCACTAGAAGACCAATTAGCTGAAGAGAGGCAAAAGAGGATGGAGTTAGAAGAGGAGCTAGCAGAATTTCATAGAGACGAAGGTGAAATCGACAAAACGGAATAGCTTCAGATTCAACAAAAGGAGATACGTCCACGAGGAAGTATTTCTATCTGTCGATGGCTATTGCTGATTTGCTAGATGAGGCCGATTTACCAGCAGGGCGAGAGGTAGAGTTAATCTTTCAGATGATGATGAAAATCTAGAACCCTTTGGACTACGTTCCACAAACGGCTAAAAAATAATGCCCTCTTATTTCTGGCCAGCAGGCGTTTTCATGCCTATAATGTCATGGTTGGCCACCATATGGAGAGATGGCTGAGTGGACGAAAGCGACGGTCTTGAAAACCGTTGTGGCGGCAACGTCACCGTGGGTTCGAATCCCACTCTCTCCGCCACTTATAGGCACGGAAAAAGCTCGTAGACCAAAATCTGCGAGCCTTCTTTTTTTGTTAGGGTTTACCGCTGTCCCCCACGGTGTCCCCCAAAGGGTTCTAGATTTTTATCAATCATCAGCCACTTCAGTTAAGAAAGTGATGCAACGTCCATTCAAATTCCCTAGCAATGCAAATCGCTAGGATTTTCGAAACTTGAGAGATAGGGCAGCCATAGGACACCCGAACAAAAAGAGAAAGTACCCACCACCGTCGGTGAAATAATAATAGACTTCTTCTATCAGGAGTGCAGGGCAACAGCGATAGTAGTAACTTGACTCCAAAAACGTTCCGATTACGATACCAACAAAAGCGAACGTCATTGTGATTACGACATTGGACCGGTTGGCTCCGGACAGGTCGGCCCCAATCGGGCCGGCTCCCTGGGATAGATGATTGGCCCCTTTGCTAGGCGTTTTGTGAAACGCCCAGGAAAAGGCAACCATCAAAAACACCGACAAAAAGAGCAAGTAAGGGCCTAAATAAGTGAAAGACGATTCTAAAACCCATTTTAGATTGTCAATCGGACAACAGCTATCGTAATAAAACATCCACTGTACCCATAATCCGATTACCAGGCCAACTATGATAAAAGCTAACGTAATAAAAATATTGGGTTCGGTGCGATTACGTTGTTGATACATATTTGTTTCCTCCCTGGTTGTATCGC
>CAYVIG010000311.1:0-2906 GCA_964451445.1 uncultured Dehalococcoidia bacterium
CATTACCACTACCAAGAAAGGGTCTATCACCTCTCTTCAGGCTATCTACGTGCCTGCTGATGACTACACCGACCCTGGTATCGTAACCACCTTCGGTCACCTAGACGGTGTCGTGTCCTTAGAGCGGTCACTAGCTGCCCAAGGTCTCTACCCGGCTGTTGACCCGTTGGCTTCCTACTCCAGGATTCTGGAGCCGGGGCTGGTTGGTGAAGAACACTACAGACTGGCCCGTGGCGTACAAGAGGTTCTACAGCGCTACAAGGACCTGCAAGACATCATCGCCATCCTCGGTATTGAAGAACTATCTGAAGAAGACAAGCTGACCGTGTTCCGCGCCAGGAAGATTCAGCGCTTCCTCACTCAACCGTTCTTATTAGAAGAAACATTTACCGGCCAACCTGGCAAATATGTTCCCCTGCGCGAGACTCTACGAGGCTTCTCTGAGATTCTCTCCGGACAACACGATGACTTGCCCGAGCAGGCCTTCTACATGACCGGAACCATCGACGAAGCGCTTGAAAAAGCAGCTGAGATGCAGGCTCAAGGGTAGTAACAAACCATGCCAATGAATCTGGAAATAATCACTGCAGAACGCTCCGTCTTTGAAGGTGAGGTCGATATGGTGATTGCTCCTGGTCTCGACGGGCAACTGGGTATCTTACCCAGACACGCCCCGCTGATGACCGTCCTTAAACCCGGGGAGCTCACCGTGAAGAAGAGCGGCGAAGAGGACATGTACGTATCGGTTTCCGGTGGTTTCATGGAAGTCATCGGCAATCGGGTCAGCGTGCTGGCCGACGCTTGTGAACGGTCTGATGAGATCGACGAAGCTCGTGCGGAGGAAGCCATGCGAAGGGCTCAAGAACGCCTGGCCCAAAGCGGATCCGACATCGAACTGGAACGGGTGTTGTCGTCACTCCACCGCGCTCAGGTCCGAGTAAACCTGGTTCGGCGGCGCAGGCCTCGCGGAAGCGGCCAACCACCAATCAATCCCGCCTAAGCAAACAATCCCGTAAATAAAAAAGGCCCCGCTCCTCAACATGGAGCGGGGCCTTTTGTTTTTCACGATCTTCCCTTCATCCAGTACTAATTCAGTACTAATTGTCCGCTCATGGTGAGCCCCTCGAACCACGTCCTTTGTCCGAAGAACATTCCATTCAACCAGTTCTTCATCAAACTCAGGATGAGCAAGGTTTGGGAGGACGGTTTGTTGTTCTCACCATTCCTGCGAAGGCAGAAATCCACTCATAAACTAAGAATCTACAACAACAAGTTGTCAGTTAAAAGACTGATGCCCTTCCCTCGGGTGAAAATCGCATCAAGTTAGTCATGGTCGTCGTGACCTAAACATGAGGTCAAAAGGAGTGGATTCCAGCTTTCGCTGGAATGACGGGAGAAGTGGTGGGGTTGGGGGCCGGAACGGCTTAGTCGTCGCTGATGTAGTAGGTCATGGATTGTAAGGATAGTACCGGGTCGATGTTTCGGATTCGGATGCCCTCACGCACCTGCGGGGTGATGGGAGCGTAGTTCAAGATGGCTTTCACGCCACAGGCCACCAGTTGGTCAACCACATTCTGGGTGTATTCCACTGGGACCGCGACAATGGCGATGCTTATCTTCTCTCTCGCTACCACCTGATCCAGCTCTTCCATTTTACGAACAATAAGTCCGCCGATGGTCTCACCGACAACGCTGTTGTTGAGGTCGAACGCAGCCACCAGATGGAATCCGTCAGGGTTGAAACCGGGGTAACTCAGGATTGCACGGCCCAGGCGTCCGACGCCGACCACAGCCACATTCCAAGGGGAGTTGATTCCCAGTATCTGTCGCAAACGGTCCAGCAGGTCGCGGACACTGTAGCCTCGGCCCTGCTTGCCAAAGCGGCCAAAATAGCTGAGGTCTTTGCGGATCTGGGCGGGAGTTACCTGTAGTTTTTCTCCCAGTTGCTGGGAGCTAACCACTTGTATGCCATCTTCCAGCAGGCGGTTGAGGATCCGCACGTATTGCGGAAGCCGACTGATGACGACCTCAGGTACTTCCGATCGGCTCTGTCGAGATTCGGAGTTGGGAGGCATGTCGTTTTTGTTCCCTCACCGACTACAATCTGATATTGAATTTACCCATTCAGATTGCCAGATGGTGAATCCAGATTTGGAATTAGAAACGTTACTGTGTTAATTCAGACCGCAGTTATCTATAATCTATAATGCAGGTTCAATGCTCGTCAAGAACTCCATCAATGTTTCGAAATCCACCATTGGTTCAACCATGAAATCACATTGCATCTAGGCGTCTGTCGGATAATCCTCCACCTACCAGATTTTGCCAGTCTCAGGGATAATAGACAAATATCCAGGTCACTCATCACGCGCATCAGAAATACGTTTAACGTGGCCGTGTCAGAGGTGGAAGACCATGACCTGTGACAGCGACTCACCCTAGGCGTTTTTTGTGTGAGCACTAATCCCGCCCACGCCAACGAGGTAGCTTCAAATGTGGCTGAGTTCGTCTTAGATTCTCGCCGAGACCTGGAGCTCCTCGACTATCAGACCGAGATCGTATCAGGGGTCTGATCCAGGCTATCTGTCCTTGGCCTGCTGCTCGGCAATAAACGCCTCGATCGCCCCCCAGTATTGCTCCTCGCCAGCATCATAGGTGTCGTTGTGCGCCGCTCCTTCAAGAACCTGAAAGCGCTTTGGCTGGTTGGCGGCCTCGTACAATTTTCTTCCTTGAGACATCGGGACCGTCTCGTCATGATCTCCGTGTAACACCAGCACCGGGACATTCAATTGGCGGATGCGGGAGAGGCTGTCATAGTGGTTGCGCACCAGCCAGCCCACCGGAGGAAATGGTAGCGTGATGCTGGCCATCTCACGGACGGAAGCGAAAGGTGACACTAAGACCAT
>CAYVIG010000312.1:0-2905 GCA_964451445.1 uncultured Dehalococcoidia bacterium
CTACCTACGGCAACTAGCCTCCAACGCTCGCTTCCATAATCGCGACTCTAGGCGACTGCTATTCTCCCTTTTTATAGGGTTGCCCTGTGTCTTAATCCCACGCGAAATTACCGGCGTAGAGTTGAGTCTTTTGAAGAAATATCAGGTGAAGGGGGCGTTTGTTGTGGATACCAGCCGCTGATTCCGTTCTGACTCAGAGTCATCAGCGGCTGGCCCAACAGAAGGGCTAGATGCTGCGTTGTTTGGGGTCTAGGCGTTCTCTCAACCAGTCTCCGGAAAGATTGAACGCAAGCACCACTAACATGATCGCGATTCCAGGCGATGTTGTTACCCACCAAGCGGTGGAGACGTACTCCCGGCCATCTGCCAACATGGAACCCCACGCCGGTGTGGGCGGGGGAATGCCAGCGCCTAGGAAGCTCAATGAGGCCTCTACGATAATCACCCAGCCGACCTGCAACGTGAGCAAAACTATCAAGGTTGGCATGACGTTGGGCAACAGGTGGCGAATCATTATCCGCCAGTCTGAAGCACCGGAAACCCGGGCTCGGGCGATGAAGTCACGCTGCATCAACCCCAGGACTTCGCCACGAATGACACGGGCGTAACGGGCCCACAGGACCAATGAGATGGCGACGATGACGTTCATCATACTGGGGCCGATAACCATCACCAACAGGATGGCGAACAAGATCAGCGGGAAGGCCAGGGTGATGTCGGCCAATCTCATCAGTAGGGTGTCGATCTTTCCACCGTAGAACCCAGCGGTCAAGCCGACCAGCGTGCCGAATCCGCCGCCAATGGTCAGCGCCGCACCTGCGATTATGATTGAGACCCTGGTGCCGTAGATTATCCTGGTGAGCACGTCACGGCCCAGCGGGTCGGTTCCCAGAGGATGGGATAGTGTTCCTCCATCCTGCCAGAATGGAGGGATCAGGCGGTCTGGAAGGCTGACCTTATATGCGTCATGGAACGTCAATAAGTCTGCAAATATCGCAGAGATAATGAACACCGCAATTATGAACAGCGGTATCAGAGGTGCGCCTTTTAGACTGGACAGCACCTTTCTCGAGGTGCTTGTCCTCACTGGTTGTATAGCTGCGTTGTCTACTACTACGGCCATATTAACTTTATTGAAGCCTGATTCTGGGGTCTAGGTACGCGTAGGCGATATCAACCAATAAGCTGGTGGTGATCACGATTGCCGCAGATATCATCACCACTGCCTGAACAACGGGGAAATCTCTGAAGACGATTCCCTGGAATAATAAACGTCCCATGCCTGGCCAGGCAAATACCACCTCAACCAGGATGCCCAGAGTGATCAAGATGGCGATGTAGATACCGCCGAGGGTCACGACGCTGATCAATGAGTTCCTCAAAGCGTGTTTCCAGATGACTTTGAACTCGGTCAGACCCTTGATGCGGGCCAACTTGATGTACTCACTGTCCATGGATTCCAACAAGCTGGACCGCAATAACCTGGTGATGGCTGCGACAGTGAAGAATCCCAGACTGAAGGCGGGCATGATGTAGTGCGTAAACCCGCCCATGCCGGAGCTGGGCAGCCAGCTTAATTGCACAGTGAATAACTGTATTAAGAGCATTCCCAACCAGAACACGGGAATCGCTTGGCCCAATACAGCAATGCCGGTACACAGAGTATCTATCCAAGTTCCCTTGTACACGGCAGATAATACGCCTAAAGGTAAGGAAATAAGAATGACTATTACGAATGCCGCCCCAATCAATTTGATGGAGTTAGGTAGGCGGTCTGAGACCAGTTCTGAAACCGGGGTTTTGCTCCGGAGTGAATCGCCAAAGCTTCCGTGGGCATAATCGTTGATGAAGAGTCCGTATTGGACCACCAGGGGCTTGTCGGTACCCATGGAATGTTGCAGGTCCTCTAGAGCTTCTATTCCGGCATCAGGAGGCAACATCAGAAGCGCTGGGTCTCCAGTTAGGCGCACCATCAAGAAAATGATGATGGAGAGCACGAAGAGTGCCAGTGCAGCCTCGCCAGCGCGTCTGATTATGTACCGTTGCATGCGATTCCACCGCTAGGAAAATGGATACGAAAATTGTCGAGGAGATCTCCTCGACTCTGATGCAATAACCTCCCTGGAGAAAGACTCCAGGGAGGTTATTAGGTTTTACCGTTGGGTCAGGTTTGTGAAGCCGTCGTCCCACACTCTCTTGCCCAGATTCCATTCGGAGATCCGGTCGTTAGTGGCGTAGGAGATGTTCATGTTGCAGCATGTAAGTGAGTTGTAGTTGTCGTACAAGTACGTGTACAACGCTATGCTCCCGTCCACAACATCGGCTGGCAGAATGGCTGCCTCCCAGTTTTCGATCAGTGTATCGATTGCCGGGTCATGGGTTGATGTGAAAGCCCCTTCAGAGTGGTTGAGTACTCTCATCACTCCTTGGAATCCGGCCAGAGGCCGGTTGGGGGCCGCCAGGTAACCGCTGCCATTATCCAATGTATGGGCCAACCGTTCTTGCCTGTATGAGGCATACTCGGTTGGGATGATCTTAACGTTGACACCGATCTCGGTCAGATAGGCGCTGATAGCCTCAATGAACCGAGGCCCCTCGGGCACATCAGCTCTTGGATAGGATCGGATTGCTATCTCTTCACCGTCATAGGCAGAAGCTTCCAGAAGTCGCTTTGCCTCGTCAGGGTCATAGGGATAGGCCGTCAAAGATGTATCGACACCAGGTGCGATGTCTGGCCAGGGGTACGTTGAGGCCGGTGAGCATTCACCGGCAAAGATGAACTCGCAGATTTCGTCTCGGTTGATGGCTAGGTTGAATGCCTTGCGAACGTTCACGTCTTTCCAGACTGAGTTATCTCGCCATTGTTCATGGAAATATAGACCCAGTACGCTGGCGCCGTTTTTGC
>CAYVIG010000313.1:0-2905 GCA_964451445.1 uncultured Dehalococcoidia bacterium
GGCGAGAGTTTCGACATCCACACCGGCGGCGTCGACAACGTATTCCCCCACCATGAAGATGAGATCGCCCAGAGCGAAGCCGCTTTTGGGCAGCAACACGTTAATTACTGGATCCACGCCCAACACCTCCTAGCCGACGGTGCCAAGATGGCCAAGTCGGCCGGTAACGTTTTCCTGATCGAAGAGCTGATCGAGCGTGGATTCTCGCCGTTGTCATTCCGATACCTGTGCATGACCGTAAGGTACCGCCACCGCATGAACTTCACCTTCACATCGCTCAAGGCCGCGGAAAAGGCCCTGACCGGTCTGAGACACAGGATCTGGCTCTGGAGTCAGGAACCTGAAGGAAGCGGCCACGAAACTGAGATCGAAGAGTACCGAGAGCGCTTCTGGGACCTAGTGGAATCTGACCTGGATCTGCCCAGCGCCCTGGCTATGACCTGGGAGATGATCCGTTCAGAGATTCCCAACAGGGCCAAGGTTGCGCTCTTGTTGGAATTTGACCAGATGTTTGGCCTGGACTTAGACAAGGCGCCAGCCGAAAACACGGTAGCTGCCAACGTGACAGAGACGCTCACCGTACGGGGCAGACACAGGGAACAATCCGACTACGCCACTGCCGACTCCCTTAGAAGCCAATTAGCCTCAGATGGATACGTGATTCACGACACGTCTGAAGGGACCCACGCCCGCCCAAAGACACGATTGGAATTGCGGCAAGAAAAGTGGCCTTCGGTGTCATCGTCCCGGGAAGTCGAGTCCCATCTAGATAAGCCTGCGGCCCTTGATTTCACCTTCATCCTGAACGCATACGGGTATCCCAGTGACGTAAAGCGTTGCATAAAAGGGATGCTCCAACATTCAGGGAAACACTCTGTTGAGGTCATCGTCATCGACAATGGTTCAACCGACGGCACCGGAGAACTCCTAGAAGAGATGCAGGCCAAGCATCCGGAACTGAAAGTGGTTCATGCCGACCATGTGATCGGTGATGCGGCCAGCAAGAATATCGGTCTAATGCAGAGCCGTGGCCACAACATCGTTGTCATGGACGGTTCGGCGGAGATCACAGGGAATATCCTGGACTCCATCTCAAAGACGTTGAGTGATCCCACCGTTGGCATCTTTGGCCCTTGGGGCTTGAGCACCCCAGACATGCAGCATTTCCATGAAGAAGTGGACGACGGCGATGCCGATGCCATGCAGGCCTATTGCATGGCCTTCCGACGGGAAGAGGTCAACAACGTCGGCTTGATGAGAGAATGTTTCCGCTTCTACCGGAACCTGGATATTGACTACTGCTTTCAGTTCAAGGACAAAGGGCTCCGGGTGGTGGCTGATTCCAGCCTGCCACTGGTCCGTCACGAGCACCGGCAGTGGACGGAGTTGGACGATAACCAGCGTGACGAATTGAGCCGCAAGAACTTTGGCCGGTTCCTGAAACGGTGGGGAAACCGACCCGACCTCTTGATCGCCGCCGATGCGGTTGGGTTCGATAACCTATAGTTACACCATTAGCCCACCGGTTAGGCTCCTTGATTCCGGACTTGGTTCGCTCACCGCGCTAAATTTGCGCTTTTTCCAGATCACTTAACCTGCTCAATCGATATTGACTGCTTTTTCGTCAAATCAACATTGCGACTGGCCGAACGGAGTCCCTCAGTTGACCTAAAACTCTGCGAATTCCCCCTGTAATCTACGAAAAAGGAACATCCAAAACATTCATGTCAACGTTGGTTTACATAAATATCAGATACCTACGTACACATAATCGGTAAGCACTCCCTATTTCCCCTCTCGAAAAGAACAATCACCCTTAACCTTGTTCCATACTTGACATGCAATATTCATCTTCACCTAATATGCAAAATTCATTCTTGACGACATTCTTGGCCGATGCTAGATTCGCTGGAGATTCAATCATGGATGCTCAAACCACTAGCACCGCCCAGCGGAACGCCTAACCGATGTCTGAGATTGCCAAAAGACTGTTGGCTGGCGAACAAAGGGCACTATCAAGGTTAATCACTCTCTTAGAAAGGGGAGACCCATCCGCGGCCGAAGCAATGAAGGCGGTGGACGGACGCACGGGAAGGGCCTACACAGTAGGAATCACTGGGCCTCCCGGGGCAGGAAAGAGCACCATCGTAGACCAACTGACGCAGTTGGTTCGAGAAACAGGCCTCACGGTAGGCATCATTGCTGTCGATCCCACCAGCCCATTTAGCGGCGGCGCCATCCTGGGTGATCGCATTCGGATGCAACGCCACTACCTGGATTCCGGGGTTTTTATCCGCAGTGTGGCAACGCGGGGCCAATCGGGCGGGTTACCACGGATAGTCAAAAGCATGGTCCGTGCGCTTGATGCCGCCGGTACAGACCTGATACTGGTTGAAACCGTAGGTGTTGGGCAGACCGAACTAGGAATCATCAGCGTGGCAGACACCGTCTTGGTGGCGTTGAATCCGGAGTCAGGAGACACCATCCAAACGTTGAAAGCCGGGGTGATGGAGATCGCAGATCTTTACCTGGTCAACAAGGCAGACCGCGAAGGAGCAAATCAGATGGCAACGGCCATCACCGGCATGCTCCACATGGCTACGGACAGTCCCGAGTGGAGCCCACCGGTACTACTTACAACGGCTCACAAAGGGCAGGGTATCGACGAACTCTGGAAAAAAATCGATGAACATCGGGAGTTCCTCACCACCAGCGGTGAACTTGATGAACGCCGAGGTGGACAGCGCAGACGCGAGTTCTTGGAAGCGGTGGAAGAGGTGTTGGCACAGCGCCTTCGCGACAAGGTAGAAAATGACCCGGACTTAAATACTACTCTGGAGAAGGTAGAAGCGAAAGAGACTGATCCATACTCCGCTGCCCTGGAGTTTCTGGAATCATCCTTTTT
>CAYVIG010000314.1:0-2887 GCA_964451445.1 uncultured Dehalococcoidia bacterium
GCATCAACTGCGCCGTCATCACATACGCTACCCAGGCCCGATCTGGCGGGGTATCGGTGGGCACTGGTGGTATCAGCCGCCAAGGCCATCCCCGGTTGGACCCGTCCCCAGACAGCTTTGAAGAGCTGTACGGTCTAACAACCGTAGGTCTCTACGCCATGATCGCCCAGCGCCACATGCACCAGTACGGGACAACTTCTGAGCAGTTGGCTGAGGTCGCAGTGACCATGCGCCGACACGCTTCCCTGAATCCTGAAGCGCTGTTCCGTGACCCCATAACCGTGGAAGACGTCATGCGGTCTCCGGTGGTCTCGACGCCGTTGCACCGGAATGACTGCTGCGTCATCACCGATGGCGGCGGCGCGGTTGTGGTGGCCTCCCCTGCATTGGCCCGCAATTGCAAGCAGAAGCCGGTCTGGATTCTGGGCGCCGGTGAAGCCGTGGCTCACCAGGGCGCAGGCAAGCGAGACCTTATGTATATCGCTGCCAAGCAGAGCCACGTTCCAGCCTTTGAGATGGCCGGCGTCACACAGAATGAAATCGACATGGCCATGATCTACGACTCGTTCACCATCACAGTGATTGAGACCCTTGAGGACTTGGGTTTCTGTGAGAAGGGTGAGGGAGGCCAGTACGTCCTCAACGGACGTATTGGCTTAGGCGGTGAGATGCCAATCAACACCGATGGAGGCGGCCTGTCCTCCAACCATCCCGGAATGCGCGGCTTGTTCCTCCTGTTGGAGGCAACGAGGCAGTTGCGAGGTCAGTTCGAAGGAACTGAAAGGCAGGTTCCAGATTGCAAGATAGCTCTGTGCCACGGCACCGGCGGAGCCTTAGGTTCCCGCCACAGTGGCGGCACAGTCATCCTGGCGAGGGATTAACGATGACAACTTGGAATAAGCCCCTGCCCACCATCAACGGTGAGACCAAGACCTTTTGGGACATGGCTCGACGCGGCACTCTGCTGATTCAGAGGTGCGATAGCTGCAACGAGTTCCAGTGGTATCCTCGAGGCATCTGCTCCAACTGCTGGTCCAGCGAGATCAAATGGTTCCCGTCCACTGGTCGTGGAACTGTTTGGACTTATACGGTTACTAACCAGAACCGGACCCAGGGCTTCGACACTGGACCCTACGTCTTGGCCTTGGTGGAATTGGAAGAGGGAGTGCGTATGTTCACCAACATCGTGGAATGTTACCCCAAGGATGTCAGCATTGGTATGGCCGTGGAAGTGACCTTCCAGCAGGCCACACCCCAGATATCCGTCCCTCTGTTCAAACCAGCTTCTTAAAGTTCGCAAACCGGAAAATTAAGAAGGGCCTCCCGATTTTGTCGGGAGGCCCTTCTTGTTTATTTCATGGTGTTGAGAACTACTGATTCGCCGCCCGCTCCTGAGCACGGATGCGTAGCTCTTGGCAGATGTCTTCGTCGGCCTGCGCCAACTCGGGTTCATCTTGGAATATGTAGACTATGGCGCGCTGGCCGTAGTAGGCGTCTGCTGTTGGATTCAACTTGATAGCTCTTGTCAGGTCGGCGATGGCGTCTTCATTATTGCCTACCTCATACCAGGAACAACCCCGGTGGTAGAAGGCTTCGGCGAACTCCGGATTCAACTCAATCGCGCTGCCGTAGTCCTCTATAGCTTTGTGGTAGACGCCGTTGCGACTGTACCGGTTACCCCGGTCCAGGTACCCAGCGGCGTCGGTGGGTTCCTCGGCATGTTTGCGTTCAAATACCATGGATCTCTTACATCACAGAGCGGACTAGACCGCCGTCCACCAGGATGGTCGTGCCGGTGATGTAGGTAGACTTATCCGAGGCTAGGAAGGCCACCAGGTTACCCAATTCCACCGGTTCTCCGACTCGGCCAACGGCGGTATCTTGGGCGCGTAGACCCAAAGCATCTTCTACGCTGATTCCCAGTTCCTTGGCTCGGGATGTGACGTTGGAGAGCATACGTTCGCTCATGATGGAACCAGGGCAAACGTTGTTTACTAGGATGCCGTCCCGTCCCACCTCGTCCGCCAGGCTTTTGGCGTAGGCAACCACGCCCATTCGGGTAGCACCGGAGAGGGCCAGATTGGGAATGGGGTTGTAGACGGTGCTGGCGAGGATGTTGATGATTCGTCCGCCGCCTCGGTTTTTCAGGTGGGGGATGCTCTCCCGACACATGCGGCCAAAGAAGATCAGAGAGCGTTGTACCGCTGTTTCCCACTGGTCCTCGGTGGCATCTGCGGAACGGGCCAGGGGCGGACCACCGGAGTTGTTGACCAGGATATCCAGCCCGCCGAACTGGTTCACGGTGGCTTTAATCATGCCGGTGATGGATTCCAGCTTGTCTAGGTCGGCGGCGTAAGTCATGACCTCCGCACCCGTGGACTCGCGAATCTCAGCGGCCGCTTGTTCTAAGTCAGCGCTGGTACGGCTGCAGATGGTCAACTTGGCCCCTTCTTCCGCCAGTACCTGAGCAGAGGCCCGGCCCAGACCCTTGCTGGCGCCACCGACGATGGCGACCTTGTCTTTCAATCCCAAGTCCATGATCAGTCCTTGTAACCCACAAATTAGGGGTTGTTCGTTCAATTGAAGTCTACCTACTACGGGCAGCAACGGGGATTATATCAGGCGAGGGTTTGAATCTGTCCCATGCTATACTCCCAATCCATCGTCCCAGGGCAACCCTGGACGAAATCGAGCCTGACATTTGAGGCCAATGGAAGCCAAACCACAGCTTTGGGATGACGCTCTGGCTGAAGAGATAGAGCAGTTTGCCGTGGAGATCGCCCGCGGCGCTGGCAAGATACTGGCCGGGCATTTTGGTCGGCAGATTCAGGTGGAGTTCAAAGACGAACACGAACGAGACCCGGTTACCACAGCCGACAAGGAGACT
>CAYVIG010000315.1:0-2848 GCA_964451445.1 uncultured Dehalococcoidia bacterium
GGTCGATAAAAAT
Organism: uncultured Dehalococcoidia bacterium; assembly: GCA_964451445.1. Taxonomy (GTDB): domain Bacteria; phylum Chloroflexota; class Dehalococcoidia; order Lucifugimonadales; family UBA3495; genus UBA9611. The sequence continues at coordinate 14 of CAYVIG010000315.1, forward strand.
TCACCTGTCGGCTCTATCTTGAACGGCCGCACAAACGTTTTCATGTATTCACGCTTCTCTTCCTCATTGACCAGTACTGGGCCAATTACGGAGAGACTAATAACCTTTTCCGGTGCCTTGCTCGGCATTTCGATGGCTATACAGCCACCGGTGTGATGCCCACAGGCATGAAACGACTGAATGCCGAGGTCATCAATCGCCTCCAATAGCCGGTCTGATAGAAATCCAATCTCCGGAATCGCTTTAGGATGGTAAGAACCGCCAAAACCGGGAGAATCGAAGGCGTAACAGTGGTAATTGCTAGCCAGCAAACGCATCACTTTCTCAAACATTGCACCTGAGCTGGCTGTTTGGTGAAAAAAACATATGGCTGGTTTGCCAGAAGATCCGGCTTCTCGATAATGGATCTGGCCCTCTGAGCTGTTCGCATATCCCTTTGTAATCATTTTCGTTCCCTTTCCTGCACAGTTGCTATGCCACTGCCAAAGATTTGGCATTCGTTGGCCATGCCAAAGGACATGTGGCGATAGCTATCTATAACTCTTCGCATCTCGGAGTATAGGCCAGGATTATGTTACTCCAGACTGTCTGAGATTAGTTGACTCCGGAAGTCCAGAAGACGCGTCAGTCTTCCAGACCAGTGCAGTTCCCATCCTGGCAGCCCAGGGCGGCGAATTGGCCTCCATGTTGTGAAGATAGTTTGCGTTCTGAAATCAATCGGTCACATCTTTGAGCCAATTCTTAAAGCTCGAAGCGTATAATCGTGTTATGCCGCGCGAGCATGTCACGCTTCTCGAGATCCGGACCCTCAGCCTCGTCCTGAATCACGTTGTCCCGAACTAAACCATCGGTCGCTTCTTTGCGAAGGATCACCATGAGATTGGTATGATCAAAGACTGCAAATGGAAAATCGTGCCATGTCCCGACGTGCATCATAAAGCCAACAGACCCGTCGAACAAAAAAGCCTCCCACTTATCCATGTCAGGCATGTCTTTGTCATTCGGTGGCGAGAACGCCGCAATGAAGGGCTTCGATCCAAGCGAGATGAAGGCTTGAGTATGCTTAAAATGGCGTTCGGCATGGCGCATTTCAAACGGCCTACGATTAACGGTCACTATTGGCATCTCGGTCTGATCATCAGAAACAAAATTAGCAACCCGACGTACTTTGACGGCACCGTCATAGAAATCGATAGGCATCGGCGCGATTGCTTCGTTAAAACCCAGGACCTCGCCATAGGGTGCAAGCCTCTCAGGCGTAGGCATCTGTAATTGCAGTGTCTTTACGATTGGCTCAAGTTTTGTCGAAATGTTCATGGCATGCTTCCCTGTTTTATTGAGCGGCTTCTCGTGTTTTTTCATTAAGTTTAACAGCAGCGGCTTTCACAGCGCGCCGCAAACTTTGATAGCCTGTGCAACGGCAGAGGTTGCCAGCCAAGGCCGTTTCAATCTCCTCGTCGCTTGGGTCAGAATTGGTATCCAAAAGTTCTTTCGTGCACATCAACATGCCTGGCGCGCAGAAAGCACATTGAAAACCAGCTTCGTCCCAGAAAGCCTGCTGAACCGGGCTCAAAGATCCATCTCCTTCTGTCAGTCCTTCGATGGTCGTAATTCTTGCTCGACCCAGTGTCGCAGCTAATGTGATACAGGACTTAGCCACTCGATCATCAATAGAAACAGTGCATGCGCCGCAATGCCCTGTCATGCAGCCCATATGCGTACCAGTTAGATTGAGGTCGTCTCGCAACAAATCTAGAAGCGTCTTGTGCGCAGGAATTTCAAGCTCACACAGCTTGCCATTGACGCGCAAGTTGACCAGAACGGTGTCTTCCAACATATCTTCCATTGTACTCACCTTCTTAACCGGCCCTACCAATGGCCGTCTCAACCGCCCGCCGCGCCATTACACCGGCCATGGCTCTACGCCACTCACCGTCACCCTGATGATCCGATAACGGGTCAGCAATCTCGGCTGATACTTTCGCTTCAATCTCTTCTGCAAAATATTTAGACCACGTTTGTCCGCGACAGCCACTGAGCGCATCAGATACATCAATGGGAAGTGCGGACACAGCCCCGACTACAACACGCAAACTTGTGATTTTGTCGCCATCGAGTGTCACTATGGCCGCAGCGTTTGCCGAGCCATAGCCGCCCGCCGTAATCTGTAACTTCTCATATGACCATCCCGCACCCGGCGTCATTGGGTTGAGCAGAACGCGTACCAATAATGACTCACTGCCAAGGCCGTAGCTTGTATCCTTCATGAGATTAGCTAAAGCAATACGGGTTTCACCGTCACTCGTTAAAATATCAACTTCGGCGCTGAGCACCAGCAGCGACGGCAGGATATCGTACAACGGATGCATCGAAACAATATTGCCGCCGATAGTCCCGCGATTATGAACTTGCATGCCGCCACCAATTTGCGCCGCTGCGAAAGACAACAAGGGCAATTTTGATTGAATGATTTCGCTGTCTTGAACGTCTCTATGAACAGTGGCAGCGCCAATTTGAATGCTACCATTTTCTTTACTAATCCCCTTGAGGACAGCAATCTGCCCAATGTCTATATAAACCTCAGGCATCAAGGTCCCATAGTTGATGCTCGGCATGAGCTCTTGGCCACCGGCGATAATCATCGCCCCAGTAGACAACCCAGTCATGATCTCAGCAGCTTGACCGAGATCGCTGGGGCGAGCAAATGCGGGATACAGGCTCATGACTAAGCCACCTTGCGCTGTGGTTGGGCTTTCTTGCCGGCCTGAATAGCCGACCAAACCCGTGGAGCTGTCAGAGGTGTTTCTGTCATCATCACTCCAAACGGCGAGAGTG
>CAYVIG010000316.1:0-2846 GCA_964451445.1 uncultured Dehalococcoidia bacterium
GGTTTCTGCATCCATCACCCCGATCATAGTCGTCAGGCTATCTTGATCCATCGTTGTTACCGCAGTCTCAGCTCCCATGCTAATTACCATCGCTGCTGCACTATCCGAGTCTAGTAGCATCACGTCTGAAACTGCCATTTTCCCGGCCAAATCCGCCGCCATCTCTGGTGTAATCGCGTTCTGGACTTGATCTGAATCCATAGTTCCTAGCAAAGCCGCAACTAGCCGGGCGTCTGCGGCCGAGCCTTTGTTTCCTACTTCGCCAGGTTCCATAACGGTAATAACAGCATCAAGCAGCGCAACTGCACTATCTCCGTCCATATTCTTAGCATCTTCGCCTGTCATCTTCCCGGCAACCTCAGTCAATGCTTGGTCAGTAAATGCAGCACCCATTTGAGCCGCGTCCATGGCCCCTAACATGCCCCCGAGTTGTTCACCTCCCATACCCGAGATAACAGCCTCTGTCCCAATTGTTTCCGCCATCGCTACAGCAGACTCCGGGGATAATCCTGCCAATGATTCACCAGTCATCGCACCTGCTAGATCAACTAATACGTCTCCGCCGACTGTAGACATGTCTGAGACACCCAAGGAATCCACTATCTCGGCGATGTTTTCGGCACCCATCTCAACTGCGTTTTCAGTACCCATGTTAACCACGGCATCAGCGACTGCCGATCCGCCGAGGTTTGATAGTTGAGCTCCTTCCATGGAAGCGAACATTCCCGCTATTTGCTCTCCCCCTAGTTCAAAGACTTGGTCTAATCCCAACGTATCAACCATAGCGGCAGCTTGATCTCCGCCTACATTGTGGAAATGATCAATAGTCATCTTTTCAGCTGCTTCCAACAGCACATCTGGAGTTAAGGCCTCTCCGATTTGATTGGCATCCAAAGCCCCGATTAACCCCCCAAGTTGATCACCGGTAAACTCACCTGCTACGGTCTCAAGACCTATTGTTTCAAACAGACCGAGCGCAGTTTCAGGATCTAACTCCGACATGTTTGCGCCTACCATAGCTGCCGCTGCGTCCTGCAATTCGGTCGGGTCTAACTGTCCAAGACCCGTTCCTCCTATTGCGGTGAACATCTCAGCTAGGTTTCCACCTCCCATGGTCACCACATTGTCCGCGCCCATGGTCCCAAAGGCTTCGATAAGCCCATCTTGACCCAAACTTGACAGCTGGTCTCCTTCCATAGCTGCAAACATACCGGCTAGTTGGTCCCCTTCCATGGAGTTCAGAGCCACGTCGGCACCACCCATGGCATCAAACATGCCCAGAGCGCTGTCCCCATCCATACCCTTGAAATCACTGAAGGACATCATTCCTGCAGCTTCTAACATGAATTCAGGGTCCATCGCTTCAGACATCACGGCTCCGTCCATCGCGGCGAACATTCCAGCCAGTTGGTCACCTTCCATGCCTAAGACTATATCTGTGCCCATAGCGTCGAACATACCTAAAGCTGCGCCCGGATCCATTGCCATGAAGTGTTCGCCTGCCATTCCTCCAGCAACTTCAAATAATTGTTCTCCGCCCAAGGAGTCCATCATCTCAGCACCCATGGTATCCATCATGGCTGCTATATTCTCACCCCCCATATTCATTGCGTTTTCTGAGCCCATATTCTGGAAGGCTTCAAATGATCGTTCGGCCCCCATGTCGTGTATGTGGTGACCCTCCATCGCTGCAAACATACCCGCCAATTGATCGCCGCCAAGAGACATAGCCGATTCTACGCCCATAGTCTCCATCATCCCGAATGCGCTTTCACCATCCATCATCTTAAAATCGTCAAAGTCCATCTTTTCAGCAGCTGATCCCATGGCGTCCGAACCTAACGATGCCATTTGTCCAGCATCCATGGCGCCGAACATACCAGCCAACTGGCCACCTTCGAGATCCAAGGCCATTTCAGCACCCATTGCTTCAAACATGCCGAACGCACTATTTGAGTCCATCACCATAAAGTTATCGCCAGTCATACCACCAGCCATATCAAACAGCTGGCCTCCGCCTATATCGGCCATATGATGGGCTTCCATCGCGCCCAACATACCGCCTAACTGATCCCCATCCATGGTGCTTGCCATATCGGCACCCATTGAGTCAAACATTCCGAACGCACTATCTGATCCCATTGTCATGAAATGTTCACCGGCCATGTTCCCGGCGATTTCGAACATATCGACTCCGGATATTTCACCAAAATTATCCGGGCCCATAGCATCGAACATACCAGCCACGCTGTCGCCATCTAGGCCCAACATGCCCTCCGTACCCATAGTTTGGAAGGCATCAAATACCATGTCACCTTGCATAAGGCCTATCTGATCATGTTCCATAGCTCCGAACATACCAGCCAACTGGTCTCCTCCGAGATCCATGGCCATATCAGAGCCCATTGCATCAAACATACCGAAGGCACTATCTGGGTCCATTGCCAAGAAATCATCGCCGCTCATACTGCCGGCCATGTCGAAGAGCTGACCCCCGCCTATATCCATCATATGATGGGATTCCATAGCGCCGAACATTCCGGCCAGTTGATCTCCTTCAAGGCCTGCAACCATATCGGCGCCCATTGCATCGAACATTCCGAATGCGTTGTCTGCTTCCATCGACATGAAATTATCAGCGGACATGTTCTCGGTCATATCGAACATCTGTTGACTATCGATTTCACCAAAGTGCTCTGGTCCCATAGCGTCAAACATGCCTGCCACGCTATCTCCATCCATTCCCAACATACCTTCCGTCCCCATGGACTGGAAAGCATCGAAGACCATATCACCGTGCATTTCGCCTATTTGATCATGTTCCATAGCTCCGAACATACCAGCCA
>CAYVIG010000317.1:0-2809 GCA_964451445.1 uncultured Dehalococcoidia bacterium
AATCGCCAAATAGGTCAGGTTCAGGGATTGGAGAAAACCGTGGTAGGGCCAGTCATTCCTCTGATGGTACTCTCCAGGAATATTACACGAGATATTTTCATCAAAGTCACAAAATTCGTGCCTGGAGAACAAAGAATGTAACAAACATTTAACAACTACGAAAATTCTATGTAACAAATCCACGGCAAACTAGGGCCATATCAAACGGGGGAAGCGACTGATGATTGCACTAGCAGCGGCGGGGGCGTTCGTAGGATTGTTCGGGATGTGGGTGGTTCTTCCTCGGTTCATTCTGCGCAAGTAAATCTAAAGGCATCTGCGCGGGTCGGCTACGGTCCGAATCCGCGATCATAGAGCTCGGCCAAATAATCCATGTTTGTCGCAAGAGCTATGTCATGGATTGTTTATTGTCTAAATAAAACGACGGCGGTGTAGGAAAGATGGATACAGGAGATACAGCTTGGGTCCTGGCGGCTTCAGCATTAGTGTTGCTGATGACGCCAGGATTGGCGTTTTTCTACGGCGGATTGGTCCGTAAGAAAAACATCGTTTCCACCCTCATGTATAGCTTCGTGAGCATGGGGTTGGTCGGTATCGTTTGGGTTCTTTGGGGCTACAGCCTGGCCTTTGGCCCAGATCTTGAAGGATGGCAGTTCATAGGAAACCTGGAATGGTTCGGTTTGAAAGACGTTTCAGCCAATGAAGCTGGACCCTATTCAGATACGATTCCTCATCAGGCATTCATGATCTTCCAGGCCATGTTTGCAATCATCACGCCAGCTCTGATCACCGGAGCATTTGCTGAACGGATGAAGTTTGGCTCGATCTGCGTTTTCATAGTGCTGTGGGTGACAATCGTGTACGCCCCCCTCGCTCACTGGGTTTGGGGCGGAGGTTGGCTCGGCAACTTGGGCGCTCTGGACTTTGCCGGAGGCACTGTTGTCCACATTAGCGCCGGTGCGGGTGCTTTGGCTGGGGCGTTGGTGATTGGACGTCGCAGAGGCTTTCCGGAACAGCCGATGGGCCCGGCTAACGTGCCCATGGTCCTCCTTGGAGCGGCCCTGCTATGGTTTGGATGGTTCGGATTCAATGCCGGAAGCAGCCTTTCTGCCGACGGTGTCGCAACCAATGCCTTTGTGGTGACCAACACTGCTGCCGCAGCGGCCATGATGTCCTGGTTGATATTGGCTTGGTTGGTTGACGGGAAGCCCAGCGCCGTCGGTGCGGCATCGGGAGCCGTGGCCGGTCTTGTGGCCATAACCCCGGCTGCCGGTTTCGTGGGGCCGATGCCTGCCCTGATCATTGGTTTGGGTGCCGGCGTGTTCTGCTACGGCATGGTCAAACTGCTGCTTCGTCTCAAGGTTGACGATGCGCTGGCGGTCTTTGGAGTCCACGGTGTGGGCGGTATCTGGGGCGCGCTAGCCACTGGTATATTCGTAGGTGTCGGCTATGCCGCTCTGGGTGACGGAGTCACTCGCTGGGAGCAGATCGGCGACCAAATAGTTGGTATCGTCGCCGCGTTCGCCTGGTCTCTATCCCTAACGACGATCATCATGCTGGCCATCAAGTACACCATTGGTCTCAGCGCTGATGAAGTTGGAGAGGGGACTGGCTTGGATATATCTGAGCACGGCGAGGCAGCTTACGAGCCGTAGGCCTTTGGTCAATATCCATTATTAGGCACTGTTTGGGCGGGGTTGGCGGTTTATGCTGGCCCCGCCCATTTTTGGGATTTTCTAGGGGCGTATCTTCTGGATGGAGCCCGCTGGGCGGGTAAAGCAGTTATACTTAAAGCCCAAGTTAATTCAGGTATAAATCTGGAGGCAACGCATGGATGCAGAGCGGGCTGCGGAGCGAGACTTCGTGGTACGCATGGCCCAGGAGAATGATGTCAAGTTCATTCGCTTGTGGTTCACCGACATTCTGGGCCATCTGAAAGGGTTTGCCATCACGGTGGAAGACCTTGAAGATGCCATTGAACAAGGTGTGGGATTCGACGGAGCGGCCATTGAAGGTTTCGCCCGGATCGATGAAAGTGACATGCGTGCTTTTCCTGACCCAACCACGTTCACGTTGTTGCCCTGGCGTCCACGCCAAAACGCTGTGGCTCGCATGTTCTGCGATATCAGAACTCCCCAGGGTGATCCGTTCATCGGCGACCCGCGTTACGCCCTGAAACGGAACCTGGAGCGGTTGGTCAGCAATGGCTACACCTACTATGTGGGTCCCGAGATCGAGTTCTTCTACCTGAAAGATGCCCAGTCGTCAGAACTCCTTGATCAACAGGGGTATTACGACCAGATATCCAGCTATCCGTCTGCCGATCTGCGCCGGGACACGGTGTTGAATCTCGCGGATATGGGTATCCCGGTGAAGTATTCCCACCACGAAGGTGCCCATAGCCAGCACGAGATAGATCTGCAGTATACCGACGCTCTGACCATGGCCGACAACGTGATGACCGCTAAACTCCTGATCAAGGAACTGGCTCAACAGGCGTCGGCCTACGCGACCTTTATGCCCAAGCCGATCTCAGGTATGAACGGCTCTGGGATGCACATCCATCAGTCTTTGTTCCAAGGTGATAAGAACGCGTTCTTTGATTCGGATGATGAACACCAATTGTCCATCACCGGAAAACGTTTTATTGCCGGGTTGCTCCACCACGCTCCAGAAATCACTCTGATCACCAACCAGTGGGTCAATTCCTACAAGCGATTGGTACCCGGGTTCGAGGCTCCGGCATTCATATCCTGGGCCCATGTGAGCCGCTCAGACCTGATTCGTGTGCCGGCACATAAACCGGGAT
>CAYVIG010000318.1:0-900 GCA_964451445.1 uncultured Dehalococcoidia bacterium
GTGAGGATCCGTGTTTCGCTGCGTTTCATGGCGGTTTTGCACTCCTTTTAGCGGCTTTGAACTCGAATTCTCGCTGGTGGTGTTCGCGTTCAATGGCCAAAACGATTCTAAATGCCGAGATGGAGAGAGCAATCCCGAGCGCTGCCATAACGGCCAGATTACATAGAATGCTAGAACTTTGGAGAATGGCTAGGCTAAGGAGAGAATGCCTAAGTCAGGAGTTCTTTTACACGATCAACTACCTGGTTCGGGCCGAATGGTTTGCTGATGTATTCATCAGCTCTCTTGGCAAACGTCGTAGCCCTTAATGTGAGGCATCATCACGTCTTAGATAAGGATGTCGGGTTTAGAGCCACGATCATCTCCATTGCCTCTTCATCGTCTCCTGCAATTGAGACTTGGTAACCTTCTTTGTTGAAAACGAAAGCCAATGACCGGACGATATTAGGTTTGTCATTGACGACCAGAATCTTATTGCCACGCAAAGTGCACAACCTTCCTGGGTGACCATTTCTTAGTTCGTCGGATGTTTGGGTGGAATCGAACCGATCTGGTGTTCAATTTCGGAAACCGAACCGCATTGATTTACATATAGCGGTAAGGTCCATACTAACCTGGTTTAAGATTAAATTAACCGGCGCAGACAATCGGATGAATTATGAATGAGTATGGTTAAGGAAATTAGGTCGCTAGGCGTAACATAGCCTTGGTTGCCTAGGGTTTATAACGCGTTTAATACAGAGTTGTCTAGTCAGCACGGGTCTTTTCTTCGTATCCTCTGGGAGTGATCACCCTCCCTCCGTGGAGGTATGTCGTGGAATTTCCAATCACCACAATGGTCACCATGTCGACGAACTCCGCATCCTTTTCCAGGTCTTGCAAAGTGGTAAGTTTCACTCG
>CAYVIG010000318.1:952-2795 GCA_964451445.1 uncultured Dehalococcoidia bacterium
CCCGGCCGGTGCTCTAGCAAGATTTCCCGGGCCTCAAGAAGCTGGCTCTGTCTGCGCTTGCTGCGGGGGTTATAGAGGGCTACCACGAAGTCACCCTGTGCGGCAGCCTCCAATCGATTGCGAATTTTCTCCCATGGTGTGAGGAGGTTGCTGAGGCTGATGGCGCAGAAGTCTTGCATCAGTGGAGAACCCAACACTGCGGCAGCGGCCTGCATGGCCGAAACTCCAGGAATCGTAGCAACTGCCGGGGATTGGCCGTCCCAGCCCCGGTCTGTGAGCACTCTAAAGACCGGGCCTGACATGCCGTAGATGCCAGCGTCACCGGAAGAGACCACAGCAACGGTCCGCCCTGCGTAGGCGAAGTCCACCGCTGCGGAGGCCCGCTCCAGCTCCTGGCCCAGTTCCATGGAGACCACTTCCTTGCTGGTAATCAGACCCTGTATCTGGTCGATGTAAGCCCGAAAGCCGACTATGACATCGCTTTCAGAGAGCGCTTGCGACGCGGCAGGCGCCAAGTATTGAGCGTCTCCAGGGCCAAGGCCAACCAGGTGTAACTTTCCTTTGGTGGATACGGTGGTCATTGAATCGTGTTCTCCAGTGTTTTGGTCGTATGGCCGTTTATCTGGAAAGTAATGTTAGTCGAAGGTCTTGCGGGCCACCGCGATGGTGGCCCGAGTGGTATTTTTTCGAGTTACAACCAACTCGTTGGATCCGGAGGCCAGTAACGCAGACGGCTCGGCCACGCCCCAAACGCCAACCAGATTGCGGGCGCGCTCCGACTTGGAGGTGATCGCCTCAGAGTGGGTCTCGAAGACGTTGTTTAACCTGTCACTCTGATAGAAGGTCAATGGCACCCCGTGACGTTCGGCCAGTTGTTCTAACCCGGGTTCACCTCGTTTGATCTCGGCAGATGAGATGCCAGCTAGGCACTTCGCAGATAGCCCATTTTCCAGGAGGGTATCGTTCAGCAGCGATTCCAGTTCCTCTACTGGAACGCCCCGTCGGCAGCCCATTCCAATTTCCAGACTTTTGGGTCGGTAGACCACGGTGATTTTGTCAGCCAACAGGGTATCCAGAGGCTCCGTTTGGTCGGTGATGACCAGGGCTGTGGCGCAAGCCGAAGCCGCCAGGTCGTCAAGGGTCTCATACACCGTTATGTTCCCAGGAAGCGGCGTTTCATGAGGCCACCAGCCGGGCTCCCCAGCTCTCTGCCAGACCCCAACTGGCTGACCGTTAACCACGGCAGCGCTGGCCCGTGTGACGGAAGTGGAGTCGGCCTTCAGTTGCCAGCCAAATTCCCTTCCCAGCAGGTCCACAGCCAGTGTGCCAGAGGCATGGGACGCGGATGTTATCACCGCTCTGGCTCCCACGTGCTTGGCCACTTCCTGGGCCAATTTGTCTGCTCCACCCACATGGCCGGAGATGAGGCTTACGCAGAAACTTCCAGCGTCATCGACGCAGACCACCGCTGGGTCCACCTGTTTACTTTTCAGCAGGGGGGCCAGCAGCCTTATTGAAGCTCCTGTGGAGAGGAACAAAACCAGATGTGAATACTCGGTAAATGCCCGTTCCACTACCGGTCTGAGTGGCAGGTCAAACACCTCTGCGTTGTCCCCTTCCTGGTGAAATCTGCGGTCTAAGAATAGCGCGGCTTCGCCGTCAAAGGACGCGGCCAGCGACTTTGCCATTCTGGACCCGTTGCGGGTCAGTGCGATGATTGCCGTTTGTTCGGCGTGTTTAGCCTGTTCCGTTGCCACTGGCCGCCTTCCGGTAACGGTGGGTGTAATCGGCGGAATACAGGTGGGATACCGCGCCTCCTTTGTCCAATCCCGGGTCAACAGCA
>CAYVIG010000319.1:0-2778 GCA_964451445.1 uncultured Dehalococcoidia bacterium
GATGACGCCTGGGCGGACCTGGAAGAGGTCTTGGGTCCCGGTGGCATCATCCCAATCACCTACATGAACTCAATCGCAGGCATCAAGGCCCTCTGTGGTCGTAATGGCGGCGCTGTATGTACCTCTTCCAACGCCGAGCCTGTGCTTGAATGGGCGTTCAGCCAGGGCGAGCGGCTATTGTTCCTACCGGATCAACACCTGGGCCGCAATACTGCTCTAAAGATGGGCATCTCTCTGGATGAGATGGTGGTCTGGAATCCGTTCCGTCAACTGGGTGGCAACACTCCAGGGCAACTCAAGAACGCCAAGATGATCCTGTGGCAGGGCCATTGCTCAGTTCACACTCGCTTCACGGTCAGCCAGATCGAAGCTGCCAGAGCTCTTCATCCGGACATCAACATAGTTGTCCACCCTGAGTGTCCCATGGAGACCGTCCAGGCTGCCGACAAAGTTGGCTCCACTGAATACATCCGTGAACTGGTCAACTCCGGTGAGCCGGGTAGCAAATGGGGAATCGGCACCGAGGTCAGCCTGGTAAACCGCTTGGCCATCAACAACCCCGATAAGACGGTCTTCTGCTTAGATCCGGTGACCTGCCCCTGCTCTACCATGTACCGCGTCCACCCCGCCTATGTGCTCTGGATGCTGGATGGTCTGCTGGAAGGCAAGGTCAACAACGAGATCACCGTACCAGAAGACGTCAAACGGGACTCCAGGATTGCCCTGGACCGGATGCTGGCTCTCAAGTAACGAGCTACAGCTCTCCCACATTTCTGCTCTTTCTAACGTTTTCTCCCCCGATACCTACTTGCCTTTTTCCAGCATTCTTTCCATGTGGCTCAGTCATGGTAGTTGCGGTACAATTGTGCCTCTTGAATGGTCAGGCTTGTCCTGACAGTTCAAGTTCTGATCGATAAAGACTAAGGAAGACTTGCAATGACTGAGTTCCCCCCCGACGTCCACGCGCTGATTGACGCTGCAGTGGCCGAAGACCAGACTTTCAACGATCCCACAACCCAAGCAGTGGTTCCAGAGGAAATTCAGGGTACCGGGATGCTGCGGGCCAAAGCCCATGGCGTGCTGGCCGGCATGGATGTGGCCGTGGCTGTTTTCAATCGTGTTGACCCATCCCTGGAGGTCAGGTCTATTCTTCAAGATGGTGCGCCGCTATCGCCAGGAGATGACATCGCAGTGGTGCGTGGGTCCGCGGCTGGAATACTCAGAGCGGAGCGAATCGCACTGAACTTCATGCAACGCATGAGTGGCATAGCCAGTGATACCAATCGCTACGTTGCTGCGGTCCGGGGGCTAGACGTCAGAATCGTGGACACCCGTAAGACCGTCCCCGGCCACCGTTATCTGGATAAATACTCAGTGCGCATGGGCGGCGGCTTCAACCACCGCATGAACCTGGCCGACGGCATCCTGATCAAGGACAACCACATACAGGCCAATAGCTTCCGCGAGATGGGTCTCAAAGATGTGATCGAGCTGGCATTGTCACGGGCCTCTCACACCATCAAGGTAGAGGTGGAAGTGGAGACCATGGATCAGGTGAATGACGCTCTTGAGGCTGGGGCCAATATTATCATGCTGGATAACATGACCGTGGATGAAATGGCGGCGGCCATGAAGGTGATCGGCGACCAGGCCATAGTGGAAGCGTCCGGTGGTATCACCTACGACACCGTTCGTGCGGTGGCAGAAACGGGCGTGGACCTGATTTCCATTGGAGGACTGACCCACTCGGTGAACGCTTTGGATATCAGTCTGGACTTGGAATTCGACTAGTCTAGGCTTGGACTGTGGAATCTGACAATATGACTGAATACGGAGGAGCGCATGGCTAGCCCAGTTGATCCGGTGTCATTGGCGATGGACCGGAATTGGGAGATGATCGACGAAGCCCTCATTGATCTGGATGAGGCTGCAATGTCCCGTCAACCCACGGACCAGTGTAACTCAGTGGCCTGGATACTGTGGCATTTGAGTCGAGTGACAGACATGTTTGTCTGCACCCGTTTTCGTGACATTCCTCAGGTCTGGGTCTCCGAAGGGTGGCACGAAAAATTTGGCATGCCCGCCGACGAGGAAGACCGTGGTGTCGGTTGGAGCGCCGCTCAGGTGGCCCAATGGTCTCCGCCACCCAAGGCCGTCCAACTTGCCTATTATGAGGCCATGAAGAACCACACGAGGAATTTTCTGGCCAACGTGACGCCTGAAGAACTGGAACGCAAGATAGTCATGGGCAACGTCCCTGAACCCCGTACAATCGCAGTTCTCATGGGGCAGATGGTCTGGGACACTGTCGCTCACGGCGGACAGATAGCCTACCTGCGAGGTTTCTTCCGCGGCATGGGCTGGTTCCGTTAGGGTATCTGTCTCAAGGCGCATCCTTCGACAGCCTCAGGACGCACGGTATTGGTGGAACTTAGCTAGGCACCCTACCCCATCCGTCATTCGCGCAGAGGCTGGAACCCAGGATGGCTGTAAAAGGTCAAAGGCCGAAATTGTGAACCTGTGTGGATTCCTGCATTCGCAGGAAAGACGAAGAGGCCGCAACTGCACAGACGTAGCGGCGGGTTTATAGCCCGCCGTGCTTCAGGTAGGCCAAACCCCACCAGGTAATCCGACCAATCTCCGCCCCATTGCGCCTACCTCCGGCGTGGTTGTTGCCGATCGGAACTGTCCAGCATAAAGGTCACGGGTCCGTCATTCTGCAGGGTGATCAGCATGTGCTCCTGGAATCTTCCGGTGGCTACTGTCAGCCCTGTCTCC
>CAYVIG010000320.1:0-444 GCA_964451445.1 uncultured Dehalococcoidia bacterium
CGCCAGGCGAGGTTCTTGGGAGCGGTCTCACCGAACAACAAGAGGAATGTGGTTACTCCGAAAGTGGCGGCCAGGACAGAGAGTCCTGGGTTGGATATCAGGCTCAATGCCAGCACCGTGGCCAGTGCCGCAGCGGCCGTATTCACCAGGTTATTGCCCAAGAGCACAGTGGCCAGGAAGCGCTCTGGACGTTGAACTATGTGAGCGACCCTTTCTGCCCCCGGCTTACCACTGCGAACCAGGTGCAAGAGACGGGCCCTGGGAAGGGCGATAAAAGCGGTCTCAGATGCAGAGAAAAATCCTGATAGACCGAGACATACTACTAATAAAGCTAGTCGCCATGAATCACCGGCATCCATCAGCGGAAGCCACCTCCAAAGACCTCGAAAAGTTGCCTCCAGGCAATATCGGGCCTAATCAGGATGATAGCATTGGGCTTAAATT
>CAYVIG010000320.1:454-2767 GCA_964451445.1 uncultured Dehalococcoidia bacterium
TAGTGTAAAGTTGGTTAGATGCAGTGCGCTCAAACCTACTTTCAAGGTCAAAGGCGAGTCTGCACATCTCCAGAAGTTCATTCATCGTCATACAGGGTACCTGTCCCGATATGTCCATAAAGATCCTAGGCATAGAAACGTCCTGCGACGAAACCGCAGCCGGAGTGGTGGCCGATGGCCGCACCCTACTCTCAAACGTCATCTCATCCCAGGTTGACCTACACGCCAAATACGGCGGAGTGGTCCCGGAACTGGCTTCCAGACAGCACGTGCGCGACCTCATCCCAGTTCTGGAACGGGCGGCCTCTGATGCAGGCCTGGGTCTTGAGGACATGGATGCCATAGCAGTGACCTACGGCCCAGGACTGGCAGGGTCACTTATCACTGGAGTGAACGCAGCCAAAGCCATCTCCTACTCCCTTGGTATCCCGTTGATCGGCGTGAACCACCTGGAAGGCCACATCTACGCCTCCTGGCTGGCCAAGGCAGATATTGAAGACGACCCTGGCTTTCCTCTGGCCTGTCTGGTGGCCTCGGGAGGTCATACAGACCTACTACTAATGGAGGGCCACGGCAAGTACAAGCTGGTTGGACGCACTCGGGACGACGCTGCAGGCGAGGCTTTTGACAAGGCGGCCCGTATCCTGGGACTGGGGTTCCCCGGCGGACCGGAGATACAGCGCGTGTCAGTCGGAGCTACCGGAGAAGAAGACCTGCCCCGGGCCTGGATGAGAGATACCCTGGATTTCAGCTTCAGCGGAATCAAGACCGCCCTTTTGCACATCGCACAAGACCGGGGGCTATACCCTGCCCCGAAAGACGGCGTGGACACTGAAAGGCTGGTGCGTGAATTAGCAGCGGCATTCCAAGAATCGGTGGTGGACGTCGTGTCAGCCAAGCTCGTGGAGATGGCAGCCAAATACAAGGTAAAGGGTCTGGTTCTGGGGGGCGGCGTTACGGCCAATGCCAGATTGCGCGAGGAGATCATTGCGCGGTCCCCACTGCCGGTGATCATTCCTCCGCCAATCCTGTGCACCGACAATGGGTCCATGATTGCAGCCTGCGGTTACTTCCAGTATCAGCGAGGAGACAATACGCCGATGGACATCGATGTGAACCCCGGTCTGCCCTTGGGCTAAACGGACGGATTCGACCCGCTAATCGGTGTCCAATCCAGAGAAACATGAGCCTGGGTTGCGTACTCCCACGCTGGCGACCATCGTCTGCCTGGCTGCAAACGCGGCATTCACCACTTCAAAAACGTCTTCTTCGGCAGATTCGCCCTTAAACGGGAAGCTCAGCTTTACCCCGTCACCCTGGAATGCCACTTCGCCGTCTGGTTTGCCAAAATACATCTGGGCCGTCATACCGACACCGGATAAAACTGCCAAAAAGACGATGAAAGCCACCAAGTCCATACGGATTATAGGCACGGTTGGGCCGTCGATCCTGCCAGTCAGCCAGTAGGCTATAAGCACGTAGAAAATCACCGCGCCCACCACCATAGAGGCGCCCTGTAGCAGCATCCCTTTACTGCGTGCGCCCGCTTTTACCGCCGCGGCTTTGACCTCTTCCACCGGCATCAGAACAGTCTCTTTCATCCCCTCATGCTGCCCGAATGCCATCAGCCGTTGGTTGGTCAATACCAGTAGCCGCTCTTCTTCGGGTCTGCTTGAGACCAGCCCATCTTCGGGGGTGAAATTTAGGCTAACCACCTCCCCGGGCAAGAGGGCCAATCCCCGGATTGGCGGTCCGGCTGGGGTAGTTGCAGTGAGAGCTTCAGCGGCGACGTGTGCCGGAATGACGGTAGTTCTTTTGGGTTCAGGAGGTAAACTACGCACCCCGTTTTCCATCGGGGAAGAAACCACATCATTAGGGGTTGTGAAACCAATAAATAACACGGAATATAAGTCCTGCCGCAGACTCTGGGTCAAACTATCTGTGAGTCCCATCGCCCCGACAGGCCCAGGATCAGCCTGGGTTTTGTGGCGCTTGGGTCGCCGTCCAACGGACGGCATGGCGGACGAACTACGGTACAAAAGTCACTCCTATAAAAGGCAATAATAGCATAGCGCAGACACACGATTAAACGTAAGACAGGCGTCTCTTAGCTGCCAATTAGAGAACCAAGTCGATACCGGTTATCTGGTAAAAGTCTGCACAAAATATTGACACAATGTTTGCTCTTTGTTAATCTTGACTAACAAAGGCCGTGATGGAGACGAGTACGCAGGGGTAGGTGACTAGCGAGCCTGGTCTGGTGAAAGCAGGCGCACCGAATCTGAACTGAAAATCCCTCCGGAGCCGCCAGTT
>CAYVIG010000321.1:0-2758 GCA_964451445.1 uncultured Dehalococcoidia bacterium
AAAAAGTTCCTTGCATTATAATTTCAAAAACATTCAGTTGATGGAGGATGTACCGAGCGGATGGTTGGTACAAAAACAGAGGGCCGATGATCTACAACGCAGAACCAGGCGACATATCGATTGCTGTTGGAGGTGACGCCATGATCACGAGGCGCATGAGCGCTTTCAACGAGCCCAACTTTTTGAATCTTATCGAGATCCTAAAAAGAGCAGATGTCTCCATAGTCAACTTAGAAATGCTTTTTCATGACTATGAAAGCAGCTGGCAATGGACCGATACTACCTACACGAGGTCAGACCCGCGTAATTTATCTGACCTGAAATGGATGGGTGTCGATGCAGTTACCACTGCAAACAATCATTCATTTGATTTCTCTGAGGGGGGGTTTTTAACCACTCTTCGTCACTGCAAGGACTTTGATCTGCCCGCAGCAGGTGGCGGCACGGATATAGACCAAGCCCGGGCACCGGTCTACGTAGACTCAGCCAAAGGTCGGGTTGCGATTATGTCTGCAACAAGCACTTTTAGTGAGCAATCAAGGGCAGGGGCAGGCCGCCCAGATTTTCCCGGAAGGCCGGGTGTCAACGCCTTAAGACACGATGTAGTCCATTACGTTGAACGAGAAGTATTTGACGCTTTGCATAGAGCCAATCGCGAATTGGGTTATGAGGACTTAGCCAAAGCAAGACGGAAATTTGGCTTCCGAGGAAACGAAAACTCTATCGACCCGTCCTCTCAAGTTGATTTCCTTGATAATAAGTTCGTACTGGGCGAGGAATTTGGAGTTAGAACTTCGGTCAATGAAAGCGATAGATCTGGTATCGAAAATTGGATTAGAGGAGCTCAGAAGCAAGCCGATTGGACGATCTATGGTTTTCATTGCCATGAGAGTGGGCAGACCGGAGAATTCCATGGTCTGAATCGACTTGCGCCGCCAGAATTCATGATAGATTTTGCTCACTGGACCATCGATCAAGGGTGTGCCTTATTTGCAGGTCACGGTCCCCATCTATTAAGAGGTATAGAGATCTACAAGGGTAGGCCAGTTTTTTATAGCCTGGGTAATTTCATATTCCAGAATGAAAGTGTATTGCGACTTCCCGATGAAGCTTACCGGCGGTTCGGCCTGGGATACGACGAAACTCCAGGTGATTATCTTGACACCCGATCAGGCAGTGGGACGAGGGCTTTTGCAGGAAATCCCGTGTTCTGGCAGAGCGTGATAGCAGTTTGTAATTACACTGCCGGTGAGCTGAAGGAAATCGTGCTTCATCCTATAGATTTAGGATATGGTCGGCCGATACCCCAAAGAGGGCGGCCCGTTTTGGCTGAGGGAGATGTCGCGGAAGAAATCTTGATATGGTTAAAGAGTGCTTCAGAGCCATTCGGGACAAAAATTGATATAGAGGATTCCAAAGGTTACATTCGGCTGTAGATATTTGATATCCAAATTCTTTGGACAGATGATACTAGGGAAGTGTAATTTAGCCTTCAAGCTGACTTCATTTCCAGTGAATCCGACCTAAGTTATTTTGGCGAGAGTACTACCGTTATCTACCCTATAGGAGCAACATAATGACTGAGCAACTCCTTTTACAGAAACAGGTCGACGGGATCCTATATCTCACCTTAAATAACCCCGATAGACGAAATTCCCTATCAAGGCATCTGCTAGCGGAATTAGCCGATAGTCTTGATCGTATCCGGGACGATTCAACAATACGAGTCGTCGTTATACGCGCAGAAGGCCCCACATTCAGTTCGGGGCACGACCTGAATGAACTAGTCAATCGCGACGCAGAGAGTTACGCCGGTCTTTTTACCTCTTGTACGTCCGTGATGGAATCAATACGGCTTTCTCCAAAGCCTGTCATCGCAGAAGTTCAAGGTCTAGCTACAGCTGCTGGTTGTCAATTGGTAGCTACTTGTGATCTGGCCATTGCTTCGGACACTGCCTTATTCGCTACACCGGGTGTCCAAATCGGACTGTTCTGCACCACACCCGGTGTAGCCGTTTCGCGCGCAGTTCATACTAAAAAAGCTATGGAAATGCTGCTAACAGGGATTCCTATAACCGCAAATGAAGCCGTGGAATGTGGTCTCATTAACCGGGCTGTTCCAATCGATAAACTTAACAATGAAGTAGAAGCACTGGCTCGAGCGATAAGCAACGCCAGTGCTTATACAGTGGCCTTAGGCAAATCTGCTTTCTACCAACAAAAGGAGATGAATATTCCAGCTGCCTACGAGATGGCAGAGAAGATCATGGTCGAAAATTTGTTGTCAACAGACGCTCACGAGGGTATAACAGCGTTTCTGGAAAAGCGCACACCACACTGGACTACATAGCTAGTCAGGACGCAGCTTTAAGAAGAGAAAAATATCGCGTATGAAAAGGTACCAGTCAGGTGTAGCCGAGTAAGATCAGTACAATCAAGTTCATTCTGGTAGGCATCGAATTCTAGGAAACAGGCGATGAACCAGAAATTGTTATGCAGGTCGCCGTTATTTTCCCGTTCTCTATATACAAAAACATCGGTCAACTTACTTAACTAGCAACACACGGTAGTACCTATAGACAGTGCCGCGTTTTGTTAGGTTCTAGGTTTCAGCTTATCTACCTCAGAACGCCCCAATTTACTTCTGTCCGATAGGCATGGTGTCACCGATTTCGCCGGGAGTGGGCCAATAGTACGCGGGGGGTCACAGGTTCTCGTGCTGTACCGCCACCACTAAAATCACCAATCAGGCAGGGAA
>CAYVIG010000322.1:0-2726 GCA_964451445.1 uncultured Dehalococcoidia bacterium
TTGGATGATGGTCGGTTCAAGCCGCGTCATCCCCGTAATACTTTAAAAAAATACAAAAATCTCGAATAAGACGGAGAGGATGTTGAAAGCACTGCTCAGCGTCTATGACAAAACTGGAATAGTAGAATTTTCCCGCCAGGTGGTATCAGCCGGATACGAGTTGATCAGCACCGGTGGCACTCACCGCACCCTGACCGAGGAAGGCGGGCTGACTGTGGGTCAGGTAGCCGATTACACCGGCTCCCCGGAGATACTGGAAGGCCGAGTAAAAACCCTGCATCCCTCCATCTATGCCGGGCTTCTGGCCAAACGGGATGCACCAGATCACATGGCTGAACTAAAGGCCCAGAACCTGGACACCATCGACCTGGTCGTGGTCAACCTCTACCCGTTTGTTGAGACCATCAGCAAACCGGGCGTCACCCTCGCAGACGCCCTGGAAAACATCGACATCGGCGGCCCGACCATGCTACGGGCCGCATCCAAGAACTTCTCGTCTGTGGCCGTGGTTGTTGATCCATCTGACTACGGTTGGATCGGCGAAAAGCTGGCCAACGATGGACTCACCGTGAAAGACCGCCGTGGCCTGGCCGCCAAAGCCTTTGACCATGTTTCCACCTACGATGCAGCAGTAACCGCCTATCTCCTGGAGAACGGAGGCGGGGAAGACGAACTGCCAGATTCGCTAACCATCTCCCTGAAGAAGGTCTCGGGACTGCGCTATGGCGAAAACCCTCATCAGAACGGCGCCCTCTACGCTCCAACCAGTAATCCGGTTGGGATGGCTGGAGCACGCCAACTTCACGGCAGAGAACTCTCCTATAACAACTTGATGGACGCTGACGCCGCCTGGCGCACCGCCTCAGATTTCGCCGACGCCACAGTATCGGTTGTGAAGCACGCCAACTCCTGTGGACTGGCCAGCCGTGAAGACATCGCTGAAGCTTATCTACAGGCCTACGAAGGCGATACTGTGAGCGCGTTCGGCGGCATCGTAGCCTTCAACCGCACAGTTACCGCCGCTGCTGCTGAGGCCATGGAGCCCGTGTTCTACGAGGTTGTCATCGCCCCTGACTACGAGCCTGCGGCTCTCGAGATACTGCAGAAGAAGAGAAACCTGCGGGTCTTGGCCATCGACAAACAACCGGAGACTCCGGCTTACGACCTAAGGCCCATCACCGGCGGTGTCCTGGTACAGGCCGCCGATGACCTAGCAGAAGACCCAAGCACCTGGACCGTGGCCACCGAAAGGGTGCCAACGGACGCCGAGATGAAAGATTTGGCCTTTGCCTGGAAGGCGGCCAAACATATCAAGTCCAATGCCATCGTATTCGTCAAGGACTTGGCACTGGTTGGCATGGGGGCTGGCCAACCCAACAGGGTTGTCAGTGTCCACCTATCCCAGCGCGCCGCCGGAGACAAGGCCAAAGGATGCGTCCTTTCTTCAGACGCCTTCTTCCCCTTCGCCGACAACATCGAACTCGCCGCGGAAGCAGGGATCACGGCGATAGTTCAGCCGGGCGGGTCGATCCGCGACGATGAAGTGATCTCCGCCGCCGACAAGGCCGGATTGGCCATGGTATTCACTGGCGTACGCCACTTCCGGCATTAGGCCGACTGGTAGCATCCGGTGAACGCGTCCGTTGACATAATAATTCCCGTTTTCAACGAGGAAGAGGTTCTTCCGCATACCATCGCCTCGCTCACTGAGTTCTTCTCAGCCAATCTACCCAACCCGTGGCAGGTGACCATAGCCGACAATGCCTCCACCGACAGTACGAGAGCGGTCTCCGAGGCGCTTTGCGAAAAGCATCCCGGGGTAAATTATCTGCACATTCCCCAAAAGGGGCGGGGGAGAGCATTGAAGCTCGCCTGGCTGGACAGCCAGGCAGATATCGTCAGCTACATGGACGCAGACCTGTCGACGGATTTATCCCATTTCCCTCAGCTAATCCAGGCCCTGGAATCGGGGAGCCACATCGCAGTTGGCAGCAGGCTGAGCAAGGAGTCCCAGGTCAGCCGCGGTTTCAAACGGGAGTTCATTTCCCGGGCCTATAACCGACTGATCAACATCATGTTCTTCACGGGCCTGCCCGACGCACAGTGTGGGTTCAAGGCCATGACTAAGGCCGCGGCTGAGGTCATCATCCCCAACATTCAGAACGACAACTGGTTCTTTGATACGGAGTTGTTGGTCATAGGCTCCAAGCGCGGTTTCAAGATCGCCTCTGTACCCGTCAAGTGGGACGACGACCCCACCAGCACAGTCCACGTGGTCAATACGGCCAAAGAAGACATCAAGGGCCTGCTGCGTCTTCGGTTTGGCGGCGTCCCCCGGGTCCAACCGCCAGCTCCACTTTCACCAGACCTTTAGCCATCAGAAATCGCCCTCATGTAATCAACTAAGGAGAACTCCCAATGGAACTGGGCCTACGAGGTAAACACGTCATCGTCACTGGCGGCGGCACCAACATCGGCCGCGCCATCGTCCACGCCTTTGCAACCGAAGGGGCGAAGATATCCATCGCAGAACTTGTCCCCGCCCAGGGAGAGATGGTCGCCGCAGAAGTCGCAGCCATGGACACCGGTGCCGTGGTAAATGTCATACCCACCGACGTCACCGACCCAGATAAGGTCGCCACCATGATTGAGGCAGCCATTGCCGAGTTAGGTCCGGTGGATGTCCTGGTCAACAACGTGGGTTGGACCGTGGATCGTCTGTTCAT
>CAYVIG010000323.1:0-2714 GCA_964451445.1 uncultured Dehalococcoidia bacterium
CAGGCCAATGAACACGGGGAGCCGCACGTCCTGATCATGAACGTGGACGGGATAATCAATTCTGTAAAAGAGCGCTTCATATCCCGGGCAATCGAGCAAGCTGAGGAGTATAACGCCGCCTTATTAATCATCCAGCTTGATACTCCTGGCGGGCTCCTGGGAGCAACCAGAGAGATAGTCCAGTTACTCCTGGAAACCCCGGTGCCGGTTGCGGTGTACGTTTCGCCCAAGGGGGCCAGGGCCGGTTCTGCGGGGACGTTCATCACAGCGGCCGGTAATATTGCGGTGATGGCCCCAGGGTCGAATATTGGAGCTGCCACACCGATCTCTGCCACCGGTGACGACCTGGAAGACACACTGGCCAGCAAGATCGAGAATGACACCGCAGCCCTGATCAGGAGCATCGCCCAGGTTAGAGGTCGTAATCAAGACAAGCTGGAAGCAATGGTGCGGTCTGCGGCTTCATACTCCGCCCAAGAAGCCCTGGCCTACAATGTGGTGGACCTGATAACAGAGGATGTGGATGACCTGTTGGCAAAAGTGGACGGTCTTAGGGCTGAGGTTGCCTCGGGTACGGTTGTGCTGGAGACCACAGGCTTGGAAACCCGCTTCTTTAACATGAATATCCTGGAGCACTTTCTGGAGTTCATCTCTAATCCGAATGTGTCCTTCATCCTGCTAACGGTTGGCGGGTTGGGCATCGTTGTGGAAATCTTCAACACAGGCTTGGTTGCCCCCGGGGTTGTCGGGGTGATCTGCCTGTTACTGGCGTTCCTGGCTTTGGGCAATCTGCCGGTCAACTGGGCCGGAGTGGTGTTCATCCTGCTGGCCGTAGTGCTGATTGTTCTGGAAGTTGCTGTGTCCGGGTTTGGCATTTTGGGTGTGGGCGCGGCCGTCAGCTTGATGGTAGGTGGCCTGTTGTTGTTCAATCAGTTTGGCGATGCATCCCCAACCCTGCCCTCGATTACTGTGAATCGGTGGTTGCTCTACGGCAGTGGTGGCGTTATCGGAGTGGCTGTGGCCTACGTTGCGCGGTCGGCTTACCAGTCGCGTAACGAGGGACCTCCGGAAAAATTGGAAAGTATGATTGGCATGCGGGGTACCGTCACGGCAGAATTGGCGCCCAGGGGGATTGTCCTAGTCGGCAATGAAACGTGGACGGCGGTAAGTGATGATGCTAGGGTGATTGCCACCGGTGAAGCAGTGGAAGTGATCAGTGTGTACGGGCTTACCTTGACGGTA
The DNA here is from genome assembly GCA_964451445.1 of uncultured Dehalococcoidia bacterium. Classification (GTDB taxonomy): domain Bacteria; phylum Chloroflexota; class Dehalococcoidia; order Lucifugimonadales; family UBA3495; genus UBA9611. The sequence continues at coordinate 1,243 of CAYVIG010000323.1, forward strand.
ACGCCTCACGCGAATCCAGAAACGTGATCCTATCAGTATGTGATTCAGTCAGATTCGAATTCGATTAATTCTCAGCGCTAGGAGGATGTCATGTCAGCAGGGATTGTCCTGGTTCAGCAGTACCAAAAATTAGTTGTACAGAAATTTGGCACCTTTGTGGGTACCCAGGGTTCGGGACTGCGATTTTTACTACCCCTGGTCTACCACGGTACGAAGGTTGACCTTCGAGAGAGAGTGACCCGCGTCCCAACACAGAAGTACATCACCGCCGATAACGTGGTGGTGGATATGGACTTTGTAATCTACTACAGGGTGATGGAAGAGCATGCGGAGCGCGCAGTCCTTGAGGTCCAAAACTTTGAGTTGGCCGTGGTAAATTTGGCGTTTGCTACTTTGAGAGCGGTGATTGGCGCCACTACGCTTTCCTCGGCCCTGGCAGAAAGAGAGCGTATTAGGGATGAAGTTCAGATACGTATGGACGAAAATACCGAAAGGTGGGGCGTGAAGATTTCCCAGGTGGAAATCAACGAAATTGACCCGCCGGACGGCGTCAAACAAGCCATGGAACGGGAGAAGTCTGCCGAAGCTATCAAGACTGCGGAGATTACCGAATCCGAAGGAGCCAGACAGTCTCAGATAAACATCGCAGAGGGAGAGAAGCAGGCAGCGATCCTATCTGCTGAAGGCAATCGCCAATCTGAGATTCTCAAGGCGGAAGGTGAACAGCAAGCTGCCGTGCTCAGGGCCTCAGGTTTCAGCGAGGCCTTGGAACGCATCAACAGCGTGGCGGCCGGAGCTGACGGGCGCACCATGAGCCTGCAGTACTTTGATACGCTGAAGTCGCTGGGCGACAGCCCATCCACCAAATGGATCTTCCCCATGGAGTTTACCTCCATGCTCGGTAACTTCATGGGTATGGGCAGCAACAACGGAGACGACAGAGAGTCCAGTTAATTTGAACTCTGAATTAGGGTCATCATATTAAAGCAATCAAAAAGCCCGCCCTTCCATCATCGAAAGGCGGGCTTTTTGATTTTTAAGTCAGTCTGATTTGGGTTGGATCATACCGTAATCCTCATCTCCTCTCAGATACAGGACGCTGTGCATGTTTGTCTCAGAGTCGAAGAACTGCATCTGGGCTGCCGCTTTGTCCACGCTGGTTGGCTCCAACCCAAACTGATTCAACCTGACCACCTGGACATCGTCTAGGTGGTCTTCAAGCGTCGTGACTCGATTTAGAGATGGCTCAACTGGCTGCCCCTGTTCCATGAATTCGGATATAGAGGCTTCCAATTCTCGGTCGTTAGCCTGCTTCATCTGACGACTGCGTTCACCCTTTGGGAATCAGTTCGCGTCTGTTTAGCGAATCTGTTTCCAATTAAACGATAGGATGGTGGAACAATACGAACAAGCCTCAAAGTGCCCGTAGGAAGAAGGCCATATGGCCCCAATCTATCGGACACTCGAATGGT
>CAYVIG010000324.1:0-2678 GCA_964451445.1 uncultured Dehalococcoidia bacterium
AACTGGTCCAGTCGGTGAACGACGCCCGTGAGAAACAGAACCACTATCTGGAAAACGCCATCATCCACACCCCGGAAGGGGGCACTGTCTCAGTCCGTGTCGGCGCGAACAGTGATGGGATGATACGGGTCGCAGTAGCTGATACGGGAATTGGAATACCATCTGACGACCTAGATAAGGTATTTGACCGTTTCTTCAGGTCTGACCCTTCACGAAACCGGGCCACAGGTAGGATTGGCCTCGGACTGACCATAGCCAAGCGATTGGTGGAAGCCCACGGTGGGTCGATTCACGTGGAGAATGTCGTGCCCAACGGCGCCAGGTTCGTGTTTGAGATTCCCGTCTCTGCGGTCTCCGAATAAATCCCTGGGCTAACACGGGATAGCGTGTTTGAGTTGCGGTTTAAAGCTGGTCGATGAATGACGAGAACTTATCCGTTTCATCCCAGCGGACAAGCACCTCAGGTCCCAGGCCGTTGCTCCAAAGCTTGCCGTCCGTAGAGTCTGTGATTACTGAGATGTCTCCGGCTTCTTGCATCAACTCTATGTGAGCCATGACCTCTGTGAAGGCCAGGAAGAAGTTGTGGGCTTCCAGTTCGCGGTTGGAGAAATACTCCTTGGTGAGGGAAGCCAGATTGATCGGCCTCTTCTTCATCACCTCAGTCAGCTCGTGGCAGCGCTCCCTGTGGTGTTCCAGTATCTCGGTGGCGCGTTCCAGGCCGATGGGGTTTAACTGGCCTCTGAAGAAAGCCCTGTGGGCTGGCAGCACCGTGATATCGCCCTCAAGCTCTGCCATCCGCTTCAATGAAGTGAGCAAGGCCTTTAGCCCGTAGATGTCGTTGTTGTTCTGGTACGCCGCTGGAAGGGTGGACTGGTACGAGTTGTAACTCATGGCCACCGAAGGATGCGGAGTGATGATCGGCAGTATGTGATCACCGGAGAACAGCATCTGGTCAAACTTGATGCACAGTTCGTCTGGCGAATGGCCAGGAGTGTAATAAAAGGTCAGTGCACCGGCCTTGAGTTCGTCAACCACCGGATGGTCTAGGACCAGGTCTCGGTTGAGTTCGTGGTGCTCCTTGGCCCGAGTCATGGTGTCTGATTTCTCAAACAGATCGAAGCCCTGAACCTCTCTCCGCCAGACGACTTCAAGGTCCCGCCGGTTGGTAGTCAACATGGATCCATAGATCTCATGGGCCCAGAGTTCGGCGCCGCTTCTTTGGATCACCGGCGGGCAGCTGCCGTCGTGGTCCATGTGCCCGTGGCTGACTACCACGCGGGCCACATCGGTCAGAGAATGTCCGAGTGCCTCCAACCCCTGCTCTAGATAGGTGACTGAGCCGTGGGCACCGGGGTCGACTATCGTCAGGTCATCGCCTTCGATCACGTAGCACCAGGTTGGGCCCAGGGGTGTATCCCACGCTTGGGGAACGCCGATGGCCTTGACCACGGCACCGTTGGAAGAGGTGAATTTTAAGAGAGTTCCGTTTCCTGAATCGTCGCCACGTTTGAGAAATTCGGTTTCTAGCATCGGTTCCTGTTACGAGCTTAATGGCCTCAGAAGCATGTGATTGTCCGCTAGGCTCACCGTGATTGGGCGCGGGCGGATGTATAGACGCAGTGGTGGGAGCACAAGGAATGGTAACATCTTGCATGCGAGATAAAAAGTTGAGGAGATGACGTTATGGCCCAATCGATTGGGATTGTAGGCTGCGGTGCCATTGGCCAAGCCCTGATTCATGCCGTGGATTCCGGTGAGTTGAACGTGGCTGTGGCCGGCGTAACCAGCCGCGACGAAGACCGGGCCCATGGGTTCCTAGACAGCCTTGACAACCCTCTGCCATATCTCAGTAGACAGCAATTGATTGAAAAATCCGATCTCCTGGTGGAAACGGCGGGTGGCCACATCGTAGCCGAACTGGCAAAAGAGACCTTTGCCGCCGGAAAAGACTTGATGGTCATCAGCATCGGTGCCCTCTTGGAATATCCAGAGGTTATCGAAGAAGCCCGGAAGACGGGTTGTCGCTTATTGGCTCCATCTGGTGCCATTGCCGGTTTGGACGGCATTAAATCCGCCTGCGCAGGACGGGTTGATCAGGTGACTATGATCTCTCGCAAACCTCCCATCGGCCTTCAGGGAGCTCCTCACCTGATTGAGAACGAAATCAGCCTGGAAGGCCTGGTTGGTGAGACGGAAGTGTTCTCCGGCAGCGCCAGAGAGGCGGTGAAGGGCTTCCCCGCCAACCTGAACGTATCGGCCGCCGTTAGCCTGGCCGGTATTGGGCCAGACCGGACCCAAGTGAAGATGCTGGCCGTGCCAGGGCTGGAGCGCAACTGCCATGACATCGAGGTTTTGGGAGAGTTCGGAGTCCTTAGAGTCCATATCGAGAACATCCCTTCTGAGAATCCCAAAACCGGTAAGCTTACCGCATTCTCCATCATCCGGTCGGTTCAAGACGCCGTGGACCCCTTCCGTATCGGCACCTAGCAAAGCCTAGGTTCACATGACAGAAAAGACCCGCTCCTGTAGATAAGGGGCGGGTCTTTTTTGTTCGCTTCTATGTGCTGCCCGCGATTACGCAGCGGCGGCAGCGGCCCCGCAAACCGTGTCAATGATGAGTTGAGTCACCAGATACGGGTCGCAGTTGGCGTTGGGCCGGCGGTCTTCGATGTACCCCT
>CAYVIG010000325.1:0-2674 GCA_964451445.1 uncultured Dehalococcoidia bacterium
TAATAGCGCATCATCTGATAACAAATCAGATGAAGAACAAAAGACCACAACTAACGTTAAATGGGACAAAAACCAAAACCATGGTCGCACTGCTGCCAATGCCTATACAGGTTGTCCAGTCATTGAGGTTGATTTCACTGATGATGCATTAACATCGGGATTTTGTTCATGTTGTGCGCAATCGGGTGATAGGGCAAAGCTTGAATATGCCGATCCTTCTGTCTTAGTTTTCCTTGAAGGCACGCCCTTGGTGTCGGGCAATCGCGTTTCGCTTAAGCGGGCCAAATGTTCTGTGTGCGAAAGTTATTTCACCGCAGATACACCGGATGAATTTAAAGGTCGGTCAAAAAATTCTCATACTGTCAGTAGTGCCATCGCTATCCAGCATTATATTTCTGGACAGCCGTTTAAACGTATTGAGGGTTTGCAAAAAGCCCAAGGCGTGCCATTGGCAGATGCCACTCAATATGACTTAATGAAAATATTGTATAATACCGCTGTTAAACCTGTGGTTGGCGCGCTAGAAACATGTGCCAGCAATGGTTCCACCCATTATTTTGACGACACAAATGGGTGTGTTATTGATCAGATTGTCATGAATAAACGCAGTATTTTCAGCAAAGATAAAAAAGCCATTCATGCGACAGCTTTGCTCAGTGAATATGACGGTCATCGAATTTATTTGTTCCAAACCGATACAAAAACGGCTGGCCAGACCTTTGCTAGCATTATTGAAAACCGACAATCGTCTGACGATTTCATCACCATGTCCGATGCCAGTGCAAACAACTTCCCACAGTTAGAAGAATCATTGCTTGCCAAATGGTTGATCGCACTGTGTCTTGCCCATAGCCGCCGAAAATTTCATGAATTAATCGATGATAAAGGCGGCGATGAGGATTGCCGGTTAGTGTTGGCTATTATTGGCAACGTGTATGCCAATGAGCGGCACTGTAAAGACGCCAATCTAAATGATGAAGACCGCCTTGTTTATCACCAGCAACATAGTGCACCAGAGATGGTAGCCTTACGCACTTGGTTAAATAATTTATTGCTGTACAAGCAAGTCGAGCCGAATAGCCCGATGGGCGAGGCAATTGCGTACCTATTAAAGCGCTGGAAATTCTTTACGCAGTTTCAACGACTATTAGGCGCGCCGCTGGATAATAATATTTGTGAGATTGCGATTAAAGTACTTATTCGTTATCGCAATAATTCTCGCTTTTACAAAACACTTTATGGTGCGTCCATTGGTGATGCCATGATGAGTGTATTACATACAGCGATAGCGGCTGGTATAAATCCATTTGATTATTTGAATACACTACAATTGTACAGCGATGATGTTCAAACGAATCCCGATCAATGGTTACCGTGGAATTACCAAGACACGCTCTACAACTTAACAACAAGCAAGGCGGCCTAATTATGTGTTAGCCAACAATTAAGCAAGCGATCAATCAATAATTGACCGCCATTCGGAGTCGATAGTCACAGCGCTAGGGTCACCATTGTGCAGCAACACCTGTAATTGTGCCGGTGTTAATGTCAGCATAGGTGATGTCGCTGCTGGCCAGCTAGTAAAGTAGCCAGCGGATAAGCGTTTATGAAACAAACAATAGCCTTGCGAGTCGTAATACAGTAGCTTTATGGCGGTTTTGCGCTTGTTGCGAAACATAAAATAGTGCCCGCTCATTGGGTCTTGTTGATATTGATTACGACACAGTTTGACGATGCCATAAATTCCACAGCGAAAATCAATTGGGTGGATCGCAATAAAAATTCGATGCTTAGGTGATACCGATATCATGATAATTGCGTTGTGTCGGCACCAAAACTTTGCATCACATGATCAATGCTCTGCGTGGTGGTATGAATTTTTAAACGATGCCCGTCAGGTCGAATATATTCAGCTATGATAGTGGATGTATCCAAATATTGTTCAGGCTTGTACTGCGCAGTTTTTAACTGCTTAATCGAGGCTTTCGTTTTGGCTGCTTTTTTAGTTTCTTCAGGTGTTAAAGCAGGAACCGATGAAACAATCGCTTCGCAAAAGTCGGCCTGTTGTGATGCAGAATTATTGGGCGTTGAATCAGTGTTGCCGGTAAGCTTTTTTGACTTTGGCAATGATGATGCTGCAGGTTTAAGCAGTTGCCCCTGTTTGTTTTTGTATTGCTGAGTATTAAGACCTATTAAACGTCTAATTTGTATGGCTGTATATTTTCCGCTGTTTTCCAGTTCAAATATTTTTAGCCAAATATCATCAGGTATTCCGGTTCCTTCATATGCATTTTTATTCTCACGCCAGTGTTCGATGAGCTTAAAAACCTCATCGAATGTTATTGGCGGTGAAGTTTGAGTGTTAGATTGTGTGGTCATGTCACTGTCCTCGGCTTAGTTCACATAAGATGTATGCGAAATTTATCCTAGGATAGCGCTTTGGTCACCATTGCTCACCGGAACTATACATTACGCTGGGTATTTCAATGCTTTGAAGGAATAAATTTACTTCAATACGATAATGAAATTCATCTAGATGGGGTCAATGAAATAAGGGGAAAAATTACATTTGATTTAAATTTAGTTGAAGATCCAATTATTTTTAAATCAGATGGTTATCCAACTTATCATTTTGCTAATGTAATAGATGATCATCAAATGCAAATATCACATG
>CAYVIG010000326.1:0-2674 GCA_964451445.1 uncultured Dehalococcoidia bacterium
CCTGAGCTGTTCTTCGGTCAGGGTGTCGGTGTCGTTGCTACAGCGCTCGATGATCCGGTGGACCAACTCGTCGCCGTCTGCCGGAATGTCGGTTACGTTGTAGCCAGCGTCCTTCATGGCGTTCAGTATGTTGATCACCGATGCTGGAGTGTCCAGTCCAACGGCATTGCCCACTCTGGCGTCCTTGGTGGGATAGTTACTTAGGATAATGGCGATTCGCTTTTCCGCATTGCTCTTGAGCCTCAGTCCGGCCCATTTAGTCGACAGTCTGGCCAGGAAATCCACCCGGTCTGGCCGGGGCAGGTTCCTTTGAAGGCGGGCATCCATCTTGCCGGAATGGCCATTTCCCGACGAGGCCACTTCCTCCTTAAACGAGATGGGCACCGTGATGATGCGCCCGTCAAATTCCGGCAGAGCCACGCTCATGGCGGTGTCGATGGGGCCGAGTCCGAGTTCACTGTCTTCCCAATCCGATTCTTTACCGGTGCTGAAGATGCCCTGGATGATCGGCACATTGAGCTGATCCAGATAATCTACCTGCGGCCCGGTGGCAAAGGTGGCGCCGTCTTGCTGAAGGTCGGTCATGGACATGCCCATGGTGTTGACAATGCAATGCACCCGGGATTGGCCGCTCGGTTCACAGAGAATCTCAGAGAATGTCCGGTTGCCCTGGCCATCACCCTCCGGATTGTGTTTCAAGCTGAAGGAATAGACTGGAAGTACATTTACCTCTAGTTCTTCGAACCGACGGATCAATGCGTCGATGGTCAGCAGATTGCCGCTCATCCAGTAGGCACGGTAGAAGAGGACTGCGACGCTTGGGCGACCGGCCTGGAATCTGCGGCCGACGAATTCCTGGGTTGTTAGACCATCGGCTTCGTCTGGGTGGTACACGCCCTCCCAGGGCACTTCGGACGGCGCTTCATGGCCGTAATCGGAACCCAGGTAGGAATCGCTCAAAAAGAGGAGCAGGTTCTGAAAATTGGGAACGCCGCCTCTTATTAGATAGGAGAATACGGTGTCAACCTCGGATGGCGGCACGTTACAGGCCGTCACCAACTCCTGGTCCCATTCTTGGTGGCCGGGGCAGGCAATCAAGGGGATTCCCTTTTCGTGACAAAGTAGAACCAGAGGGGCGAAGATCTCCGGCATGGCCCGTTTCCCGCCCAAGAGACGGAGCACCACAACGTCGGCCTGAGCTGCCGCGTCCAATATCTCCTGTTGTTGGCCTTCTGGAGGGGGTTCCTCTGAGGACGCGGTCAAGGAACCGGGTGCGGCCAGGTTGGCCGGGTTGAATGCCTTAACCTGCGGGAAATCCGCGGGAAGACTCTCCAGTGCCCGGTCAGCGGTTAAAAGGTCGGTATCGGCCGTGGTGACGAAAAGAATCAAACTGGGAACAATCCCTTCTGGCTTCCCCTCATCTGATGAGGGGCTGCCAGTGAAAATCAATGGTTGAAGTTATTAAAGCTGGGGCTGGCTTCCAACAGACAGCGTTGTCGTGCCTAGACCTCGTAGGGTTTGTGGAACACCATCAGAGACAGATCGCTGAACGCACTGGTGATGGCGGCGCATTCGCTGATGGTTCCGTCCCAGCGTTGCTCATCATCGTGGGTCAGCCGTTGGAAGACGGTCATCTGCCGGTCTCCCGCCACGCCCTTGCTCAAGATACCAGCGGATATCCCTGCCGGCATCAAGTCATATGGCCTCGGTAATAAGATGATGTTACGCCGTGCGTCCTTCAGATAATGGATTAGTTCATCCAATGCGTCTTCGGTACCGGCTCTGGTGTGTAACGTCACAAACACCGTGTGTTCAAGGGAGATACCAGTCCTGGACATGGCGATCTGTACCGAACTTATTCCTGGCACCAGGTCGACGTGGTCCACCCGTCGCCGCACCCGGTCCAACAGTTCTTTGGCAGACACGTTTAAGTCGCCCCAAGCACAGACCACCAAACCCTTCCCTTCATCGATTACCTTGCCCACGGCATAGTCCAGGACCTCTTCCTGGTTTCGGTAGACCATGGAGCAGAGTTCGGCCTTGGTCGCGAAGGGCCGAATCACATTGAGGACGGTCTCAAAACCGGCGACTAGGTCGGCTTCTTCGATCGCTTGTTTGCCTTTAAGGGTTAGAAACCCGTTGTCTCCCGGGCCTACAGCCACGATGGTAGCCCGGGTGCCTTTGTTGGATGAGGTCATTGAAAGCCTTATATGGCCATGGATAAGTCACGCGCAGACGAGCGTGTCTGGCCGGTCATGTTTGGATTGGACAAGTAAGTTGAAATAGGTATAGATGGCGGCGGGTGCGGGGCGAATAACGGATATGACCCGCGGCTCCGGTATTGATTCAATACCGCAGGAACTGGAAACGAAATTACTTTATGGTTGGTAGATGGTGTTGTCAAGAAACCTAAACGGTTTTTGAATCTTGATTTAACCAGGAGGGTGTTTTCGTGTTGCGAATCAACTAAGAGAGCCAGTACAACATACAGATATTCGGACCCTATGGTTATCCCTGGAGTCCTATTTGATTACACTGGAATCACTCGTAAAATCTGTTGACATTAACAAACTCGATTGATACAGTTATATATCGCGCCCGTTGTGGCGAGGGGGTATTTCTATGCCAACAGTAAACCAGTTAGTTCGCAAAGGTCGGAAGCCGGTTCGTAAAA
>CAYVIG010000327.1:0-2673 GCA_964451445.1 uncultured Dehalococcoidia bacterium
TTGGCGCATCATGGGATGGTCTCCCCATGCAGGCTGAGATCCAGGCCGTCGCGTTCGGTCTCTTCATCGACCCGCAGCCCGACAATCATGTCGATGATTTTTAACAGGATAAAGCTGGCGACCGCACACCAGACGATAGTGGCGGCAATGCCCCACAATTGGGTCAGGACCTGTCCGGGATTGCCTTCCAGCAAGCCGGCGGTCCCGCCGATGGCCTTGCTGGCGAACACACCGGTCAGGACCGCACCGACAATGCCGCCGATGCCGTGGATGCCGAAGACATCCAGCGCGTCGTCATAGCCGAGCTTGTGCTTGAGCCAGGTGGCGCCCCAATAGCACGCGATGCCGGATGCAACGCCGATGCAAAGCGCGCCAACCGGCGTCACGAAGCCGGCGGCTGGGGTGATGGCGACGAGCCCGCCGACAGCGCCGGATATGATGCCAAGCACGCTCGGTTTGCCCCGCAGCACCCACTCGAGGAACATCCAGGCCAGTGCCGCTGCGGCCGTGGCGATCTGGGTGACTACCATGGCCATGGCGGCGGTGCCATTGGCGGCGAGCGCCGAGCCCGCGTTGAAGCCGAACCAGCCGACCCATAACAGCGCGGCGCCAATGACCGACAGCACCAGATTATGGGGCGCCAGGATTTCGCTGCCGAGCCCGGTGCGTTTGCCCACCATAATCGCCGCGACCAGTCCTGCGATGCCGGCATTGATGTGGACCACGGTGCCGCCGGCGAAATCAAGCACGCCAGCTTTACCCAGAAAACCGCCGCCCCAGACCCAATGGGTGATAGGGGCATAGACCACCAGCAGCCACAGACCGGTGAACCACAGCAAGGCGCTGAACTTCATCCGGTCGGCGAAGGCGCCGACAATCAGCGCCGGGGTAATAATGGCGAAGGTCATCTGGAAAACCATGAACAGCGAATCCGGAATGGTGCCGTTCAAGGCCCCCACCGTCATGCCGCGGAGGAACATTTTGCCGAAGCCGCCCACATAGCCATTGCCTGCATCGAAGGCGAGGCTGTAACCGATGACCATCCACAGGATGCTCATCAGGCAGGTTATGGCAAAACATTGCATCAGCACCGACAGCACGTTTTTCTTGCGCACCATGCCGCCATAAAAAAGCGCGAGACCGGGGATGGTCATCATCAGCACCAGGGCGGTGGATATGAGCATCCAGGCGGTATCGCCGCTATCGAGTTTTGGCGTGGCTGCCTGAGCCAGGGCCGTGCTGGTCGACGCCAGCAATGTGGTGCCCGCAACCAAGGTGGCCATGAGGCCGATTTTCGTTCTAAAGCGCTTCATTGTCTTCTTCTCCTGTGCGGATGCGCACCGCCTTCTGTACGTCGAATACGAAAATTTTGCCGTCGCCAATTTGACCTGTGGCGGCTGAACCGCGAATGGTATCGACCACCTGCTCGGCCATATCGTCGGAAACGACGACCTCCAGCCGGATCTTGGGCAGGAGACTGATTTCGTATTCAGCCCCCCGGTAGATTTCCTTTTGCCCCTTTTGCCGGCCGAAGCCGCGTGCTTCGGTCACGGTCAGGCCCTGAACGCCGACCCCGGTCAACGCCTCACGCACGTCGTCTAACTTGAACGGTTTGATAATGGCTTCGATCAGTTTCATCGCTGGGTTCTCCGTCCCTAAAAGTTTCTGCCGAAAGCGAACAGGACGGCGCTCGTTGCCGTCCCTTTCTCCTCATGATAAGCAAATGGCGTGCCAACTCGGTAAAATACGGGAAAATTTTTCAATGAGTTGTAATTTATACGCGATCCACCAGACTGCGATCAGCATGGCCGGTCCCGACGCGATGACTGCAGCTGACGATAGCACCGGGGCTACAGACTGAAGTCCGCCAAGGAACTCGGCTCGTTGACCACCTCGTGAAACAGAATTTTTTACGTCAAGTGACGCCATTTGCGTGCTCCAAGTTCCAATCGCTCTCATCCCTCTATCAAAACGCCTGAGCATGTAAGCCCAGTTTGGCGAGCGGATATTCAAGGTGCGCAGAGGGATACTCACGACCAAGGACATCATTAAAGCTGGCGAGTGATGCTGTCTGCTGTTAAATTTGATGCATAGTGATGCAAAAATTCGTACACTCGATGTTCAGGAACAATCGTATAGATTAAACGGAGCGGTGATGCGCGCCCTTGTGAACCTCAAATATGTTGACGAAATTGCGCGTGCTGGCTCGATCAGACGGGCAGCGGAGTCACTCTCAATAACGCCATCAGCCTTAAATAGAAGACTAATAGCGATAGAAGATGAGTTGAATGTACAGATTTTCGAGAGATTGCCGCGTGGCGTGCGACTAAACGCCGCCGGCGAGATACTCATTCTTCATATCCGCGCACAAATTTCTGATTTTGAGCGGGTGCAGTCGCAAATTGCTGATCTTTCTGGTGTTCGACGAGGACAAGTTGCTATTGCCTGCAGCCAAGCACTTTTACCGTTTTTCTTGCCCCATCAGATTGACAAATATCGGACCGAATTCCCGATGGTGCAATTTTGCGTGTTGCCACGGGACCGTGCAGCAGCAGAAGTCGCTTTGTCTGATTTCTCAGCTGACCTCGCACTTGTCTTTGATCCGATCAGCATGTCGGATTTTCAGACTATCATAAGCGTACGCCAAACAATTTGCGCCGTCATGGACGGCGA
>CAYVIG010000328.1:0-2673 GCA_964451445.1 uncultured Dehalococcoidia bacterium
AACCCACGATGAAGTACCTAACAACGAAGGTCTCGATTAGTTTTATTGCCCTATTTCGTTGTGCTGTATTGAGGTTCATCTTCTGAATTGCCATAAATAGAGGAACATGTTGATCAATGATTGCATTGATGTCCTTGAGAGAGTCAGGAGAGTCTTGAATTGTAGATTTTACACATTTATTGTAGTATTCGGCTTGTTCCTTAAAATCATCAAGAAGTGAAAGGAAATCAGTCACTGTTTGTACTTCTTCGATGCGTTTTTGGATTCCTGTTAGAATCTCGCCGTCTTTGAGAGAGCCCCATCCAATGTTCATGAGGTGGTAACGGTAGTAGAAATCTCCTTCTATTGCTCTTTCGTCATTCTCCAGGATCGTTTCGATATTTGAAATAGATGTGGAGGTTTGCTCTTCTATGGAGCTGCCGGGACTAGCGAGTTCGCTTGCCTTCAGTTGGAGTAAGCTGTTTACAAGTTCTGCAAGAACCAGTGGCTCACCACGAGAATTGAGTGATTGGAAAACCAGGTGTGCTTGAATCTCGTTCTCCACTACAACCATTACCATGCTGGTCTTTTCGTATATCCAATCGATTAGAATCTCGAGAATTCCTACCTTTTTGGTAAAGGTTTCTTCCTCATCCATCATTTTAAAGATGTTTCTAGTAATTTTGTGGATGCCCATTTTTACCCTATTTCGTGGACCGGCACCGCGAGAATCGCAACTATACCTCGGACCCCTTGAATTTCTGGTTAGTATCACATTATCTCGCGAATAATCCAAAAGATTACGGTCATCGGTACTATGGAGGTTCAACCTTAAATTATTTTCATAATTAAGGTATATTCTCTTGCAAATCTTTCTAATTTCTCGTCTGCGCGCTTGATATCTCGCTGTACCACCAAAGAAGTCATTTTGTTTTGAAATGTGATGAATCGCGATTGCCATCAGAGATAGGGTTGTGAGTCTCTGCTGAGCATCGATAATTTTAGCAGTTTTTTCTAATCGAGTTTGTAATAAGGCTTCGATTAGATCGGACTTGGAAGAACGAGTGTTCCAGTTTTCCGCTCCATGGGTCGAGCAGAAATCCTGCAAAATCGATTTTGTTAGTTTTGCTATATTGCCATCTTTTTCGACATAGGTGCCTTCTCTCAGACCTTTAACCGAGATTCCCAACATAGGGTCCAGCAGGATTACAGAGCCAACGAATTTGCTATCTATTCCGCTTCTTGAGATGTTAGAGACTATGTCATCGAATAACCTCTGTACATCGTCTGGTTTCGATGATTGTTTGGGCCATTTGTATGTTCTCTGGGATCTTGGAAGAGATAGGGTCCTTTCTGGATCACAAAGAAGGGTTTTCAGGTTGCAGGATTCTGAGAACATACATAGTCTGACTTCATGATAATAATTTACTATTGCCCTTTAATGGTCGGTTTTCTCAATTTCTGAAAGAAAAGTGAGATAAGTTCCCCTTTCTGTGGTGTGTCATGATTTTCGAGAGTCGTGGAGCGCTCCAATCGAAGTCTAGGAATTTGGAAGGGATGAGAATCTTCGAATTTGCTTCTCAGGCGAACTTGGACAAGATGCACGAGCAGTGGAGCATGGTGCAGTCAGGGAGTAGGAAGTACATCGAGAAGCAGCTGATCAACGACGTCATCGAGCAGGACTGGTTCGGGGTGGAGAAGAACAGCTCGGAGCAACCTGACCTCTCTCTAGAAGATGGGTCCCAGATCGAGCTGAAGGTCAGCCATCTCTTCAAATCAAGAGGACTGGTCCGACCAAAGTACAGGCTGGTCCTTAAGGTCCTAGACTACGAGGATATGGCGGAAAACGAGAGTTGGCACGACTCTGCTCTGTACAAGAAACTCAGAGACATGGTGATTGTATTCTACTACAAGGATGAGGAGAGGGCACCCTGGGAGTGGGTGGTGACAAATGCCTTCCTGTGGTCCTCGAAGGACTTCGATGAGGATATCCAGAGGGACTACGCCCTGACTAGGGGAAAGGTGCTCGGAGGGGAGAAGATTAGCGAGAGCGACACGGGGCTGCTTGCTAACTGCCCAAAGCACAACTCGCGGTTCTGCTGGTGGTGCCACGTGGGAGAGGGGTGCAACAACCCGAAGAAGAGCCATCCAGCGCCCCACCCAGTACTGAAGGCTGCTCTGAGGCCCCATCCCGTGCTGGGGGCCGCGGAGAAGAGGGGGTACTGCATCCCCGCCCAGAGGATGGCTTTGATTTTCAGTGACGAGATTGGCATTCCTTTGGAGAAAAGGGGAGGTGGGAGGCCTAGTTACGGAGTCCCATTCGAGATGATCGAGGTTCTGAACCGAGAAGAGGTTGAGTCGGATTGGCCTGTGTTTAGCGAGAAAACCTACCGGACCCTAGACGAATACTAGCGGGTTGCAATCATCGCTTCTTTCCGAACTTCGAGCGCCGCTTGCCCGCTCCCCTCTGCTTGAACGACTTCCGCTGTGCACGCTGCCTGCGGTCTCCCTTCGATGGGGTCCGGCTCTGGTCCTTGCCCTGCTCCTTCGCCTGCTCGGAGCGGGTCCTGAGGACCTTTCCGATCGCCTGCATGACCCCCTCCTTGCTGCTAGCGCCTGTGACCTCCAGTGCGTGGCTCGGTGGCATCACGAGCCTGCCCTCCTTGGCATGCGGCCTTGATGGGTGGCTGGCCT
>CAYVIG010000329.1:0-2661 GCA_964451445.1 uncultured Dehalococcoidia bacterium
AGCACCACGTTGTTGTCCATGTTGCCGCCGTGGAGCGGATGGGGGTGGCAGATGACCACCCCGGGCCAAGGACCGGAGCCTTCGTCCGGCTGGGCTACGACACCCTCAAAAGTAAGTCCCTCGGTTTCAAATGAAACAGCACTTTGACGCACAGTAATCGCTCCTCAGTGTTCACTAATGCTTGAGTATATCCATCTTAGGTAAAGCCACGCCCATTAGCAAGAAACGCAAGTGGCTCTGCGACTGTCATCAACCAAACCATTCCCTGACATTGGCACCATGAGGGAAGAAGTACCTCTTTGCTCTCAACAAACCTCCCCACTGCCTACGAGATTATTCGGCACTCGCTTCAGAATGACAGGTGTGAACAATTAAGGCGTTCCATCGTTAGTTAAGTGAGGGCAATCCTGCTAGAATACCGCCTAGTTTTCCAATTAAGAATCCGCGACCATTTAAGCAAGTAGTTTTGTATGTGAGGGACCATCAGATGGCGATAATCGACCTACGCAGCGACACAGTAACCAAACCCACCGATGAGATGCGCGAAGCAATGGCCAAGGCCGAGGTCGGCGACGACGTCTACGGCGAGGACCCGTCCATCAATGAACTCCAGGAGCGGGCCGCAGCCATGACGGGCAAAGAAGCGGGCCTGCTGACAGCCAGCGGAACCATGAGCAATCTCCTGGCGACCCTCAGCTTCTGCAACCACGGTGACGAGATCCTCATGGGCGACCAGGCCCACATGTTCTGGAACGAGGGTGGGGGACAGGCCGCACTTGCCGGCGTTCAAACCCGGCTGATCCCCCAGAGCAAAAGTGGTGGCATCGAAGCCGCCGACGTGGCCAGAAACATCCGCCCAACGGGCAATCCCCACGTTGCGGCGACAGCTTTACTCTGCCTGGAAAACACACAAAACCGGTGCAGCGGAGCGGTTATGACACCCGCAGATACCAAGGCAGTCTGCGACGTTGCCCACAACGCTGGAGTGCCGGTCCATCTGGACGGCGCCCGCATCTTCAACGCATCAGTGTCCCTCGAAGTCCCAGCATTGGAACTGACGAAAGACGTAGACACTATGAGTTTCTGTCTGTCCAAGGCCCTCAGTTGTCCCGTTGGCTCCGTGTTGGTCGGCAGCAATGAATTCATCACCGAAGCCACCCGTTGGCGCAAGATGGTTGGCGGAGGCATGCGGCAGGCCGGCATCCTAGCGGTCGCTGGCCTGGTTGCCTTGGATACCATGGTCGACCGGCTGGCCGAGGACCATCAGAACTCCCGCCGCCTGGCCCAGGGACTGGCCAACATAGATGGCCTGTCGGTTGAACCAGATAGCATCCAGACCAATATCGTAATCTTCGATGTGGAAGAAAAGGTCGGCGCGGCCCCTGATTTCATCAAGGCCATGAAGGATGCTGAAGTCCTGGTGAGCTACCCCGGCGAACGCTCGGTACGCATGGTGACCCACCGCCACATCTCCAGCGAGGATGTGGAGGAAACCCTGTCACGAACCTCCAAGGTCGTCCGAGAACTCCAAGCATAGATAAGGATTACCGATGCCCGACGTCAAATTCGAGCGCGGCCATACAGCGGTGCTGATCGCCGATTTCTACGCCGATATGATGAACACCCTGCCCCACGCCACAGGAAGAGGCGTTGTCCCAAAGGCATCTGCGCTACAGGCCGCCGCCCGGGATGTCGGGGTGATGGTGTGCTACTGCGCCACGGTATTCAGGCCTGGGTACCCAGAGATCGGAGAACGCAACAAGACATTCAGCCAGCGAAAAGCTTCGGGTCAGACAGCCATTCCCAATCCCATCGACGTCATCCACCCTGGCGTAAGACCCCACGAGGATGACGTCGTGGTTGGCAAGCACAGGGTCAACGCCCTCTACGGTACAGGGTTAGATGTTGCTCTTCGGGCCAACGACATCCGCGACCTGGTGATTCTTGGCTATGCCACCAGCGGCGTGGTCCTATCAACCGTCCGCTACGGCGCGGACCTGGATTACAACCTATTTGTGGTTGAGGACTGTTGTTCTGACTCGGACGTAGAAGTGCATGACTTCCTGATTCAGCGGATACTTCCTCGACAAGCGGACATCGTCAGATCAGACGAAGTTATCAGGGCATTAGAGGCTATCTAATTGGCCGAACAGCCGCCAGACGATTATTCGCGCAAGCTACAGCGCCGGACGCTGTACATCGCCTGCGCCGCCCTGGCGATCTCGGTGGGCCATGTGGTCTACGCCTTCTTAAGGGATCACGTCTTTGACTACTGACGACAACCTGCCGTTGAATCTCCCCGCTCACACCTTTTTAGACGAACACCAAGTCTCCTATGAAAAGTTGCGGTTCTCTCCGGAGACAGAGAAGGGAGCGGCCAACGTCGCCCAAGCCCTTGGCTACAATGAGTCCCAAATGGTCAAGACACTGGTGTTTGAATCCGGCGCCGGTGAGCAGGTCCTGGTAATGCTGGGTGGCGACAAGAACGCCGTCTCCAGCAATCTCAAACGGGCCATCGGCTCCAGGGACATCAAACTCGCGTCCCCGGAAACGGTGATCGAGGTAACCGAGTACGCCACCGGGTCCATTCCGCCCATTCATTGGCGGCCACCAGGATTCAGGACGTTCATAGACTCGTGCCTGATGGATGAATCCATCTTG
>CAYVIG010000330.1:0-2651 GCA_964451445.1 uncultured Dehalococcoidia bacterium
ATGATGATGGCGGAGCGTGTATCGGACTTCATCAAAGACGGTAAATAAATGCCATGTCAACTCGTCTTGTAATTCAAGTATATTGTTCGAATCTAGGCACAACCTCTCTCATGTTAAAATAACGGAGCGTTTTCAGAAAGTGCTGGAGGCGCTCTTTTTTTGCCTGACGCCAAAGAAATACTATTAATCGTAAAACCTCCCTAATAGAGGGGAGGTTTTCGTGTTGCTGTGCCATTCGCCTGGTACTAAATCTAGATCAACGGCTTCGGTGCCACAATGCTAGGCCAATGCTCATGACAATATTTCTTCTAGCTCGATGGAGCTCAATCAATTCCGTCGGCACTTCGTTGCAGTATTAGCCTTCCTGGATAAACCTAGCTCCTTTTTCAGCAATCATTACAGTCGGAGCGTTGGTGTTGCCAGACGTGATTCTAGGCATTATCGATGCGTCTATGACCCTCAGACCCTTGATTCCATGAACCAAGAGTCTATCGTTAACCACAGCCATCTTGTCATTTCCCATCTTGCAGGTGCCTACTGGATGGAAGATGGTGGTGCCGAGCTCCGCTGCCGCGCGTAACAACTCGTCCGTTTCGTTGATTTCTGGGCCTGGATTCACCTCGAAAGGCCTATATTTACTGAGAGCAGGTGCTGACATAATGCGACGAGTGAACCGCATTCCTTCTACGGCGACTCTCTGGTCTTCTTCACTAGACAGATAATTCAAGGTGATCCCTGGTGCCACCATTGCATCCGGGCTTTTAATACGGATATGACCCCGGCTGCTAGGCCGCAGATTACAAACAGATGGTGTGATCGCATTAAAGCTATGCAAAGGATCGCCAAACTTATCGAGAGATAGGGGCTGTACGTGCCACTCTATATTTGCTGAAGGTTGGTCTGGATCACTCTTTGCGAAAGCGCCTAACTGCGATGGTGGCATCGTAAGAGGTCCGGTCTTAAATGCCATATATTGCAGTCCCATCATGATTTTCCCTAACAGCGAATTGGCCTTCTTGTTAAGAGTAGTCGTATTTTCCACCTTGTAGACAGACCGGACTTGTAGATGGTCGTGGAGATTCTCTCCGACGCCGGGAAGATCATGGACCACTCCAATACCCATGCTATTTAGCAGCTGGCCGGGACCGATCCCTGATAACTGGAGGATCTGGGGAGAACCAATCGACCCTGCGGACAGGATGACTTCTCGCGAGGCATTGAAGTTCAACGTATCGCCACTATCCATGTGTACTTCAACACCCGCCGCCCGTTTACCATTAGGATAATCCTCTATCAAAATCCTTCGGGTGTGCGCATTGGTCAACACAGTGAGATTTGGTCTAGACATGGCAGGCCGCAAAAAAGCCTTGGTAGCACTCCAACGTGTACCTCGGCGTTGGTTCATCTGGAAGTACGCGTTACCGAAATTGTCTCCGCGATTAAATTCCTGAATCTTGGGAATCCCACATTGCTCAGCAGCGTCACGCCAAGCATCCAGAATCTCCCAATTCACACGTCGCTCCTCCACCCTCAGTTCGCCGTCTCCGCCATGAAATTCATCGGCACCATGCTGATAATTCTCGGAGCCCTTAAATACGGGTAGGATATCGTCCCACCCCCAGCCGCGATTCCCTAGTTCTTCCCAATAGTCGTAATCGCTGCGCTGGCCTCGCATATATATCATGGCGTTAATCGACGAGCAGCCGCCAAGCACCTTGCCGCGTGCATACCCTATGCTTCTTCCGTTCAGTCCTGGTTCGGGCTCCGTCTGGTAACACCAGTCGGTCCGTGGGTTCCCTATGGTGTAGAGATAGCCTACCGGTATGTCGATCCAGAAATAATCGTCCTTCCCTCCAGCTTCCAGCAAGAGAACACTAGTGTTGGGGTCCGAGGAAAGTCGGTTGGCTAGTACGCAGCCGGCAGTCCCTCCTCCGACGACGATATAGTGATAGTCCATATTTAAACTCTTTGGCTAATAGATCCCACTGAATCTTTAAGGACCGTAGCGACTTTAGAGAGGATTACCTAATCAGCAGTCTACCGATCCAATTTCTATGACTCCTAAAGGTGCCGTAGGTCAGACTGAGCCCACCGTTGGTTTACGGTTGAAGAAGTTTTGAGCCAAGAACTCTGTCCCCGAATGACGAGACTAGCTCCGAACCGAAATATGGTGCCCTATTCTGAGATGGACACTCCTGGAAGTTGACACTTCTCCAGAAGCCATCGGCGGTCATCATTTCCCAGCATGGGGCTGATCTTGTCCCATACCTCCTGGTGGTATCCGCCGAGCCATGTTTTCTCAGCTTGCGACATCTGGTCCCAGTCAATCAGGGACGTTTCGAATGGTATCAAGGTCAAAGTGTCCAGGCGTAGCCAGCGCTTGCCGTCCGGATGGTCCGGCAGCGTATCATCATCGGTTACAACATATAGATTCTCTAGACGGACTCCTCCCCAACCCTGTTCGTAATATCCAGGTTCGTTGGATACGATCATTCCGATTCTCATGGGTTCGTCAACACCACGAGGAGCAATCCTCTGGGGGCCTTCATGGACGTTTAAGAATGCCCCAACCCCGTGGCCGGTGCCGTGACCATAATCCAACCCGGAGTTCCAAAGGTGGGTCCTAGCCAAAGCGTCCAAAGCAATGCCAC
>CAYVIG010000331.1:0-2635 GCA_964451445.1 uncultured Dehalococcoidia bacterium
CGATGGGGATGAAGACGAAGACGTGTATCTCGATCGGGCCATTGAAATATTGAGGCAAGAACTAGGGGAAGGTACTGCAGCTCAGAATAAGTAGTAATCGTTTATGGCTAAGAAGAAATCATCGACTCCAACAGCACCGACAGGTAAGAAGGCGGCGCAGCAAAAAGCGCCGGAGAAAGACTATCACCCGGTCGCGTCCAATCGTAGGGCATTTTTCAACTACGAGATTCTTGAACGCTACGAGGCGGGTATTCTCCTGACTGGAACCGAGATCAAGTCTGTGCGCGCAGGGAAGATAGACCTCAGCGACGCCTATGCCAGATCAGTTGACGGAGAGATGTGGCTGAACAACGCTTATATCGCCCCGTACGACCCCGCAAGTCGATACAACCACGACCCCAAACGATACCGCAAACTCCTACTGCACCGTGCTGAGATACAGAAGATGTCTGCCACGGTCGCTGAGAAAGGCCTCACCATAGTGGCCCTGCGCGTTTACATCAAACGCCACCACGCCAAGATCGAGCTGGGCTTGGCCCGAGGTAAACGGCAGTTCGACAAGCGGCACGCCATCCGAGACCGGGACATGGACCGCGAAGCCAAGCGCGCGGTTGGTTCCCTCAGGGAATAAGCACTTTCCCCCCTGGCCCCAACCCCGTCCTGACCAGACACTTCCTTGTAGGCTATAATCTACCGCTGGCATCAAGTCCCTAAGACTTGGCACCTGCTTGATATCTGTGAGTGACGCATCCGGCGAACCCGCGACCTCTGGATACGAAGACCCACGAGACTTGGAGGATTGATTTGATTCGAACCCTAGATGGAATCACACCCAAGGTGGCTGACACGGCCTGGGTCAGTGAATTTGCCTACGTTGTCGGCAATGTTGAGATTGGAGAGTTTGCCAGCATCTGGCCTGGCGTGACCATCCGTGGTGATAGCCCTGATGCCATAGTCATTGGCGACTACGTAAACATCCAAGAGGGTTCTATCATCCACGGCAATGCACTTACCATTGAGGATCACGTTTCCGTTGGTCACTCGGTGGTGGTCCACTGTGACCGGGTGAAAAAGGGTTCCCTGCTGGGTAACAACTGCACCATCCTGAACCGGGTTGTCCTGGGAGAGAACTGCCTCGTCGCTGCCAACTCGGTGGTGCTGGGCGGGACCCAAGTCCCGGACCGTTCCTTCGTCACCGGAGCCCCAGCCTCGGTGAAACGGGAGGTCACGGAAAAGCAGATCGCTCAGATGGCCCACACCAACGAGGAATTGGTCAAACGAGCCAAGTCATTCAAAGACAGCGGCCTATAAAGAAAAACAACCCTCCCCCTTGATTGGAATTTGCCATTCGCGAAACAGGGCAGGTTAGGAACCTGCCCCTACGCCGTATCAACCAATGATGCGACTGAAATAATTCCCTCCCCCACGCAAAGGGGAGGGTTAGGGTGGGGCAACATTTCCGAACAAGGCATTCCCCATTCCAACCCCAACCTCTTAAAGTCGGGCAGCCACCGGGAGCACATGCTCTGCTATGTGTTCCATCACCTTAATGCAATCCGGCACGCTCTCTACTCGGAAATCGTAGGTCAATTGGTCGATACCAATCTCCTGGCAGGCGTGAAGATCATCAAGCACCTCCTGCGTGCTGGCGACCAATGATCCCCCACTCCGAACATACCCGCCTTCGTTCATCCCCATGTCGGTGAAATGCAGACTGCGTTTCAGTGACACCGTGATTTCGGACTGGTCGCGGCCCTCTTTCTCAACTCGCTCCCGCAGATAAGGCATGTTCGCGGCAACAAACTCGGGCGTCTGGCGGGTGGTGTGCCAACAACTTCCGTACCTGGCAGTGCGCCGTAAAGCCGCCTTGGTGTGGCCGCCCACCCAGACCGGGACCCCCGGCTGTTGGATCGGCTTTGGCTCAAATTGGATGCCGTCGATGTCATAGTACTTGCCGTGGAATTCTGGGTTGGGCTGACTCCAGAGCGCCTGCATTATGCTCAGGAACTCGTCGGTCATGGCACCACGATGGCTGTAGTCCAACCCCAGGATCTCAAACTCTTTTTCCAGCCAGCCCACACCCACGCCACATATCATCCGACCGTTGGTCAGGACGTCCAACGATGCGAACATCTTGGCCTGTACCACGGGATTCCGGTAGGGCAGGATGATCACCGTGCTGCCCAGCTTGATCCGGTTGGTGCAGGCCGCCAAGAATCCCAACAGTGTCATGGTCTCTAAGAACGGCTCGCTGGACGGCCGAGAAAAGGACCCATCTGCGGTGTAGGGATACTGATTGGTGCCCGCCGTTGGCAGCACGATGTGGTCGCCTGCCAAGACCGATTCAAAGCCCAGATTCTCTGCCGTTTCCACGAACCGTCTCAGACCTGGAACGTCGGGTATTCGGGGAATTGATATTCCTATCTCCAAGCTAGGTGCCTCCAAAATCGCGTAAGTCTATGGTCATTGCCGGCTCGAGAATGCCAGGCTGATGCCGCACGCGAGTATAACCCGCTGCATACCTCTGGGCAAAGGTGGCTAGCAGCTGGGCGGGTAGGTGTAGGTTGAGACCGTGGTGCCGCTCGGATTGATCAATGCAGCTTCATCCGGGTTGGAGTTGTTCCAGAGGGAAGTA
>CAYVIG010000332.1:0-2593 GCA_964451445.1 uncultured Dehalococcoidia bacterium
AACTCCGGCGGTAACGATGTCAGATGGTTATCTGACAGGAATAACCGTTCCAGACTCTCCATATTGCCCATTGTACTGGGCACCGAGGTCAAATGGTTATTGGAGAGAAAACAGTCGATCAATTCCGTGAGATCCCCAATCTCAGATGGCAATGCCCGCAGCATATTATCGTTCATATGCAGCTCGTTCAGCGCCGTGAGTTGTCCCATCTCCGGTGGCAGGTAGGTCATCTTGTTGTGGGCCAGATCTACGTACACCAGGTTTGTCAGACTACAAATTTCCGGAGTCAGTTCGGTTAATTGGTTATTCCGCAGGCTGAGTTGAATCAGCTGTTTCAATTCACCCACTTCATCGGGTAATTCTGGCAGTCGGTTGTTGTCCAGATACAACCAGATCAAATTGTTGAACTTGGAGATCTCATGGGGCAGTCTCTCCAGCTGATTGTTCTCGATATAGAGCCCTGTCAGGCTGACGAGGCCGCCAATCTCAGGGGGCAATATTGTCAGCTGGTTGCCGCCCAGATACAGCCAGGTGAGACTTGTCAGACCGCCGATCTCTGGTGGCAAAGCCTTTAACTTGTTTTCCCGAAGGTAGATGACCTTAAGTTTGCTGAGTTTTCCGATCCCCGGCGGCACTTCTTCCAACTGGTTGTTATCCAACTGTAACTCGTTCAGTTCAGTCAAATTGCCGATGTCTTGGGGCAATGCTGTGAGTTGGTTATCCTGGAGATAGCAATCGGTCATTCCAGACATATTGCAAATCTCAGGGGGCAGCTCTGTTAGTTCGTTATTGGTCAGATACAGCCAAGTCACAGTCGCCAGTTTCCCGATTTCGGTCGGTAGTTCTTTCAGTTTGTTATGGCTGGCATTGAGCCGGTTCAGCTTGGTTAATTGCGCTATCTGAGGTGGCAGGCTGCTTAGCTGGTTCGCCTGAACATAGAGACCAACCAGATTCGTCAGATTTCCGATCTCCGGCGGCAGGTTTGTCAATTGGTTGTTGCGTGCGTTGAGTCTGGCCAAGTTGTTCAGTTTGCCAATCTCGGGCGGGAGCTCCGTCAGGGCATTTCCAGACAGATCAAGTTCCAATAAATCACTGAGATCGCCTATCTCCGGAGGCAATACAGTTAACTCTTCTCGGGAGAGGTTTAGTTCCGTGAGTCCGTCATTTCGAGTCTTCTCAATGATGGCGATAAGTTCAGTCTGGTTCATTTAAAAATCCTGATGGCCAAAACCGCTGAGTCGATAAGTTGTCTTCCCAATCAATCCCGACCCGGTCTAAGGGTTTCGAATGCCAACGACCTCAATGAATTGCAAATTATGAAGAATATCTTGGCTCTTGTCGTGTGCTGGGAGTGTACGAGATAACCGATCGGCAATCCAGAGCCGTCAATTAGACGAAAATTCAGCATCCCAACGCCCAAGGGCTAGTTGGTTTACGCGTCGAAGGACGTAAAATGTTTACAGTGCCGACAATAGATGTCGGTATCTTGGATAACGCCTTGGCACTCGTGGCATTTGATGCCGAAGTCCATCTCAGCAAGACTTGCTCCGCATAGCTTACAAAATGGATCATCGGATTCGGGTAGGGTTTCGCCGCAGTGAGGGCAGAATTTTGCCTTTGTAGTCATGGTCTCCTTGGAGTGCGAGAATAGCGCAATTCTACTTCAACATGGAATTCACTGGTACTATTTAGCAAACCGATTTCAAAACCCAGTGGTGGACCGCAGGAACACCGTCGAACTTGTCCAGACGTCCGCCCTGATCATTCATCCAGATATTTAAAAGGTTTTTATGTTCGCCGTAGCCTGGAAAGAGGAGCTTTCGGAAAGCCACCGGATAGCTCTAGACGTCGCATATTCAGATTTTCTTGATGCCCATTTTCATATCTCTCCTGTAGACTCGGGAAAGATTGAACAGATAGCAGACTGGCTGCCGAAGAAATTCAACAGTCGTTATACCCCTATCTTTTGCCACAAGTTCATCATCGGGATGATATCTGTCGCTGAGAGGTTGGCACAGCCGAGCAAGATTGCTCCTGTTCCCCGCTGCACGGCGGAGGCGTTTGCGTTACATATCCTGATTCAACATGCGTCTAGTCTGTTAAAAGGCATTCAACGCCTAGACGCTGACTACAATACCTTCAAGTCCATCGCCTATCGTGACGATGAGTTTCTACAGCTCTATAATGCCGTTCCAGACGAACCGCGCATCGATCTGAATAGTAGAGTCTCACTCCCCAACAATCTCGAATTCGACGACTGGTTCATACCCTTTAACCAAGATGAGCCGGTAAATCCGTTTGTTCACGAAGACTGGGAAACCCAACAAGCAGGGATTAACTTCTTCAGGTAAGATTCGGTGGACTCATATGAGTAAACTAGTTGAGAAAAGTCGATCGCTCTCAGATGTCTGCTAAGGGCGCGTGACTCCGACCTATCATGTTGCTCGACACGTCACGCAGACTAGGTTAAGTCCCACGTCGCCGATCACTAGACAGGGCACTAAGGAAGAGGTTGGGATACGCCTTTAACTGAATCGTAATAGTGGACCAGGCCCGATTTAACCTCAGTCGCAACCAGTTTGTAGTGCTCAAA
>CAYVIG010000333.1:0-820 GCA_964451445.1 uncultured Dehalococcoidia bacterium
GTGGCAACTTCATTCATAATTGCATATGCAATCATTGACTCACCATTAATCATTGAAATATATTCATCATCACTAGTCACATTAACCGTAATAGCACTTGCATTGAAATTACCAATATTTTCAACTGAAATCTGCAAATCTATGTCTTCTCCATACTCAATCATATCATTATTATCATCAAGTAGAGTATAGCTATCAAATACAAGGTAAGCACCATCAGGAGCTTCAACATTTATAATAGTCTGATGCGGAATAGTATTAAATGAAGTTAATACTAAATCAACTTCTCCTGGTTCTAAAACTATTTCAGACAAATCAAATACTATAACACCTCCAGAAGAAACAGCTGAAATTAAGAGTTCACTATCTATAGAAATTGCACCCAGCACATCATCTATTCCAACACCTACAACAAATTCAGTTTGTCCAATAAAAATTGCATTATTATAAGATGCAGTTAATACTTCTGGTTCATCAGTACGAATTATTATAGATGGATCTCCAAATATAGTCCAGTGATTTGTTTCATTAATGCCATTACTACCCTGAGCTTCATTCATATGCATACAACCATTTACAGATATACCACCAAATGATCTTGATATATTATCATCATAAGATTCTGTCATAATAGAATTCATCGCCCACTGACCATGCATTGGAGGTTCCCAGGATTGACTGATTGTAGAACCCAAATGACCAATAGCACCAGTCGGATTTCCATCATCATCAGTTGCTCGCATCCATGCTTCACAAAAACACTCACCATAATTATTAAATTCTCCAGGATTACATCCAACTGTAAAAATAAACGGTAATT
>CAYVIG010000333.1:830-2561 GCA_964451445.1 uncultured Dehalococcoidia bacterium
GCACATCACTAACACCTAAGGCCGCTCCATTTCCCCATCCCGTAGGACCTGCATGCCCTGTATAATTGATAACACCTACGCCATTATTAATTGCATACATACCATCTGATACAGAACCATTAGGATCATAAATTCCTTCATAGCTTTCATAAGTAAATGTTGATAAAAAATCATCCCAGATTAAAGTATTAAAATCATCATCTGATAATCCACCATAACCGGGACCTTGATTAGAAGCTATCCCAAGTGCATTATCAAAATGCTCTATAATAGAAGGGCTTTGTTCATAATCAAGACTTCTTTGAATTTGTGTTATAAGCTCAGAGGGATTATTAGCAGAAAACCTACCCACTATAACCTCTGCAAATGAATCATTCCCATTTATGAATCCATATGAAGGATCTGAGGAAGCTCCATTGATTATAGGTGTTGGAATCTGAGCAACATCACCAACAAGTAATAAATAAACCAAATTATTATCATAATAATAATTTTCTACAAATGTCTGGATTTGTGAAACACTTGCACCAATTTCATTGACTCCTACAATATCAGTGCTAATACCTTTCTTATTTTTCCAATCAACAAAATCTTCCATTTCATCAATAAAATCATCATAACATATAATAAGCATTGAACCATAATCATCAAGAAATTCAAATCTGGTATCAGTTTGAGAATTAATAAATAAATTGTCATATATATGAGAAAACTCTTTTGATGACTTTATTTCATTCTCTGTTCTAGATAATACATTAATATCAGATACACCACTTGAAGTGATGGCTATTTCAATTGTTTTATAAACTCTTAGAGTCTGGGTAAATGGATTATACTGAATAGGATAAAATATAACACTCTGACCTCTAATATCTCTAAGGATATAAGGATCATCAAGCTCTGCCAAATTACCTGGATAAAATTCATCTTTTTTATATACTTTTCCAAACGTGTATGGTATAGAAGCTGGATTAATATCTCTAGTTAAATTCCCTTTTGAAGGAGCAATTTTAATATTCTGAATTTCTTCATATTCTGCATTAATGATTGCAATGCTCATATTGCCATTATCTGGAATAATAATAGATGTTGTTTTCTTTGGAACATTAGGAGAACCATTATCAATTATAGGAATACCATTTTCAATTACAACTTCATGATAATCATCCTCAGTATCTAATATTAAATAATTATTAACTTCTGAAACCTAATTAGTATTATATATATTTGATGATAAAAGCTTAATCTTTGATGATTTCATTTATCCATTTTCTGAGAATATGAAATTTGCAATAATAATTAACAACAAACAATATTTACATTTTTTTATCAAAACTGTTCTCCCTAAATTCAAAGGAATATACAAAACAATAATTATATAACAATGAGATTTAAATCACATTTACAAGATGTTACAGACAATTAAAATAAAATTATATTTATCAGATAAATAATATCTATAACATTAATAATATTATCATTATTTAAATCATATTGACATTGAATATCGTTAATAGATTGATTTATAATTAAATCAACAACTAATATAATATCTGAAATATTTATCTGATAATCATTATTTATATCAGGATGATTGCAAGTTGAGAGATAATACAACCCACCTGTTGATACCCCAACAAATAATTCTTTATCATTTATAAACTGAGGCACTGTATTTCTTCCTAAATAGGAAAATAAATTGTTTCATCATATACAAAATCAAAATTATAA
>CAYVIG010000334.1:0-2560 GCA_964451445.1 uncultured Dehalococcoidia bacterium
GGCCCAATCGGCAGTAACATCTCTCCGCCTAGAGCCTCTTCGAAGACCTTGATACAAGGTGCTGTAGAAGGTTTCTTGATTTCGATTCTCAATCCCAAGATAGCGTTATTCTTCTTGGCGATATTCAGCCATTTCGTGGAACAAAACATGGGTTGGACAGCTACAGGTCTGTTAAGCATCACTGCCGCATCGATTGATGCTGGATGGTATGTTGCAGTTACGTTGACCCTTACAAAGGCTGGCATGATATCGCTTGTACAAACTCACAGTTCAGCTATAACCAAGGCCAGTGGAACCATTTTGATTTTGATCGGTGTATATCTATTCTGCAGTATCATTTTGAGCGCATTCTGAGAGGATGATACCGATATTCACAGACCATCCTGATGCCAGTTCGATTCTGTGAGGGCAGACAAGACTTTTCCTGTCGTATTGCGTGACGAGTGCCAAAAGAGTCTATTTAACCTTTGTGTCAAAGGTCTAAGTCATTCGAGTAATCGAGTCGCCACCTGACCTCACCATCAACACCATCGTCGACTGATAAGAACCGGCCTAATGTCGGCCTCCTACCGAATGCATGATGAGGTTTCCTTTCGCGACTTCAGTCATCACTTCAACGGCCTCGGCGAGCGTTGCGTCGTCCATTCCTTGATGCTTCACGGCATCTAAGTGGAAGCGCACTCAAACCCCGCAGTTGTTCATCACGGAGACAAGATAGGCGATGAGTTTCTTTGTTTTGAGGTCAAGTTTGCCTGCCGTCATGGTCTGTTTGTATTTTGCCCAGTAAGAGTCTAGATGCGACGGGTCATGGGCGACCATCTGGAATGTCTCGGGTACGAAAGACCACCCCATAGTGGCCTTGATGTCCTCATAGATTTCCTTGACTCTTCCGCTGGCTTCTTTCTCAGTGACCAACTTTATGCTTGGCAAGATTCCTCCATGATGACATCGGATAAGGGGTTCTCTTTAGGCTTCCACAAGAAAATGTTCAGAGGCGAGGAGTGACAAGTTATGTGAACTCACCGTCTTCCACATACGACTTATCGGCCGTACTATGGAACCGGAGAACCTCCTTCCATCCTACCATTGATATAATCGAGAGCGACCCCCGCCTGATGTGGTACTCAGATGGTTACACGGAGTGGCCCGTAGAACCATTTGACCTCGACTTGAATTCTAGAGAAGTAGGCCGGATCTCGGTTCCGGCTTTGGGAGAGGTGCCCAGGATCGTTCGGTTATTTTTAATCCGTTAATATAACTTGGCATACTAACGGAGAATTTCTTTAAACTTAGATATTATCGTAAGCCCTAAAACCCTTTACAAGGATCGTTGTTTTACCATGGTCAATCAGTTAACCAGCCGGTTGGATGCACTCCACCGGAGTATGAAAGAAGCTCAGGTAGGCGCTTATCTGGTCCCATCCTCAGATGCTCACCTGAACGAATACGTTCCTGAATATGCCTGCAGACGCACGGCGATAACTGGATTCAAGGGGTCGGCCGGAGACGCGATCATCTGTCCAGACGGCAACCACTTGTTTGTTGATTCCCGTTATTACCTTCAGGCAGATGAAGAAGTGGACCTCAACAAGTTCCGCATACATAAACTTGGTTTGAGTGGCGAGCGCACGCCGAGCCAATGGCTGACGGATATGGAGAAAGAACGGGGTAGTATCCGTGTTGGGTTCGACCCAGCTGTATTGTCGATGCAAGCCTATGCCGCTTATTCGGCCGCCTTATATTCGACAGAGTCGGAGATGGTGCCTATCGGTTCAAATTTGGTCGACGCAGTTTGGGAAGACCAACCGCTCCCACCGTCCAATTCCATCTATGCCTTGCATGAGGTTGTTACTGGTGTCGGAGTGGCCGAGAAGCTTTCGAGTATCCGCAAAAAGATGGTTGAATTTGGTGCAGGTCTGTTGGTGTTGACCAAATTAGACGAGATCGCGTGGGTTACAAACTTAAGAGGCAGTGATATCGCGTTCAACCCAGTGTTCGAGTCCTACCTCGTCATCGATATGGAGACAGCGAGGTGTTTCACCAGGACTGATCCGCCTACCGCGTTACGGCAGGCCCTCGATTCGTTGGTCGAGTTCCACCCATATGAGACCTATTTTGAATCTATGAGACTAGCCAGTGATAGTGTGTCGGGAGCTGTGTGGTTGGATCCCAGCGGGACGACTATGGCTACCAGTCTGGCAATGAAAAACGCCCAGAAAGTGATTGAAAAGGCGAATCCCGTGGTGATGCTGAAGGCGATCAAGAACGACGCTGAGATCGTGGCTAGCCGTGAGGCTCACCGTCACGCTGCCGCTGCTAAGATCAGAAGTTTCAAGGCCTTGGAAGATAAGATAGCCTCAGGTGAAAAGGTGAGTGAGCTCGATTACAGCCTTTCGCTGCACGAAGAATATGCCTCTGAAGATGGGTTCTACGACCTTAGTTTCACCACTATCGCTGCTGCTGGTGCCAATGGGGCGATAGTCCATTACGGCGATGCAAGTCCCGACGTTCTACTCACGGACGGTGAGTTGTTCCTTGTCGACTCAGGAGTTCAAATGTT
>CAYVIG010000335.1:0-2557 GCA_964451445.1 uncultured Dehalococcoidia bacterium
TGAGTTCCTGCAGCATCTCAACAAGCCGACAGACCGGTAGGCCTACTATATTGTTGTAACAGCCTTGCCAATCGGATGCTGGTCGCAGTTCGGTATCCTGTACCGCGTAGGCACCCGCTTTATCCATTGGCACGCCCGATGCGATGGACGACTCGATCTCCTGGTCACTCAGATAACGCAGGGTGATTTCGCTGGTCATGGCGTCGCTCAAAGATTTTCCCGACGCCGCATCCATCACCGTGATTCCCGTCGAGACATGGTGGGTGGTCCCTCTCAGTTCCTGGAGCATCCGACGGGCATCATCGTCATCCACCGGCTTACCAACGGCCAGCCCTTCAAACACCACCGTACTGTCAGCGCCGATTACCAATCCGGATTGCAGGTTAGCCGCAACGGCCTGGGCTTTCTCCAAAGACAGCCTACGGACCATCTCCACAGGCGTCTCTCCGGGGATTGGGTCTTCCGAGAGGTCAGCTGGGATGATTACGAAATCCAACCCAAGGATGTCCATCAATTCCCGACGCCGGGGCGATGCAGAAGCCAGGGTGATACCAGGGGTTGTTACTACTGAAGAGTTGGCATCAGCGAGGGTGGTTTCCATTGAGGAAGCCTCCCCAACGGAACCAAGTTCCTGATGGCCTAGAGAGAGCAGGGCAACACACTCAACGTGATGCGTCTGCGGAAACATGTCCAGCGGAGCTACCTCATCCAGCTTGTAACCGCCCTGACAAAGGATCTTGAGGTCGCGGCCCAGCGTCTCAGCATCGCAAGAAACGTAAGCCACCTTAGACGGCTTCATCCCTATCAAGCTTGCCAAAGCCTGGGGTTGGCAGCCAGAACGGGGCGGGTCCAGCACCACGACATCAGGGGTTACGGGCAGATTTCGGAACACATCTTCAGACCGGCCCAGCACGAACTCGAGGTTTTCCAGGTCTCCGGCGTTCTGCTTGGCATCAGCCACCGCTGCCGAGGACTCCTCCACTGCGATGACCTTCTTGACGGCAGGAGCCAGCAGGATGGCGAATGTGCCCACACCGGTATAGGCGTCCAACAGCACATCATCTGGAGTTAGTTTCAGCCTATCGCGAACCACGTTGGCGGCCGCGGCGGCCTGGTCCACATTGACCTGAAAGAACGACGGCGATGAAACCAGAAACTCATGGCCGTCCACCGATTCCGTGTACCGTTTCTGTCCGGTGGTTACGCTGATGTTTGGGTGCACCAGGTAGGGCTGGATCAGGAAATCTCCTGAGTATTTGCCGGCCCGTATGGATAACTGGGTTGTCTCTCCGCAGTTGTCCTGCAAGTCTTCCAGCAAGGTGTTCACGCCCTGA
The DNA here is from genome assembly GCA_964451445.1 of uncultured Dehalococcoidia bacterium. GTDB lineage: Bacteria > Chloroflexota > Dehalococcoidia > Lucifugimonadales > UBA3495 > UBA9611. The sequence goes on from CAYVIG010000335.1 coordinate 1,335, forward strand.
TGCATCAGCAAACATTTCTCGATACGGACGAACTGGCGGGTCTCGCGGTTTACGAACCCCAGCGAGCCTTCCTTATTGACGGTGAACCTGGCGTGGTTTCGGTAGCCGTGCTGATCGGGAGATGGGTTAACCTCCGACACATTTGGGTCAACCAAATCACCTACGCGTTGCAGGGCATCGATCACTTTTTCGCGCTTGATCCGGAGTTGGGCTTCATAGGAAAGATGCTGCCACTGGCATCCGGTGCACTCACCGTAGTAAGGGCAGGGCGGCTCCACCCGGTCTGGCGACGCCTCAAGCACCTGGACAACCTTGGCAGACACGTACTTGCGGTGGACTTTTACCACCTCAACCACCACCCGTTCTCCGGGAATGCCACCGGCTACGAACACGTTTTGTCCGTCGAATGCGGCCATGGCCTCGCCCAGTCGCCCCCACGACGTAAGCGTCAGGGTGGCTCGGTCTCCTTGCTGTTTAATGCCTTCGACTATCTCCATATGTTCGTAAATACTATAAGCCACCTCGGGTGATAAACCAAGGAGTCACGCCCGGATTCGTAGGCTCGATTCATGCCTGACTTAAGCCGTCAACAATCAGACATGATGAAGGTCTCACCAATGGATTTGGTAGAGGCATTAATCGGGACTCTCGTCAGTTGACCTCGTTCTATACGCCGATTAAACTGATGCCACAGCAGATTGGTCCCGTTAAATTGAGGCCAGACCCGTGGGTTCATGCAGAAGTGAATCCAAACTCAGCAAATCGCATCCAAGTTATTGCGCATGCAATATGCGTAAGAGATTCCGGAGGATGGAAATGGCAGAACCTATTGAGGCGAACGACGACACATGGCAACAAGTAGTATTGGAATCGGAGACACCAGTAATGGTGGACTTCTGGGCTGAATGGTGTGGCCCCTGCAAGATGATCGCTCCCGCCGTGCATGACATGGCCGTTGACTATGACGGTCAATTGACGGTGGTCAAATTGGACGTGGACGCCAGTCCCAACACCGCGATGCAATACAGCATCCGCAGTATTCCCGCCCTGCTCTTCTTCAAGGACGGACAGCCCGTGGATCAGATCGTTGGCGCAGTACCCAAAGGCGCACTTAAGAAGAAGGTAGACTCCGTACTCGGAAGCTAACCCCTCTTTTAGAAAGTAGCTAAAACAGCAGCCGCCGCCGCCCGGCGGCGGCTTTTATTTGCGGATGTGAAAAGTCT
>CAYVIG010000336.1:0-2539 GCA_964451445.1 uncultured Dehalococcoidia bacterium
GGAAGACCATGTCCGCGCCTTCCAGCGCTTTTTCGATATCGTGGCGGCTCTCTTCCGCTGCCTGCCGACCGAGATCAGGATTGGCGCCAGATCCCAAACCGCGAGTCAGGTTCTGGCCGATAGCCAGTCTATGGGAAACGTCACAGCGGAACAGATGCTGGGCATCTGTGTTGACGCTAAAGTATTCAACCACGGGCAGTTTGTCTTTAAACATGCGGCTCACAGCATTGCTACCGCCTCCGCCAACGCCCATTACCTTAATGTTGGGTGAGCCTGCGTTGATTTCCTGCACCATTTCAAAGGTGTGATCTGTGTCCTTGCTTGGCTCCCAGGCTGCTGAATTGTCTTGTACCATCTTAGGTCCTCCACATCACCATCATCAATTTATGTTTGGGGCCCTCACTGGACTCCCGATTTTTGATCTGCTGGCTTTTGGCCGATCTTGCTGGGTCCTTTATCCGGGCAGTCCCCGGAGCGCCGGCGCATTCTATCGGCGTCGACGGCTTAGCGATTGTCAATTAACTGCGGCTGCTTTCTTTCTGCCCAACCCCCATCGCCAAGATTTACTTCCCCTTATCGATCGGCCGCCATTCATGGAAGACCGTGTTTCGCCCTGGTGTTTTATGCCCCAGAGAAGCAGCCCGACTGCGGCCGAGAACGCCGGTTTTCTGAGCTGCGCCGGCAGACCGGCGATACCCTCCGGGTAAGCGATACGTACTTGTCCTCCCAGGGTTTTCTGAACAAGTTCCGCAAGTCCGGTCATCTCTGATCCGCCACCGGTCAGTACCAGGCCGCCGGCAGGGAATTCTCTGAGTCCGGACTGTTTCACTTTCAATGCGATCAGCTTGATGATCTCGATCATCCTGGATTCCAGTGGCTCGCACAGTATCCTGCGAGACAGCGCATGTTTTGGCTGCCCCTGGAAACTGGGAATCACCACCTCATCATCAACTGCGACCATCTCGGGCATGACGCTGCCCCATTTGATCTTCATCTCTTCAGTCATATACATCGGTGTCTTCAAAGCCACTGAGAGATCTCTGGTCAATTGGCTGCCACCGACGGGAATCACCGCTGAGTACCAAGGTTGACCTTGCCGATAGATCGCCAGGTCGGTGGTGCCGCCGCCGATGTCTACCAGCACCACACCCATCTCTTTTTCATCGCCGGTCAACGTGGCTTCAGCCGAGGCCAAAGAATGGAGAACCATACTCTTAACCGTGGTTTTGTTGGCCTCGATCGCCTTGATGGTGTTCTTCAAGATCACGGAATCACCCATCACTACGTGGGCTTCCACTTCCACCAGATTCCCGTGCAATCCCACGGGGTTGCGAATGCCCGACATACCATCCACGTGGTAATCTATGGGAATCACATGCAGGACTTCTTGGTTGGGACCAACGTCAGGAAAGGAGCCGCGCAACAGGCGGTCCAACAATTTGCTGGAGATATCGCCGACATCGTCGGGGTTGCCAACCTCTTCTCGGGTGTTCAGAGAAGTTAGGTGGCTGCCGCTGACACTCGCATAGACACCGGTCGGAGCTGCGTTTCCAATGTAGCGCTGCGCCTCTTCCAGCGACGCGGCAACAGCTTCCTGGACTTCTTCGATGTTCTCAATTCGGCCCTTTTGAATGCCCTGGGAGGCCACAACTCCGGTACCCAGCACCTTAAGCTCTCCCTCGGTGCCCACGCGGGCCATGATGGAAGTGATCTTATCGGCGCCGATGTCAACCGCTGTGTAGAAACTATCTCTTGCCAAGTTGCCACCTTCCTTTTATCGTCGTATTAACTGAGCGCTTTGTATAGGTTGAGAGGTCTTACTAGATCCGTAGGACCACCCGCAGCTTGGCGCTGCGGCTCCTGGGATTCGACTGGACTTCTTCGTTCGACGGTTTGATTACCCGCCGGTTGATGATCTTGATCCGCGGTGTCTGACCGCAGACGCATACCGGCAAACTGGGCGGGCAGACACAGGTTGCTGCCTCTCTGTTGAAAAACGACTTAACTATCCGGTCTTCCAGGCTGTGGTAACTGATTACCGCCAACCGACCTCCGGTGGACAGCAGACTCACCGCAGCATGCAGACCCAGCTCCACATTGGAAAGTTCTTCATTTACTTCCACCCTAAGAGCCTGAAACGTCTTGGTGGCAGGGTTCACTTTTTGGCCAGGGCGACGGCCCAACACCCCACTCACTATCGATGCCAACTGGGCCGTTGTATTGACTGGCCTTTCTTTTACGATGGCCCTGGCAATACTCATACCCCGAGGTTCCTCCCCAAAGCGCCGTATCAACTGGCCAAGTTCTCTTTCGCCATAGGTGTTGACGATCTTTTCGGCCGTCAACTCACCATCAAGGTCGTAGCGCATATCCAGCGGTTCATCCACCTGGAAACTCAACCCGTAACCGGGGCACTCCACTTGCCTAGACGAGAATCCCAGGTCTAACAGGACTCCATTGACTACGTCGAATCCTTGTTCCGCCGCCAACTCAACCATGTCTACGTAATTTCCGTGAACGGATATGAACCGCTGGCCAT
>CAYVIG010000337.1:0-2532 GCA_964451445.1 uncultured Dehalococcoidia bacterium
ACCTCGTTCGTCGCCCAGTGCTACCAACTTGAAGGCGCTCCGGCCCTTGGCGGGTTGGTGCGTACCGACACCCCAAACATCTACGGTGTGGTTGGTAAGGTAACAACGGAACCCCTCGATTCGGCCCGTCCAGTGCTGGCCCGAGGGGAAGACGCCGACTCCGAAGAAGATGTCATTCGCGACAACCCCCAACTGGCCCGATTATTGACCTCCCGATATGAAGTCTATATTGCCGGGCATGTTGAAAATGGCGTAACCCGCCAGTACCTCCCACCAAGACCTCCCCGTGTGCATTCCTTTGTCTATTCCTGCAGTCCCGATGAGGTGGCGGAGTTCACGAAAAACTTGGATCTGCTCCGTCTGCTGCTGAATTCTGGCGCGTCCCACTCTGATGAGATAGTCGGCGCGTGCATCCGGCAGGCGGCAACATCCCATGACCAGCCCGGTTATTTCCTCTCACAAGCCTGCCGTACTTTGGCTGTGGAACTCTCCGCAGACGTATCCAGGTTGAACTCCATACTCCGGAGAGTCTCTCCGTGACGCTGTTCGACCACTCAAACGGCGACTCTAATCGGGCCAACAACGGCCAGCTTCCCGCGCAGCAAGGCGAGCCCTTGGGCATGGTCATTGAGGGTTCGGTGTCTAATGGCGTTGAGGTACGGTTGGATCAGGGGGTGTCCGTAGAGCAGATAAAGGTGGGCACCTTTGTGACCCTGCAAGGCTCGGACAACCGGTTCTTTGGTGTGGTCACCGACATCGGTCTCGGCAGTACCGACCCCCGCATGAAATACACTCCGTTACCAGCCGACGACCCATTTGTGATCCAGGCTTTGCAGGGGACCGTCGCCTTTGGCACCGTCTCTGTTCTACCTCAACTGACATTGCCCGATGTGATCGGTGACGAACAAGGCCCGACGGCGGCGAAAAGTATTCCCGCCCACTTCTCGCGTGCGTACACCGCCTCACAAGACGACGTTGAGATGGTCTTCGGAAGTGAAGAAGACGGCAACTTCTGGATTGGAAATCCTCTAGATATGGAGACCAAACTCTGTCTGGACCTTGGTGAACTGGTCAAGCGGTCCATGGGAGTGTTCGGCAAGAGCGGCACCGGCAAGACCTTCCTTACCAGACTGCTGCTAACCGGCATAGTCCAGAGGAGCGAGGCATCGTCGCTGATCTTCGATATGCATAGCGAGTACGGCTGGCAGGGACAGGACGCTGATAAAGGCATAAACGTCAAAGGCCTGAAGCAACTATTCGGCTCCAAAGTATCGACCTTTACCTTGGATGAAGACCACTCACGTCGGAGAGGTCTCTCCACTGACGAAACGGTGAAACTGGGTTTCAACCACATCGAACCAGAGGATGTGGAACTGCTCCGCGAGTCGTTGAACCTTTCTGAGGTTGCCGCCTCGGCTGCCTACAATCTTCGGGAAAAGTTCAGTGAGGAAAGCTGGCTCAAAGAGTTCTTGGACACTGGCCGGGACGGATCGTTGCTTGAACTTGCCGAAGAACTGCAGGTCAACGCCGGTGCATTACGCGCCCTTTACAACCGAATGGGCCGGTTTACCCGCCACGGTTTCATGGTGGAGCACAGCAGGGTCGATACCGCCGCCCAGATGATTGAGCACCTGGAACGAGGGCAGCATGTGGTGCTGGAGTTTGGCCGCTACGGCGACGACGAAGCCGCCTACATTTTGGTCAGTAACTTACTGACCCGACGCATTCACCGTAAGTATGTCGAGGCTAAAGAGTCGGCCATGGGCGGGGCTGGGAAAGAGCCTCGCCCACTGGTGATTGTCATCGAGGAAGCCCACAAGTTCCTGAACACCGCCGTGGCGTCCCAGACCATCTTTGGCATCATCGCCCGAGAGCTCAGGAAGTACAACGTGACCCTGATGGTCATCGACCAGCGACCTAGTGGCATCGACTCTGAAGTCCTGAGCCAGGTGGGCACCCGGTTTAGCTGCCTGCTGGACAATGAGCGGGACATAGATGCGGTGCTTTCAGGGACGTCCAGCAGTCGTGCGCTTCGGTCTGTGTTGTCGCGTTTGGAGTCCAAGCAGCAGGCGCTGGTGTTTGGACACGCGCTCCCGCTTCCAGTGGTGGTCCGCATCCGAGAGTATGGGGCCTCTTTCTACGAGACCATCCAAGGCGGCGGCGACTCAGACGAAGAGAAGAAGCGGAAGGTCGACGAACTCTTTGGCTGAGGTCTAGGCCAGACACCGCACCGGTCGGCCGCCGTTTAGGCTGACCATGTCCGAAACAATCGGGATAAGATCCAGCACAGTGCCCGCCGGTTCCCACCGCAGTTCAGAATAGGCTCGGTGCAGGTTTCCGGCGATGCGCTCGGAATCTAGCCAACCGGCGAACCTACCCAGGTCTAACTGACGCGATGCCTCTAGGGGAGAAATCCCTGCTTCAAAGGCTTGCCGGGCCGTTTTCTGGACCAGAGTCAGGTAGTCTTGAATATCGTCAATGACCTCCGGACCGCACACTGAGCCGTGCCCGGGAACGATGGTCTCAGCGCCC